>NZ_JBICJS010000055.1:0-293252 GCF_043103305.1 Pseudomonas sp. YQ_5 | reverse complement strand
CACAAATCCACCGGCGAACACCCCCCAGCCCCCTATAACCCCCCCCATTGCGAATTTCCTGGTTTCAGCTAACTTATACAAAAACCTGTACAAGCATGAGAGGTTGTACATGTATTGCAAGTGGCCCTTCACCCTGTACTTCGACGGCGCCTGCCCATTGTGCGCTCGGGAGATCGCCTTCCTGCGCAGGCACTCGACCGGTGGAAAGCTCACACTGGTTGACATCAGTGCTAATGATTTCGATGCAGGGGCGTTGGGCTTCACGGTTGAACAACTGAGGTCATGCCTGCATGGACGGTTCGCGAGCGGGCACTGGGTTACAGGCTTGGACGCCACCTTGTGGAGTTGGCGTGCTGCCGATGTGGGCCTGTGGGTCGCGCCACTGGCCTGGCGCCCGCTACGTCCCCTGTTTTCGGTTCTTTACAGGCTGTTCTGTCGATTGAGGCCACGCTTGGCCTGGCTACCACATCCCGATGGCGGGCACCGCTGTAGCGGTGAGGAGTCCAAATGTCACATTCGTTAGCCGAGCACTTTCATGAAATCCTCGTCGGCATTGGTGAGAACCCGCAGCGCGAAGGGCTTCTGGACACACCCCAGCGTGCGGCAAAAGCGATGCAGTACTTGTGCAACGGGTATGCCCAGGATCTTCACGAGGTTGTAAACGGTGCTCTGTTCGAGAGTGAAAACGATGAAATGATTGTGGTGCGTGACATTGAGCTCTACTCATTGTGCGAACACCACATGCTGCCGTTTATTGGCAAGGCTCATGTCGCGTACCTGCCAACAGGACGCGTGTTAGGCCTTTCCAAGGTTGCACGCGTGGTGGACATGTTCGCTCGTCGTTTACAGATACAGGAAAACCTCACGCGGCAAATCGCGTATGCCGTGCAGGAAGTCACGGATGCTGCAGGAGTGGCGGTCGTGATCGAAGCCAAGCATATGTGCATGATGATGCGCGGGGTAGAGAAGCAGAACTCGGTGATGATGACATCCGTGATGTTAGGTGAATTTCGCGACGACCCCTCTACGCGGCACGAATTCCTTAACCTCATTGGACGACACAGTTGACGTCCGGTCCTGAACCGTCGCGAAGGGGCGCCCAGATGAATACCGATGCTACTGCGTTATCTCCAAGCCGCTTCGCTGCCCTGGGGTACGGCGGTCTGCTGCCGTTTATTGGTTTGACGCTGCTCATCCTTTTTTGGGCTGAGTATCGAGCGTTTTTCTCGATGATGCTGGTTGGCTATGGCGCGGTGATATTGAGCTTCGTCGGTGCCCTGCACTGGGGGTTCGCCATGACGTTGCAGGGGTTGCCCGCGAAGCAGCGTCAAGAGCGACTGGTGTGGAGCGTTATACCGGCCCTGATCGGTTGGGTTGGCGCGTTGCTGCCTGTGCCGGTGGGGTGTCTAGTGTTGACCTTTGGTTTTATCGGCCATCTTTGGCAGGATCGCAAACTGGCGCAAGCGGTGCCTGGGTGGTATCTGCCGATGCGCGTGCATTTAACGGCTGTCGCGAGCCTCTGTTTGCTGCTCAGTGCACTCGCCGTATTCATTGATTTTTGAAACCCCAATCCACGCTTCGATCCGTTTTACCCAGCCAGCCGCGTGATGGCCGGATCGTTGGGGAAATTCCCACAACATCGGTGCGGCGCGTGGCCGGCCCTCGCAGCTTTTTACAGCTGCCTTCACGGCCGTAACGCGCGGCGATCTTCCTGGCGATGACGACGCTTACGGTGATTTGTTTCTGAATGTGTGATCTCTCCCGCTCGGTCTTCGTCAAGAAGACTGCCCCTCGCCGTCGTCTGGGGATTGATACAGGGCCTTCCATGCAAACGCTGTTGAACGAGATTCTCGAAGAAGTACGTCCCTTGATCGGCAAGGGCAAAGTCGCTGACTACATTCCCGCGCTGGCGGACGTGCCGGCGAACCAGCTGGGCATCGCTGTCTATGGCAACGATGGCAGTTATCACTGCGCAGGCGACGCGCAGGTGCCATTCTCGGTGCAGAGCATTTCCAAGGTGTTCAGCCTGGTTCAGGCCATTGGCCATTCGGGGGAAGCCATTTGGGAGCGGCTGGGGCATGAGCCTTCGGGGCAGCCGTTCAACTCGTTGGTGCAGCTGGAGTTCGAGCGCGGGCGGCCGCGTAACCCGTTCATCAATGCCGGGGCATTGGTGATCTGCGATATCAATCAGTCGCGCTTCGCGGCCCCCACGTTGTCGATGCGCGATTTTGTCCGACGGCTTTCAGGCAACCCTCACATCTCGATCAATACCCGGGTCGCTGATTCGGAATATCAGTTTCGCGCGCGCAACGCTGCCATGGCGTACCTGATGCAGTCATTTGGCAACTTCCATAACGAGGTCGAGACGGTGCTGCGCAGTTACTTCAGTTACTGCGCACTGCAAATGAACTGCCTGGACCTGGCGCGGGCATTCTGCTTCCTGGCCAATGACGGGTTCTGCAAGCACAGCGGTGAGCAGATCCTGACACGGCGCCAGACCCAACAAGTGAACTCGATCATGGCCACCAGCGGGCTATATGACGAGGCGGGGAATTTTGCCTTCAGGGTGGGTTTGCCTGGCAAGAGTGGCGTGGGTGGCGGGATCGTGGCGATCGTGCCGGGGCAATTTACCGTATGCGTGTGGTCGCCGGAGTTGAACGCTGCGGGCAACTCCCTGGCCGGGATGGCGGCGCTTGAGCTGCTCAGTTCGCGGATCGGATGGTCGGTGTTCTGATCTGCGAACTCAGGGGCCATCAGGCGTCGCCTTGGCGGGTCAGAACGCGTACACCAACGTGGCCGTGGCGCTGCGTGGGCTGCCATACCAGCCGCGCGCGCCAATCGCCGTGTAGTAGGTTTTGTCAAACACGTTGTTGAGGTTCAGTGAAACGCTGGTCTGCGGTGTGAAGGCATATTGAGCCATCAGGTCGACCACGCTGTAGGGGTCCTGGGTGAACGTTTCGTTGTTGGGCCCGGCGCTCTTGTAATATTCGGTACCCTGCCAGCGCACACCACCCCCCACCTTCAACTGTGGCAGGGTCGCCAGGCGGTAGCTGGTGAACAGTTTCAAGGTGTCTCGCGGTATTTCAGTGTTCAGGCGGTCGCCGTCCGAATCCTTGCTTACCGCATAGGTGTAGCTGGCCGAGACCTGCCAATCAGGCAAAATCTCGCCCGCCATTTCCATCTCGAAACCACGTGTCTTGGTACCCGATTCGGCACGGTAGGCCTGGTTGCCGTCTGGCGCCAGGTTGCTTCCGTCGGCTACCGCCAGGTTGTCCTGGTGTACCTCGAAAACGCTGAAAGCCGCGGTCAGGCGCTGGTCCCAGAACTCACTCTTCAGACCGAGCTCGTAGTTAACGCCTTCCAACGGGTCCAGGTAGGTCCCGTTGATATCCTTGTTGCTCTGCGGTTTGAAAATGGTGGTGTAACTGGCATAGGCCGACCAGTGCTCGTTGAGGTCATACACCAGGCCAAGGTAGGGCGTGACGACCCCGGTTTCGCTACGCGAAGTGCGGCTTGTCGCGCCGGACGACAGGGTGGTAGAGGTTTCGTCGCGTTTCCAGTCGATCAGCCGCGCCCCGGTAATCAGCGACAGGTCATCCGCCAGGCTCCAGCGTACCGAAGCCACCAGGCCGTCCTGGGTTTCATCCAGCGCGTCTTCCGAGGATTTGGCATGGATGGCGTCCGGTATCGCCAGCGAACCGTCCCAGGTGTAAATGTTGTCGATGGTCTGGATCGTCCACAGTGGGTAACCGTCGTTGCGGTAGTAGGCGCGGTAGTGACTGGCCCCGAGGTAGGCTTGGTGCTCGCGTGAAAACAGCTCGAACGGGCCCGACGCCGACAGGTCGAACGAGGTCTGCCGGGGCTCGCCGGCCCAACGCCCCGTCCAGGTGCTGATGCCACTGCCATCGGGCTTGACGGTGCCGCTGGCAGCGGTGGCAAAGGTGTCGTCATAGCTGCGACGGCTGTGTTCGGCATTCACTTTCAACTGCCAGCCGTTGTCCAGTTGATGCTCCAGCGTAGTGAATACCGTCTTGGTGCGACGCTTGTGATAGCTCCAGTCCGAAGCTGAATTGAACGTGCGGGAGGGGCTGAAGTGACTGCCATCTGAATTGAACATCGGGAAGCCGTGGTTGCCTGCCCCGTCGTTGTCCATCTCCTGATATTCCGCACCTGCTGTCAGCATCGTGCTGTCGGTGATGTCCCACTCCAGCACCCCATAGGCCACCTGCCGTTCCAGCGATTGGCGGTCGACGTAGCTCTGGCTGTCGGTATTGGAGGCGACAAAACGCCCGCGGACATTGCCGCTTTGCGTCAGCTTGCCAGAAACGTCCAGTTCGGTGCGGTAGTTGTCCCACGAGCCCGCTTTCAAGGTCAGCTTGCGTTGTGTTTCCAGGGTCGGCTTCTTGCGGATCAGGTTGACGGTGGCGCCCGGGTCGCCAGTGCCTGACATCAGGCCCGTGGCACCGCGCACTACCTCTACCCGGTCGTAGGACACCATGTCGGAGAGGTCGTCCCTGAAGCCAAAGGTATCGGGGCGGTTGATGCCGTCCACCTGGATGCTGCCGACCTCGAAGCCGCGCACGTAGATATGGTTGGCGTCGCTGCCGGCGGGCCCCATGCTGTCAACGACCACGCCCGGTGTCTGTTCAAGCACCTGGGCAACATCGTTCAGGTTCTGGTCTTCAATCTGCTGGCGGGTGACCACGCTGACCGATTGGGGTGTCTCGCGTGCCGACAGCCGCAGCCCGGTTGCGGTATTGACCGAGCCGGTGGTGTAGCTGCCGGTGCCTTCGGTGGTGGCACCCAGGGCCATGCTGGAGACGGTGGTTGCCGCAAGCTCCATGGCGCCATCCTGTTCAGAGCTAATCAGCATGAAGCGCTTGTCGCCCGCTGCCTGCACCTGCAAGCCACTGCCTTGCAGCAGTTCTGCCAACGCCTGATGCAGCGCGTAATTGCCGTGCAGCCCTTTGCTGTGCAAGCCTGCGACTTCTTCATGGCTGAAACTGATGACTGCCCCGCTGGCGTCGGCAAACTGGTCGAGTGCGTGAGCCAATGACCCTGCCGGGATACTGTAACCCACAGGCTCGGCCCAGGCATGTGCAGTGCCCAGCAGCGAGCCCGCGAAGCTGACCGCTAGTGCGGTTTGGCGAATACGGGTGGCGGGGGAGGAAAAGCGAGCGGACATCCATTGACTCCTTGCTGATCGAATACAAGTGCTCCCAGTAACAAACGTGTTGTTGACGGAAATACTTAGTAGCAAGGTGCTGATAGGGCTGAGGATCTACTTTGGCAGTAACATCCTCATCGCAGCACAAGGCTGCTCCTGCCAGTGCTGTACAGGCTTTGAAACCGACATGCATGCTCTCGGTACTTGCCCAGGGCAGCGTCCGGACGGCGCCCGTGAACCCGTGCATTCACCGGAAATGGAACCTACCGAAGATGACCCGCGAAGCGTTTGCCCCTTATCAGTCTCTTGCCACTGACTTGCTGAAGTATCTGCCGTCCGACCAGCGTGATGGCTCCCACGACTTGGCCCATATTCAGCGCGTGTGGGTCAATGCGCACCGGATCCAGCGGGTAGAGGGTGGCGACCTTGAAATCTTGCTTGCGGCGACGGTGCTGCACGACTGTGTGGCAGTGGAAAAGCATTCGCCGTTACGTGGGCAGGCCTCGACGTTGTCGGCGAACAAGGCTGCATCAGTCCTTGCTGAGATGGGCTGGCCGAGTGTGCGTGTTGAGCAGGTAGTGCATGCGATCAAAACGCACAGTTACTCGGCGGGGTTCGAACCGCTGACACTTGAGGCCTGCATCCTTCAGGACAGTGACCGGCTTGACGCCATAGGCGCGGTGGGTATTGCCCGGTGTTTTTACGTCTCCGGGCGAATGGGGTCGGCGCTCTATGACTTCGAGAATCCTTTCGCGCAGCAGAGGGCGTACCAGGACGGGGCGTATGCCATCGAGCACTTCCAGACCAAACTGCTCAAGCTCGCCTCGGGCTTTAAAACCCAAGAAGGGGCTCGCCTCGCTGCCGAGCGTCATACCCGGCTTGAAACCTTTCTTACCCAGTTCATGGACGAGATTACCGGGGCCGGTTAGTCATGCCGGGCTCGTACCGTCACTTGAATTCAGTCAGCCCAGCGCCACAGCGGCTCATCCAGCAACCCAACCCCCCGCAGCTGGGTTTGCCCTTGTATTTTTTCCAGCTCTAGCACATTGCACCCGTCACAGGCTGCCAGCGCGTTGATTAATTGCGCACTGTGCGATACCACCCAAACCTGGCTACGGCCCGATGCACGAATGATCAGCCGTGCCAAGGCCGGGAGCAGGTCTGCGTGCAGACTGGTTTCCGGTTCGTTCAACACCATCAGCGATGGCGGCCGTGGTGTGAGCAGGGCGGCCATCAGTAGAAGATAACGCAGGGTGCCGTCCGACAATTCAGCACCCTCGAGCGGGCGCAAAAGCCCGTGCTGGTGCAGCCTTACACTGAACAGCCCGCCAGGTGGCGCATTGATCTCCAGACGGCTGCCGGGAAACGCGTCATTCAGCGCTTCCACCAGATCCTCCACATCGCCAATTTCGATAATGGTCTGCAACGCCGAGGCAAGGTTGCGCCCGTCGTGATGCAGTACCGGCGAGCGAGTGCCCAGTTGGGGTTGACGGCAAGGCGCATCACGGTCAATCCGGAAGTGATCGTAAAACCGCCAGCTATTGATGAATGCGCGCAGGTCACCGATTTCCGGTGCCTGGCGGGGCCGGCCGACGATGTTGAAGAAGCTCTCGCCGCTGTCAGCATGCTGATCGAGCACCGCCCAGCTGTTGCCCTCGCGGGCCCGCACCAGGGCGTTCTTGCGCTCGACCAGCAAGGACGAGGGCCGATAGGCGCCAGCGCCCCAGATGGCTTCACACTTTATTTCGGGGTCGAGCATGAACGCGGTCGGATACGGCAGGGGAATTGGCAGGCCGAGGGTGATGGCAAACCCGAAGTCCTCGGTGGCAAAGCCCAGGCGCAGGCGCCTGGCTTCGCTCGGATGCTGGCCTTGGATGGGCACTTCGCCGCGCCGCATTCGTGCGCTGGTTTCTGGGCCGGCCCACCAGGTCGAATCCAGCCCGCCTTCACGGGCGAGGGCTTCGACCACACCGCCCTGTGCGGTTTCGGCCAGCAGGCGCAGTGCCTTGTACAGGTTGGATTTGCCGCTGCCATTGGCGCCGGTCACCAGGTTGAGTTGGCCCAGCGGCAGCACCAGGTGGTTGATCGAGCGGTAGTTGCCGATGGCGAGGGTAGTGAGCATGCAGTGCTTCCCAGCGTGGACCAGGCGACCGATTGTGACCGAAGCGTGCCTGCCTTGTCAGCCATCCAAACCGCGCCTGATACAGCGTGAGTCAGGCCTGGGCACCGTCTATAGATGGGCTGCGAAGCAGCCCCAGCGGCCTATCAACGCCGCCGTAACACAGCGGCCAGCCCAATGGTCAGCACCACAGCGCACAGCATGGCCAGCCCGATGGTCACGCCAACGCCCCACGTTTCCAGCAGCCCCGCCAAGACCAGATAGAACGCAATCACCCCCACCGCGCCGATCGCATTGCCCCGCACCATCGCCGCCATCCCGGCTCGCCCGCCCTGCACATGGGCGAACACCACCAGTGGCCACGCAATCACCGGAATCGGCGCCAGCATCCCGCTGGTCGCCGGGCCCAGCCAACTGGCCAGGCTGGTGGTGATCATCAGCAGGGACGTGGCAGATACCATGCGCAACGGGATTTCCCAGTGCCGGTGCCGGGGGCGGGCCAAGGTATCAGGTTTGGGCTCGCGGCCGCTGGCGCGGATCAGCACGCCGATCAGCACCAACGCCACTGCAATCGACAGGTACAGGCTGCCCCAGTGGGTAAAGGCATAGGCGGCCAGGCCATAGAACAGCAACGCCAGCAGTACGGCCACGGCGATGCCGAGTGTGCGCGTGGCCAGCAGGTAGACGGTGTAGGTGGCCTGCACCGCCGCCAGGCCGCCCAGTGCGCCGGGCAACGCGCCCAGGGCGAAGGCCGTGCCCTGTTCCAGGCACAGGAAGGTCATCACCAGCGCCGAGGTGATCGGCAGGCCCGACAGCAAACCGCCTAGCAGGCCTCCCCAGCGCCGGGAGGCGAGGGAGATGGCCCACATCAGCAGGGGGGTGATGGTGAGTTTCAGGTAAAACAGGGTCATTGCGGGTGCATCCAGGCTTGATGAAGGTGCGCCCGCCTTCGACATTGGGTAGGGCGCGGAGGAATCAGCCGCGGCTGGCCTCCAAGGCCTGGGCCAGGTCGGCGATGATGTCGTCACTGTGTTCGATGCCGATCGACAGGCGCACCATGTCCCGTGGCACGCCGGCCTTCTCCAGTTCCTCGTCGTTGAGCTGACGGTGGGTAGTGGAGGCGGGGTGGCAGGCCAGTGACTTGGCGTCGCCGATATTCACCAGGCGTACCACCAACTGCAACGCGTCGATGAAGCGCGCGCCAGCCGCCTGGCCACCCTTGATACCGAACGACAGGATCGACGCCGGCTTGCCACCGGTGTAGCGCTGGGCCAGTTCATGTTCGGGGTGGTCGGGCAGCCCGGCGAACTTCACCCAGGCCACCTGCTCGTGGGCTTGCAGGTAATGGGCGACCTTTAGCGCGTTCTCGGTATGGCGCTCCATGCGCAAGGCCAGGGTTTCCAGGCCTTGCAGGATCAGGAAGGCGTTGAACGGCGACAGCGCGGCGCCGGTGTTGCGCAAGGGCACCACACGGCAGCGGCCGATGAAGGCGGCAGGCCCGAAAGCTTCGGTGTAGGTGACGCCGTGGTAGGACGGGTCGGGGGTGTTGAGCAGGGCGAAGCGTTCCTTGTTTTCGGCCCAGGGGAATTTGCCGGAGTCGATGACGATGCCGCCGATGCTGGTGCCGTGACCGCCGATGTACTTGGTCAGCGAGTGTACGACGATGTCGGCGCCGTGCTCGAACGGCCGGCACAGCACCGGGGTGGCCACGGTGTTGTCGACGATCAGCGGCACACCGTGGCGGTGGGCGGCTTCGGCCAGCGCGGCGATATCGACGATATTGCCGGCGGGGTTGCCGATGGACTCGCAGAATACCGCTTTGGTACGCGCGTCGATCAGCGCTTCGAGGGCGGCGATGTCGTCATGGGCCGCGAAGCGGGTGTGGATCCCCATGCGCGGCAGGGTGTGCGCCAGCAGGTTGTAGGTGCCACCGTACAGCTTGGCCACCGAGACGATATTGTCGCCGGCTTCGGCGACGGTCTGGATGGCGTAGGTGATAGCCGCCATGCCCGAGGCTACGGCCAGCGCGCCGACCCCGCCTTCCAGGGCGGCCATGCGCTGCTCGAGCACGTCGTTGGTGGGGTTCATGATGCGCGAGTAAATGTTGCCGGCAACTTTCAGGTCAAACAGGTCGGCGCCGTGCTGGGTGTCATCGAAGGCGAAGGAGGTGGTCTGGTAGATCGGTACGGCCACCGCCTTGGTGGTTGGGTCGGGGCTGAAGCCCGCATGGATGGCAAGCGTTTCCAGCTTCATGCAATCGTTCCTTGAGTGTGGGTGGAAGCGCTCGAGCATGCGGCGGCGAGCAGGCGTGGGTCAAGGGTGTCGCTCTGGCGCGACAGCACTCACCTTGGCCGCCCAAACCGCTTGCGATACTCAGCCGGCGTCACCCCCACATGCTTCACAAACGTTCGCCGCAACGTGTCGGCATTGGCAAACCCACACAGCGCGGCCACTTGCTTTGGCGCCTCCCGCCCAGTTTCCAGTCGCGCCCGTGCGGCACTCACACGTGCCAACTCCACCCAGGCTGCCGGTGTCATGCCTACATCGTGTTGAAATACCCGTGCAAAATGCCTGGGGCTGAGCCCAACCCTTGCAGCCAGGGAGGCAATCCCATGGTCCAGTGCCGGGTTGGCGGCCACGTACCGCTGCAATTCTTGTAGCGCCGAGCGCCCGACAGGTGACGTGCCGCCTTGGCGGCTGAACTGCAGTTGCCCGCCAGGCCGTTTGAAGTACATCACCAGCTGTCCCGCTACCTGTTTGGCAACGTTACCCCCAAGGTCCTCTTCCACAAGGGACAGGGCCAAATCCAGGCCAGCCGTCACCCCGGCGGCAGTACGCAGTTTGCCGTCGTGCACCTGAATGGCATCGGCGTCCACTTGCACCCGGGGATAACGCTCGGCCAGCGTTTGCACCACGGACCAGTGGGTGGTCGCGCGGCGATCATCCAGCAACCCCGCAGCTGCCAGGGCAAATGCCCCGGTGCATACCGAGCCGTAGCGGCGGCAAGTACCAGCGCGCAGGCGCAGCCAATCAAGAATGCCCGGGCGCAGGTACTGGTCAGCGGCATGTGGCGTGCCGGCAACCAGCAAGGTGTCGATGGCTCCCAGCGCTTCCCCGATCCAGCCGTCAGCGACCAACCGAGTGCCGGAAGAGCTGACCAGCGGCCCTGGCTCGCAAGCCAGCAGCAGCAGGCGATAGGCGTCACGACCGGCTTGGCGGTTAGCCTCGGCGAAAACATCGAGCGGGCCGCTGGCATCCAGCAGTTGTACGCCGGGCATGGCCAGAATGGCGACGGTAATGGGAGGAGGGGGCATGATGGCTCCAGGCAGTTTACAGCAAGTCCGTTATTCATCGACAATGGCAGTATATGGCGTTACAAGTCAATTGAGGACATTGGCGCGCAGCCGCAAACTGACCGCGTCATCAACCCACCCAAGGAGCGACCATGTCCTCATCCATCGCCGGTATCCAGGTGCCTGACAGCGCCATGGCCCGGGAAATCACAGAACTTGTGCGCGACACGGCTTCACCACTGCTCTTCCACCATTCCAGCCGGGTTTTCTATTTTGCTGCCCTTGCCGGGCAGCGGTTAGGGCTGCGTTATGACAGCGAACTGCTTTACGCGGGTTGTATGTTCCATGACATGGGGTTGACCCATGAGCACAGTAGCGAATGCTGCCGCTTCGAGGTTGATGGCGCCAACGCAGCGCGTGATTTCCTACAGTGTCGTGGCGTGGACGAGCGCGATGTCGAACGCGTGTGGACAGCGATCGCGCTGCATACCACGCCGGGAATTCCAGAGCACATGCACCCCCTGATAGCCCTGGTAACGGCGGGGGTGGAGACCGATGTACTGGGGCTGCATCACGAGGGGCTGGGTAATGCCGCACGGGATGCGGTGGTGCATGCTCACCCGCGTGGGGGGGATTTCAAGGAGGCCATCATCCAGGCGTTTTACGAGGGGATCCGGCATAAGCCGCAGACCACCTTTGGTAATGTGAAGGCGGATGTCATCGCGGACAAAGAGCCGGCCTTTCGGCCGGGGAATTTCTGCAGCATCATTCGTCAGTCTTGTTGGGCAAGCTGAACAGCGAGCCCGCAGACTGCAGCACCCGCTCGCCGGCGCGGCGCTTTATGGCGTGCATGGTAATGCGCAGGTTGGCAGTTGATCCTGCTCCAGGTCTGGTGCCTGAGGCGAGCGCACCCTGTTCGCCACCCCGAACGGTACATGCACCATCGGCAGGTTCCCCGCTGGCGATTGCAAGTGCGTGCGCTGGTCGTCGAAAAACACATGTGGCTTCAATATCGACAACACCCTGGGTTTATCCATACCGCCTAGAAAAAAGCACTCATCCGGCGATACGCCCCAATCCTTCAAGGTCGTCACTACTCGCTCATGCGAAGGCGCGTTGCGCGCCGTGACGATGGCAATGCGCAGGATCCGCTGGTACGTCGGGTCTTCGGCCAGCTTGCGGTCCTCCAGCATACGTATCCGCGAGAGCTTGCGGTAAAGGTCTGCCAAGGGCCCCGGCGAATGCGGGGTGCCCTTGTGCACGCGCTCGTGTTCCTGAAAGTCGTCCAGGTTGTCGTTGCGCTTGTACACACTCTCTGCCTCGTCGTCGGCAATCACGCCATCGAAGTCGAAGGCCACCCGCAGCTCGGTGTCGATTTCATCATCGTAGATGCGTGTAGGCAGCACACGCCCGGCAGGGTAGTTGGCGTCGATGGCCTTTTGCACATCTTCCTCGTTGGCACTGAGGAACAGCGAAGCATTGAACGCGGGGATGTACTCGTAGGGCGAGCGGCCCGACATGAATGCCGCACGGGTGATGTCTAGCTGATAGTGGCTGATGGAGCGGAACACCCGCAGGCCGGTTTCCGGCGAGTTGCGCGAGAGCAGCACCACTTCTACCGGCAACTGGTCGGGGAACGCCTTGTTGATGCTCAGGAAGCGGCGAATGAACGGCAGCGCCACCCCCCTGGGAAACGGCTCGTCCAGGTTCTGTTCCTGATGTTGGCGGTAGGCCTCGACACCTTGTGTCTGGTAGATGTCATCGGAAACGGAGAGGTCGAACAGCGCACTCGAGGCAACGCCGATGACCAGTTTTTCTTCAATGGGGTAGGGCATGAAGCGGCTCCTGCGAGTGGCTTGAAGGCAAGTGTACGCGCACGCTCTGACGAAAGCCGCGAATTGCGCGACTCATCAGTGGATCCGATGATGTCAATTTGATAGCTTCTCGCCCCTTACCGCAGTATCCGGATAGTGATTGATGAACCAGCTACATGAACACGGCACCCTGACTCCGCTTGCCGAGGCGAGTGGGAACAGGATGCACGAGCCCCACCTTGAGGCGGACGCTTCGACCCTGCGGGCCACCGAACACGAAGCACTGCAGGCCAGTATCGAGGCGCTGAACAAAAAGCTGGTGGCAAGTACCCTGGCCCGCGTGCAGAAAGAAGGGGCGATCCGCAAGAGCCTTGAGCAGTGCCAGCAGCAACTGGCCGCCAGCAACCAGGCTCGGGAGGAGCTGTCCATCACGGTGACCACGGCGCTGAAGAAGCTCGTACTGGCAACCAGCGCCCAGGCAGACCGCATGGACAGTGTGGAGGCGCGGTTGACCGGCCTGGCCAAGCACCAATGTGGATGCGCGTCGCAGTCAGCGCCCGGTTGGCCAGCGTATCTGGAACGTCATGCCGTGTCGTTGCTCGCCTTGGCCGTGGCGGTCTTTACGCTGGGGCTGCACCTGCTTGATTAGGACAACTTCAAGGCTGCGCCGGGTTTAAGCGTTGAAGTGCCAAAGCTTGCGGGTTGGCGACGTTCTTCGGCACCCCTTCGAAAAACGCCAGCACATTGTCGAAGGCGTCACCGAAGTACAGCTCGTAGCCGTTCTTCTCCACATACCCCAAGTGGGGCGTGCTGAGTACACGTGGGTGGCGCAGCAGGGGATGGGCCGGGTCGAGTAACGGCTCTTCCTCATAAACATCCACCGCCGCGTAGCCCGGCCGCCCGGCATCCAATGCCTGCAGTAATGCGCCTGGTGCAATCAGTTCTGCGCGACTGACGTTCACCAGCAAGGCATCGGGCTTCATGTGGGACAGATCGTCGAAGGTCACCCCATGGCGTGTCTGATCCGAAAGGCGCAGGTTCAGGCTGACAATATCCGCCTCGGCAAAAAACGCCTCGCGCGAGGCGGCAGCAGCGTGGCCATCGGCTTTGGCTGCGGCGCGGCTGCTGTCGCTGCCCCACACCAGCACGGGCATGTCGAAGGCCTGCGCATAACGCGCCAGGCGCTGGCCGATCTTGCCATAGCCCCAGATGCCCAGCGTCTGCCCGGCCAGCGCCTGGCCCAGGTTGACCTGCCATTGACCTTGGCGGAAGGCATCAATGGCCGGCACCAGTTGCCGGCGGGCATTGAGGATCAGCGCCCAGGCCAGTTCGGCAGGCGCTACCGGCGATCCCCGCCCCTCGGTCACGGCAATGCCGCGCGCGGTGCAGGCAGCCAGGTCGAGGTGGCTGGACACCTTGCCGGTCTGGCTGATCAGCTTGAGGTTGGGCAGGCGGTCGAGCAAGGCGGCGTCGATGCGTGTGCGTTCGCGGGTGAGTACCAGGGCGTCGGCATCGGCAAAGCGTGCTGCAAGTTGTTCCAGCGTGGCAGGCGGGTGCTCATGAAGGACGCTGACAGCATGCCCGCTCAGCTTGCCGAAGCAATCGAGGGTACGGATTACATCCTGGTAGTCGTCGGGAATGACAATGCGCATGGTGGTCTGGCCCGGGCGGTACAGTGAAGCGTCGAAGATAACCTAACGGACGGTATCGGTGTCAGATCAGGCTGCAGTCGTTGCACACCATCACCGGCTCTGTCACCCAGTGATGCAACCGCCATGCGGTTACCGAACGGGTCTTTCAGTTGTGGCATGCACGTCTTGTACAGGGCCAAGACAGCGGTATGAATCGACCGTGCCTGCCGGAATTCGACGGTGCGTTGGCGGCCCTGTCGCGACCTGAGGCCGGCTCTACAGGCCGCCAGATAGCTGCTCAACCAGAAAGTCCACAAACACCCGCACCCGCGCCGGCATCGCCGGGCCGCCGACGAACACCGCATGAATCGGTTCCCGATCACCAGGGTTGTAAGCCTCCAGCAACGGCACCAGTTGCCCGTTGGCCAAGTCATCGGCCACGGTAAAGGTGCCGATACGCGCCACGCCGGCGCCCAGCCTGGCCAGTTGCGCCAGCGCCTCGCCACTGCTGCATTCGATATTCCCTTTAACCTTCAGTGAGAACGTATGCCCGTCGCGGTGAAACGGCCAGTCGGGCATCGCGCGGCGGAAGTTGAAGCGCAGGCAGTTGTGCCTGGCCAGGTCTTCAGGCGCAAGCGGGGTACCGTGGCGTTGCAGGTAATCGGGCGAGGCCACCACTACCTGGCCGGTCTCGCCGATGGCGCGGGCGCTCAACGAGCTGTCCGGCAGGTGACCGAAGCGCAGCGCCACGTCGGCCTGGCCGCCGAGAATGTCGGCCACCTCGTCGCTGAGGGTCAGGTCAACCAGCACTTGCGGGTAGCGTGCGCTGAAGGCCGCCAGCAGCGGCACTACGGTCAACCGGGCATGGCCCAGCGCAGCGCTGACCCGCAAGCGCCCGCGTGGCACGCCTTGGTCAGTGATGGCTTCTTCCACTTCGAGCATGTCCGCCAGCACCCGCCGTGCGCCGCGCAGGTAGGCCTCTCCCTCGGGGGTGAGGGTGAGCGCCCGGGTCGTGCGCAGTAGCAGGCGGGTACCCAGGCGCTGTTCGGTGCGGGCGAGAATGCGGCTGACCGCCGAGGGAGTCAGGCCCAGCGCCCGGGCGGCGGCAGACAGGCTGCCCTCTTGCGCCACCTTGGCAAAAATCTCCATCTCTCCGGATCTGCCACTGAAGTCCATTTGTGCCTCTTAAGCAAAGGTGGTTCGCAAAAATGCAGTCTAGTGCGTGTTTGGAACGGATCGTAGCATTTGCGGCATAGATAAGGAGCTTGTCATGCGTATCAATCCACCGCTTGTCGCACTCGCCATCGGTGCCTTTGGCATCGGCGTTACAGAGTTCGCCCCCATGGGCATGTTGCCCAGTATCGCTACCGACCTTGGCGTTTCCATTCCTGCTGCCGGGCTGCTGGTCAGTGCCTATGCCATCGGCGTGCTGATCGGCGCGCCGCTGATGACCCTGGCCACAGTGAAAATCCCGCGCCGTTACCTGCTGATCGGGCTGATGGCCATTTTCACCCTGGGCAACCTGATGTCGGCCCTGGCCAGCGACTACGCCAGCCTGCTGGTCGCCCGCGTGGTCACTTCACTCAACCATGGCGCCTTCTTCGGCATCGGCTCGATCGTCGCGGCCAGTGTGGTGCCGCCCGAGAAGCGCGCCGGGGCCGTGGCTGCAATGTTCATGGGTTTGACCCTGGCCACCATCGGCGGGGTGCCGTTGGCGACCTGGTTGGGTGAAATGCTGGGTTGGCGCACGGCGTTCTGGGGTATTGCCGGGCTTGGCCTGGTGGCGATGACCACACTCTGGTACGCACTGCCCAATGTAGCGTCGCCCAAGGGCGAGGGGGCCATGGCCGAGATCCGTGTGCTGGCCCGCAGGCCGGTGTTGGCGGCGTTGCTGCTGACCGTGGTGGGCTCCAGTGCCATGTTCACGGTGTTCACCTACATTGCGCCGATCCTGCAGCATGAAGCGGCGGCGTCCACCCCCTTCGTGACGACCATGCTGGTGCTGTTCGGTGTCGGCCTGACCTTGGGCCACGTGTGGGGCGGCAAGGCGGCGGACCGCTCGATCGATCGCACCCTGATCCTGTCGCTGGCTGGGCTGATTGCCGTGCTGCTGGTGCTCCCGCTGGTACTGGACTGGCCGCTGCCGACCGCTCTGGCGATCCTGGTCTGGGGGGCGGCCAGCTTTGCCCTGGTGCCGCCGCTGCAAATGCGGGTAATGGAGGCGGCCAAGGATGCGCCCAACCTGGCCTCGGCGGTGAACATTGGCGCGTTCAACCTGGGCAATGCGATCGGTGCTGCACTGGGCGGCGCGGTGATCAACGCGGGGCTGGGCTACCCGGCGATCTCCCTGGCGGGGGCTGCGATGGCGGCGGTGGGGCTGGTGTTGGTGCTGCTGTTTGCCTGGCGGGGGCGAGGGGGGGTAGCTGCGCGGCAGGTTGCGCTGTAACAGGCCGGAACCTTGGGGCGCTTTGCGCCCCTCGACACACTTCCTGGCGGGACTACGGAGTACCGTTTCGGCCATGCAAGTGATAGGCAGGGCGCTCGCTGAGTCGCTCGTAATAATCGCGCACAGCAGGCAGGTGCGGGTGCTCGAACGGCGTTTCAAACCAGCGGTTGACCGACAGGCCGATAGGGATGTCGGCCAGGGTGAACTGGCTGCCGGCCACATAGGCGCCTGTGCTCGCCAGTTGGCGGTCGAGGATGCGCATGTAGCGTGACCACTCGGCACAACCTGCAGCCAGTGCTTGCGGGTCCTGGTGAGCGGATGAGTGCCTGACCAGCGACATGAACGCGTAGCTCCATGAGCGGTTCAGGTCCGAGGCCTGCCAGTCGATCCACTGGTCGATTCTGGCTCGCGCCTGGGCCTCGCCGGGATAGAACGCGGTGGCGCCGTAGCGGTTGGCCAGGTAGCGGATGATGCTGTTGGATTCCCACAAGGTGAAGTCGCCGTCCTGGATCACCGGGATCATGGCGTTGGGGTTCAACGCGAGGAACTCGGCGCTGTCAGTGGCCTTGAAACCAGAGCCCCAGTCTTCACGTTCGAATGCGATCTCGAATTCGGCACAGGCCCACATGACTTTTCGCACATTGATGGAAGAGGTTCTTCCCAGTATCCGCAGCATGGTGTTCGTCCTTGTGTGGGGGAGGTTGATCGTCCGCCACTGCCGGGGGCGGGTCAAGGGGCTGAGCGGTGGCTCGGCGCTCCCTTTGCAGGGTTCTTGTAGTCCATTTCCTAAAGTGACCGTTTCCACGCCTTTGTCATTGTAATGGGGTAGACAGCGGCCTAGCCTCTGCACGCGCCTAACCTTGAGGAATGGACATGGACAGCGAAACGCCGAAAAACAGCAGCAAACCCACTGTCGTGCGTGCAGCGAGCCGCTTCGGCAACAGCGATGCCGAACTGGTGCAAATGAAACCGCAGCTGCCAATACGCACCGCACTGATGGAAGCTTCGGGCATCATGGGCTGCATCACCGAAATCACTCGCAAGGCCATCGACAGGCCTGACGACCGCCAGGTGATGATGAAGGCCACGTACTACCTGGCCGGGATGGCCAAGTCACTGATCGACGGCCAGCTGCTGCAGATACGTCAGGCGCGCGAAGGCGAGGGCGAAGCCTAGCCAGGCTTGCCTGGGGGTCGCGAACTTGGCACCCTTGGGCGGTTTTAATCGTCTGTAACACGACAGAAGGAAGCATGCATTGAGCTGGGACAAGGTGGGAAAGCTTCTCGTCGCTGTGCTGATCGGCCTGATGGTCCTGTTGGCCGCCTACGCGTTGCTCAGGGGCAATCCGCGTCTTGAGGCGTCCCTCACCTATGCCTACCTCACTTACCCCGGCCAGTTCAGCGAGCGGATCAGCAAAGCCAGCGAACAGCTGAAGTACGAGCAGTTGCAGGGGCAAATCAACGGTATCGTTCAAGGCCAGCTGGGCCATGATCAGGTCGAGCGGCTCATCGAAATGGCGCAGGCACCTTATGCTCAGCTGTTCGCCAAGCCTTTCGAGGCCGGGCTGGTCGACCACCGTACCGGCCTGCTGGTCGAACTGCACAACAGTGGTGATGCGCAGGTCCGGCAGGTGAAAATCCGCCTGCCAGCCAAGGGCCTGGTGCAGGTGCGAAATGCTGCCGGCAACGACACGCTGCTGGAAACCCCCACCGCCCAGGTTGATATACCGGCCATCGAGCCAGGTGGCACATGCAAGGTGTGGGTGTATTTCGATGCCGACTACTCACAGATCCGCCATGGCGGGGTCAGTATCAGCCATGCCGATGGTGAGGCCAAAGTGCAGGTGTACCGCGAGGTCATCGGTTTTCCGGCCATGGTGGCCCGTTACAGCCGTGAGCTGATGATACTGCTTGGCATACTGGCGGCCAGCGTACTGGGCCTGGCCTATGCTTGCCTGGCACGTCGTGACCCGCGGTAAAGCGACCTGAGCCATTCCGGCGTCGCGTTTTGGCGATGCCGTAGCGTATCCCGGAACCTACTGACGCCGTTGGCGTTATTGCTTACAGCTCTCTCCATCATGCAGCGCCAGGCTCTGGCGCAATTGTTCAATCATGGCCGCGCGCAGCGCCTGCGGGGCCTGGATGCGGATCGAACCCGCCTGGGACAGCAGCCAGCCCATCAGCGCACGGTTGTCGACGACGGTGGCCACCAGCGCGGCACCGCCGCTAGCCTGCGGCGTCAGTTGCATGTCGAGGGACAATGGTGACTGTTCCAGGCGGCGGGCCAGCGCGTCATCGACCCAGGCATACAGTACAACGTGTGTCGGGGGCGCAAGTGTGTCGGGTTGCAGCTGCTGCGCTTCGCCCAGGCTCAAGCCCGGTTGCCAGTACCAGCCATAAGGCATGCCTTTACTGTTGCACTGTAGCGGGAACAGTGCGGCGAGCTCTACCAGGTCGCGCTCGACGGTGCGTTTGCTGGTGGTATGGCCCACGGCTGTCAGGGCAGCCTGCAACTGGGTGGAGCTCATTCCCGGGTGGCGGCCGGGCAGTAACTTGAGCAGTTGCCACTGGCGGGCGATGGTATGGCGGGTCGGGTGGCTGGGCAAAGGGTTCGTCCTTGAAGACAGGCACCAAGCCTGCCAGGGTAGTGGCGTTTAGCTATTGCCCAGCATACCTTTTCCAGGAATGGGATCCAAGTTCCCGGACGCGCTCTTGGCTTGAGGCGTGTCACTGTCTTGCCACAACTACCAATTCCACAAAGGCTCGCTCCCACATGGTACGCGGACCGCTTGCGCGCTGAGTTTTCTGCGCGACTGCGCAGTCCAAGGGGGTGGGCGATGTCCCACAAAGGCCTCGTCTATCGCGTCGAAGACGAGCGTATCGTTGTAGTGGGTGGTATCGGTTGGCAAGCGCGAGCGTAGCGAGGTCTATCGATCTGCTCAGAAGCGGTGAACGCCATCATGGTCATCAACCAAACGCCGCACGCTGCCAATGCGCCTCGCTTACAATCGCAATGTTCGCACCCGCTTCCCTGATTTCCACTGCTTTCTTGATCTTCGTGCCGTAACTGCTGTGCAGCCACTGCTCGTTGCCAATACTGCCAATGACCAGATAGTGGATCTTCTTGCTCACCCCCGCGGCGATTGAACCCCCGCGTTCGACTACCAGTGCTTCGCATGCCTTGCGATGCCCCCATTCCTTTGTTGTCCGGTTAGTTATGGGGTCATCTGAATCAAGCGTCATGCGCTATTGGTAAAAAAGCCAGGTGTTATTTCACCTTGCCATTGCGCCCCGCGAGCCTCCCCCGGGGGCATGGCTGGAAATGATGAGGTGCAGCGGGGAACCTTCGATATCAAGGGAACAAACTAGGCGGACAGCGGGCCCTCACAGGAAGGTGTGGCCCAAAACTGATGTGGAGCGGCCTTACATCCCGCCCCGCCGCACATGCTTCACCAGCACCTTCTCCAACAACTCCCACATCGCCGGGTCCGTACTGAACGCCACATTGAAGCGCATCCACCCGGTCGCCTTGGCGTCGACCATGAACAACTGCCCAGGCCCAAGCATGATGCCTTTCTCCAGCGCATCATCCAGCAACGCGGCACTGTCGGGAATTGCCGGGTGGCGGGTCCAGATGTACATGCCTTCATCCGATTCGGTGAACAGTTCAAAGCCCAATCGGTGCAGGTGCCGGCCAACTTCCTGATGCGCCTCGGCCAGGCGCTGGCGCAGGCGTTTGAGGTGCTTGCGCCAGCGCCCGTCGATGATCGCCGCATACACCACGCGCTCCATCACCTGCGAGGTGGTCAGGCCTGAGCGCATCTTCAGGTGCAGCAGTTTTTGCATCAACTCGGGGTTGGCTAGCATGTATCCGACCCGCACGTTGGGCGAAATGCTCTTGGAATAGCTGCCCACGTACACCACCTGCTGCAGATGGTCGAGGCTGGCCAGGCATGGCTGCGGCTCGGCGACCATGTCGGCGTACAGGTTGTTCTCCACCAGGCGGAAGCCATGCTGGCTGGCAAGCTGCAGCAGGCGGTGCAACTGCGGTAGCGGGGTGCGCGAGCACGTCGGGCTGTGCAGGTGCGGCTGGGTGAAGAACGCCGTCGGGCGGTGGTGGGTGAGCAATTGCTCCAGCTGGTTCAGGTCGTAGCCGGCCGGTGTACGTGGCACGCCTACCAGGGTTGCGCCTTGGGTGCGCAGGATGCTCATGAGGTTCGGGTAGCCGGGGTCGTCCACCAGCACCACATCGCCTGGGCGCACCAGTGTGCGTGCGGCCAGGTCCAGGGCCTGGCTGGCGCCGTGGGTGAGCATCAGCTGTGCCGGGTTGGCGACGATCGACAGCTCTTGCTGCAGGTTCTGGGCGGTCAGCGCACGCAGCTCCATCAGGCCCATGGGGTCGCCGTACCCGGACAACTCCAGCGGGCTGCCGGCCACCTGGCGCAGGCCACGGCGCAGGCCGTCTTCGTACATCCAGTCGTTGGGCAGCCAGCCGCACCCCGGCTTGTAAGGCAACTGGCGGATTTCGAAGATCTGCTGCAGGTACCACTCGGAGTTGAACATTGGTCGACTGGTGTCGGCCTCGGCGTTGTGCTGCTCCAACAGGTCGCCCGCCGCACGGTTGACGAAGAACCCCGCATTGCCACGGCTCACCAGCAGCCCTTGGGCGACAAGGCGGTCGTAGGCTTCGACCACGGTGAAGGTACTCACCGAATAGCTTGCGGCAAAGGCGCGGATCGACGGGACCTTGGCGCCTGGCTTGAGGGTTTGGTTGTCGATCAGCTCGCGCAGCCCATCGATGATCTGGTTGACCAGCGGGGTTGAGGAGTCTGGATGTAATTCGAACATTCGGGGCCTTCAGGGTGCGTATCGCCTGGCGTCTGCAGGGTGTACTGCATGGGCGACCTATACAGTGCAGTGCGAGATTCATGCCACTGTGCATGGCTCTCTGCGTCGGACATTTTTACATTAGGTGTCGGATATCGCCACATAAAGCATGTTCAGTTCGCCTCAGGCAGTCGCCCTGGGGCGCGTCAGCAGGCCGCCATGGAAGGTCTGCGTGTGTTCGTTCACACCATCCTGCCCGCATTAGCACTGATGTACAGGTGAAATCGCCAGCCATCGGGGTTTCACAGTTTTCCTTGGATAAAAAGAAGCACGGGGTACACAACTGATGGACGCAACATCCACAACCACCACCGCGAAAAGCGGGCACGAGAGCAAGCTCAGTGCCTCGCTGAAGTCGCGCCACCTGACGATGATGTCGATCGCCGGGGTTATTGGCGGCGCCTTGTTCGTCGGATCCGGCAGCGTGATCCACAGTGCCGGCCCAGCCGCTGTGCTGGCCTACCTGGCAGGCGGCATCCTGGTGGTGCTGATCATGCGCATGCTGGGTGAAATGGCGACTTCCTCGCCTGACACCGGCTCGTTCTCAACCTACGCCGACCGCGCCATTGGCCGTTGGGCCGGTTTCACCATCGGCTGGCTGTACTGGTGGTACTGGGTCATTCTCATGGCCTGGGAAGCCTATGTGGCGGGCAAGATCCTGCATGGCTTCTTCCCCGACGTTAGCGTCAACGTGTTCGTGCTGGCCACGACCCTGTTGCTGATCACCGTCAACTTCTTCAACGTCAAGCACTACGGTGAGTTCGAGTTCTGGTTCGCCTTGATCAAGGTGATTGCGATCGTCTGCTTCCTGATCGTGTGTACCGCTGCCGTGATGAACATCTGGCAGTTCGGTGAAGTGCGTGGCATCAGCCACCTCACTGCCGAAGGCTTCATGCCCAATGGCATCACCACGGTGATCGGTGCCTTGCTCGGGGTGATGTTCGCCTTCCTCGGCGCCGAAATCGTCACCATCGCCGCTTCCGAAGCCAAAGACCCGGCTGCGCAGATCGTCAAGGCAACCAACTCGGTGGTCTGGCGTGTGTGCCTGTTCTACGTCGGTTCGATCTTCCTGATCGTCTGCCTGGTACCGTGGAACGACCCGCACCTGGGGGTTTCTGGCTATGGCGCTTACCGCCGTACCCTGGAACTGCTGGGCGTGCCGTATGCCGAGCTGCTGATGAACTTCGTGGTGCTGACTTCGGTGAGCAGCTGCCTGATCTCTGGCCACTACACCGCATCGCGCATGCTGTTCTCCCTGGCCCAGCGTGGCGACGCGCCGTCGTTCTTCAAGATCACCCGCGCCGGTACCGGTGTACCGGTGTACGCGATCATGGGTTCGTGCGCCGTGGCCGTGGTGTGTGCGTTGATCAACTTCAGCGAGACCCTGCGCCCGAAAGACGTGCTGGACACCCTGATGAACACCACCGGCATGATCGCCCTGCTGGTGTACCTGGTCATCGCCTTCTCGCAGCTGCGCATGCGCCGCAAGCTGATTGCCGAGGGCAAGGAAGTACGCCTGAAGATGTGGCTGTTCCCGTGGCTGACCTACCTGGTGATCGCGTTCATCGTGGCTGCCCTGGTCACCATGGCCTTCATGCCTGACTACCAGATTCTGGTCATTTCCACCGGTATCGCTGCGGCGGTCGTGGTGGCGATGGGTGTGGTGCACCAGATCCGCTCTGGTAGCAAGCAGCACTAAGCGTTACTCGCGTCTGGAAACGGCCGGCTCCCTTGGGGACCCGGCCGTTTCGCGTTGTTGGGCCTGGGCTTTTTCTGCGGGCATGTGGAAACGCTGGTTCATCCACGGTGAACCGAGCAGGGCGGCCGCGGCGATCAGGGCCAGGATGGCGAGGGCGATGTAGGTCTTCATGGGCGTGCGCATGGAAGGACTGACTTCAAGCATAGGTGATCAGTTCCGGTGTTATCCCTTCGCAACCGTCCCGCCGGGCGACAGATGGCATATGCTAGGCACATTGCCCGCCCAAAGGAGCCGCACATGGCCTGGTCCGCCACCCAGTATTCCCTGTTCGAAGACGAACGCACACGCGCCGTGCGCGACCTGATTGCCGCCATCCCGCCACGGCCGGTGCGCCACGCCACTGACTTGGGGTGCGGCCCCGGCAACTCGACCGAAGTGCTGCTGCAACGTTACCCCGATGCCCAGGTGACGGCGCTGGACAGCGACCCGGACATGATCGACAAGGCCCGTGAGCGCAAGCGGCTGTGCATCCCGCGTGTGCGCACGGTCATTGCCGACATTGCCGGCTGGACTGCCCCCGAGCCGCAGGACCTGATCCTGGCCAATGCCTCGCTGCAATGGGTGCCTGACCACGCCTTGCTGTATCCGCACCTGGTGCGCCAGCTCAGCGAGGGCGCCAGCCTGGCCGTGCAGACCCCGGACAACCTTGACGAACCGGCCCACCGGCAGTTGCGCGAGATCGCAAGCCAAGGCCCCTGGGCGGCGAAGTTCGCCGATTTGCAGCTGCCGCCCCGGCACAACGCGGCGTTCTACTACGACTTGCTCAGCCCGCTGTGCGCACGGGTGGACGTGTGGCGTACCACCTATCATCACCCGTTGATGGGGGGCGCCGAAGCGGTAGTGGAATGGTTCAAGGGCTCGGCGTTGCGGCCTTATCTGGCCAGGCTTGATGAGCAGGAGCAGGCTGACTTCCTGCAGATGTACCTGCAGGCCATGCAGCGCGATTACCCGCCAGCCTCTGATGGCAAGGTCCTGTTGCCCTTCCCGCGGTTGTTCGTGGTCGCTACCCGCTAGGACGGCGCCTGCACCAGGCCACGTAGCCGTAGATGCCGAGGTTTAGTACCAGCACGAGGGTGCCCAGCAGCAGCTGGGTCTGCGGGGTGAGGCCAGCGGGGTAGATCAGTGGCCAGATGTAGTGCTCAACGAAACCGCCCTGGTAACCTGCGTCACCGGCGGCATTGCGCATGCGGTTTTCCCAGGTGGTGAGCGGGCAGCCCAGGTGCAGGCATTCCACCCCCAGGCCCCAGGCCAGGGCCGGCAGGTGCAGCAACAGGGCAGGGCGCCAGCGCAGCACCAGCAGGCCGCCGAATAGCACCAGCAGAATGAAGGCCAGGTGCAGCAGCACCAAGGTGTCGGCGGCAAGGCGGTAGAGCATGGGTGGGTGCCCACGGATTGAGGTTATCCCAGCATAGTTGGGTTGCCTGAACTGGCCCCTTCGCGGGCTCGCCCGCTCCCACAGCTTTACCGCGGATTGTGGATGCTGCGCAGGACCTGTGGGAGCGGGCGAGCCCGCGAAAAGGCCAGCACAGGCTACACCCTTTCCTCGACCATCTGCAGGAAAGTCGCCACCACCCGGCGGGTTCGCTGCTCGCTCAGGCACACCAGGGTCTCGGTCAAATGGCGCTGGCAATCCACTATCGGTAACGCACATACCCGCGCATCGGCACCGAACTCCGCCGCCGACACCACGCCCACGCCAATCCCTATTACCACTGCCTCACGCGCCGCTTCCCGCCCCTCCACCTGGATCGCTGCGCGCATCCGCAGGCCGGCACGTTGCATCTCTTCTTCCAGCGTCTGCCGCGTCACCGAGCCGGGCTCGCGCAGCACCAGTGGCGTGTCGTCCAGGTCGGCCAGGCTGATCGAGCCGCGGCTGGCCCATGGGTGGTGGTGGGAAACGAACGCCACCATCGGGTCACGACGCAGCGGCAGGCAATGCAGGCGCTCGTCATCGACATCCCGGCCCAGCAGGGCCAGGTCAGCCTGATAGCTGAACAGCCGCGCCAACGATTCGTCGGTATTTCCGGTTTCGATCTTCACCTGGATCCCCGGATAGCGCTGGCAGAAGCGGGCGATCTGCGGCAGCACGTGCACCGGCGCATCCACTGCCAGCACCAGGCTGCCGGTCTGCAGTGCACGCGAGTCGTGCAGCAGCTCCTGGGCTTCGGCCTCGCAGGCGAACAGGCGCTGGCTGATGCCCAGCAGCCGCTCGCCAAGGTCGGTGAGCTGCACCGAGCGTTTGTTGCGGTGGAACAGCAATACGCCGAAGCGCTCCTCCAGTTTGCGCACCTGGTCGGACACCGCAGGCTGGGTGAGAAACAACTTTTCCGCGGCACGGGTAAAGCTGCCGTGCACGGCCACCGCGTGGAAAGCCTTGAGTTGAGCGTGGGAAACCGACATGACGACCTCAGTAACAAGCTGAGCTTATGTGTGTAATACGATAAATCGATTTTATTTATCTTACAGCAACTGTTTCCATGGATTTCAGCCCGACGCTGGCACCACGAATGCCGCCAGGGCCATGGCGCTCACACGGCGCCACCTGACCCGATGACAGCCTCGTCATCGCTGTGCGTAACACAAGAACAAGACAGGCGTTTCTTCACATTCTGCCGGCACACTTGAGCAAGAGGTCAGACTTACATGAATCATTCCCTAGCCGCGTTCAAACGCTGGCGCATCCAGATTTTCGCCATCACCTGGCTGGCTTACGCCGCCTTCTACTTCACCCGCAAAGCCTTCTCGGTGGCCAAGCTGGGCATCGCCGAAGACCCAGGTTTCATGCTCGACAAGGCCGCCATGGCCAACCTGGACGCCATCTACCTGGCCGCCTATGCCGTGGGCCAGTTCACCTGGGGCATGCTTGCCGACCGCTTCGGCCCTCGCGTGGTCGTACTGGGCGGGTTGCTGATCTCTGCGGCGGCGGCAGTGGTGATGGGCAGTTACGCAACCTTCCCGATCTTCGCCACCTGCATGCTGGTACAGGGGCTGGCGCAATCCACTGGCTGGGCCGGCTTGTGCAAGAACATCGGCAGCTTCTTCCCGGCTTCGCAGCGTGGGCGGGTGCTGGGCCTGTGGAGTTCCTGCTATGCCTTCGGCGGCCTGGTGGCCTCGCCGTTCGCGGGCTGGTGGGCCTACACCCTGGTGGGCACCTGGCATGCGGCGTTTTTCTCCAGCGCGGTCGTGGTGGCGCTGGTGGCGGTGCTGTTCTTCTTCCTGCAGCGCAACAAACCTGAGGACGTCGGCTTGCCGGCGGTTGAGCCCGAGCCGCAAAGCATGGCCCCGGCCGACAACCTGTGCAGCGTGTGGGCGCCACTGCGGGAAATCCTGCGCAACCGCACGGTGTTGACCCTGGGCCTGGCGTACTTCCTGCTGAAGCCGGCGCGCTACGCCATCTTGCTGTGGGGCCCTGTGATCGTCTTCGAGCAGATGCCCTCGGTGGGCAAGGTGGGCGCGGCAATCATCCCGACCGCTTTCGAACTGGCCGGGCTGCTTGGCCCGATCATGATCGGCCTGGCCTCGGACAAACTGTTTGGCGCCCGCCGCATGCCGGCCTGCGTGATCAGCCTGGTGCTGCTGACCGTGACACTGGCGTTGTTCATGGCGGCCATGCACACCGGCAGCGTGCTGCTGGTGGTGGCCTTGCTGTTCGTCATGGGCCTGACCCTGTACGGGCCGGACTCGATGATCAGCGGCGCTGCGGCCATCGACTTCGGCACCGCCAAGGCCGGCGCCACCGCAGCAGGTTTCGTCAACGGCTGTGGGTCGGTGGGCGCGGTGCTGGGCGGGCTGCTGCCGGGTTATTTCGACGGCGTCACGGTGTTCATCGTGTTCGCGGGCTGCGCGCTGTTCTCGGCGCTGGTGTTGCTGCCGCACTGGAACAGCCGCCCGGCCAGCAGCGCGCAAGGCACCGACGTGGCACCGAACACCAGCATGGCAATCAAGCCACTGCGTACTTAAAGGAAAGCGAGCGAATGAGACCCTTCTGGCTGCAACAGGCCCTGGATTCGGCGCAGGAGGCGGTATGCCCGCCGCTGCAAGGCGATACCCGTTGCGATGTGTGCATTGTGGGCGGTGGCTACACCGGTCTGTGGACAGCGCTGATGCTCAAGGAGGCGGTACCGGCCCTGGATGTGGTGCTGATCGAGGCCGACATCTGCGGTGCTGGTGCCAGCGGCCGCAATGGGGGCTGTGCGTTGTCCTGGTCGGCCAAGTACTTCACCCTCGAACGCCTGTTCGGGGGGGAGGAGGCGGTGCGGCTGGTGCGCGAGTCGGAGCGCAGCATCACAGACATCGGTGTGTTCTGCGCGGCCAATGGCATCGACTGCGACTTCCGCCTGGACGGCACGCTGTACACGGCCACCAATGCAGCCCAGGTGGGTGCCACCGACGCGGTGATCGCCGCGCTGGAGCGCAAGGGCATCAACTCGTTCCGCCGCTTGCCGCTGGAGCAGGTGCAGCGCCTGGCCGGTTCGGCACGGCACCTGGAAGGCTGGTTCTCGCCGGCCGCCGCCACCGTGCAGCCGGGCAAACTGGTGCGCGGCCTGCGCCGGGTGGCCTTGCAGCGCGGCGTGCGCCTCTACGAAGGCACCGCCATGACCGGCCTGGAGCACGGTGCCCCGGTGCAGGTCCGCACGGCCCACGGCACGCTGCGCGCCGACCGTGTAGTGCTGGGCCTCAATGCCTGGATGGCGCGCGTCTTTCCGCAGTTCGAGCGCAGTGTGGCGATCGTTTCCAGCGACATGGTCATTACCGAACCGTGCCCCGAACTGTTGCGCCAGATCGGCCTGGACAGCGGGATCAGCGTGCTCGACTCGCGTATTTTCGTGCACTACTACCACAACACCTCCGATGGCCGGCTGATGCTCGGCAAGGGCGGCAACACGTTTGCCTATGGCGGGCGCATGTTGCCGGTGTTCGACCAGCCGTCGCCGTATCGGCGGTTGCTGGGCGAAAGCCTTGGCGGCTTTTTCCCGGCCTTGGCCGAGGTGCCACTGGCGGCCAGCTGGAACGGGCCGTCGGATCGCTCGGTGACCGGCTTGCCATTCTTTGGCCGGTTGGACGGGCAGGGCAACGTGTTCTACGGCTTCGGTTACTCCGGCAGCGGCGTTGGCCCGTGCCACATGGGCGGGCAGATTCTTTCGTCGCTGGCGCTGGGGCTGGACAACCCGTGGACCCGGTCGCCGCTGGTCAAGGGGCCGCTGGGGCTGTTCCCGCCCGAGCCGATCCGCTACCTGGGTTCGCTGATGGTGCGCAATGCCATCCGCCGCAAGGAGCAGGCCGAAGATCGTGGTGTGCGCCCGCGAAGGCTGGACGTGCGGTTGGCGCGGTTTGCCGCGGCGGCGGGCAAGGCCGATAAAGGCTGATGAGATTTCTTGTCGATCCCATGCTCGAGGGCGTATAAAATGCACCCACTTTTGGCCGGTCGCTTCCTGAACCGGCCGCTGAAACAAGAGAGTCGACATGGGCGCACAGTGGAAAGCCAAACATAGAGAAACAGCGGCCAATGCCAAAGGCAAGATCATGGGCAAGCTGTCCAAGGAAATCCAGATCGCGGCCAAGTCGGGTGCCGATCCCGACATGAACCCGCGCCTGCGCCTGGCCATCGTGCAAGCCAAGAAGGCTTCGATGACCCGCGAGACCCTGGATCGGGCAATCCGCAAGGGCGCAGGCCTGGACGGTGATGCCGTGCAATACCATGCGGTGAGCTATGAAGGTTTCGCACCGCACCAGGTACCGCTGATCGTCGAGTGCCTGACCGACAACATCAACCGCACCGTCGCGCAGATCCGCGTGCTGTTCCGCAAGGGCCAGCTGGGTGCCAGCGGTTCGGTAGCGTGGGACTTCAACCATGTAGGCCTGATCGAAGCCACGCCTGCGAGCGCTGACGCTGATCCGGAAATGGCCGCGATCGAAGCCGGTGCCCAGGACTTCGAGGAAGGTGAAGAAGAGGGCTCGACCCTGTTCATCACCGACACCACCGACCTGGACGCGGTGCAGAAGGCCCTGCCAGAGCATGGTTTCACCGTGACCGCGGCGAAAATCGGCTACACCCCTAAAAACCCGGTAAGCGCGGCGAGCCTGAGTGCAGAAGCACTGGCTGAGGTTGAAGCGTTCCTCGAAGCGATCGACGAGCACGATGACGTGCAGAACGTCTATGTTGGCCTGACCGAGTAATCGTCCGGGCCGCGTTGCGGCCTGTTCGCGGGCAAGCCCGCTCCCGCAGGTTTTTCACGATGCTTTACGATGTGAGAACCCTGTGAGAGCGGGCTTGCCCGCGAGAGGGCCCTTGAATTCCACCGCAGGGAGCCTGCATGAACCCCACCTTCGCCTCCCTCAGCCTCGCCCACCTGCGTACCCTCGACCACCTGTTGCAGCTTAAAAACCTCAGCCACGCGGCCGAGCGCCTGGGCGTCAGCCAATCGGCCCTTAGCCGCCAGTTGGCCCACCTGCGCGAAGCCTTCGATGATCCATTGCTGGTGCGCCAAGGGCGTGGTTACGTGCTTAGCGAGCACGCCGAAGCCCTGGTCGAGCCTTTGCGCCAAGTGCTCGAAGAACTGCAGGCGCTGCGCCAACCTGCCGTATTCGACCCGGCCCGCTGCGAGCGGCGCTTCTGCCTGGCTGCCTCGGACTATGTGGCCGAGCACATGCTGCCGTTGCTGGTCGCTGCGCTGGAGCACGAAGCGCCCGGCGTTTCGCTGGAGTATCGCACCTGGCAAGCCGGCCAGTATGCCTTGCTGGCCAGTGGCGAAATCGACCTGGCGACCACATTGTTCGACGAGTCGCCGCCCAACCTGCACGGGCGCCTGCTGGGGGAGGACCGCGCAGTGTGCCTGATGCGCCGCGATCACCCGCTGACTGCACATGGCGCGCTCAGCCAGGCCGACTACCTGGCGCACAAGCACGTACGTATCTCCGGCGGCGGGGACAAGGACAGCTTCATCGACCGCCATCTGCGCGCGCAGGGCCTGCAGCGGCGGGTCAGCCTGGAAGTGCCGTTTTTCTCCGCCACGGTCAACGTGATTGCCAGCAGCCAGGCCGTGGCCACGGTCCCCGAGCACATCGCCCGGCAGTTGAGCCGTTTGCATGATCTGGCCTGGCGGCCACTGGGCTTTATCGACCACAGCCAGCGGTACTGGGTTGTGTGGCACCAGCGCCTGCAAGCCTCGGCCGAGCACCGCTGGTTGCGTAACCGGGTATTCGAGTTGTGGCGCCAGTCGCAGTTTGGTGTGCAGGGCGGGCATGCGGGTTCGCCATAGCAGCTATGCGGGAAGCGGGGTTATTCGGCTGGGGATAGGTGCCTAGACTGGGGGCGATACGTAACCCACAGGAGAGCGAGTGTGACCCCCGAACAATTCCGCCAGTACGGCCACCAGCTGATCGATCTGATCGCCGACTACCGCCAGACCGTGGGCGAACGCCCGGTCATGGCCCAGGTCGAACCTGGCTATCTCAAGGCCGCCTTGCCCGCAACTGCCCCTCAACAAGGCGAACCTTTCGCGGCCATTCTCGACGACGTCAACAACCTGGTCATGCCTGGCCTGTCCCATTGGCAGCACCCGGACTTCTACGGCTACTTCCCCTCCAACGGCACCCTGTCCTCGGTGCTGGGTGACTTCCTCAGTACCGGTCTGGGCGTGCTGGGCCTGTCGTGGCAATCCAGCCCGGCCCTCAGCGAACTGGAAGAAACCACCCTCGACTGGCTGCGCCAGCTGCTCGGCCTGTCTGGCCAATGGAGTGGCGTGATCCAGGACACCGCCTCGACCAGCACCCTGGTGGCGCTGATCAGCGCCCGTGAACGTGCCACCGACTACGCCTTGGTACGCGGCGGCCTGCAGGCCGAAGCCAAGCCTTTGATCGTATATGTCAGCGCTCATGCCCACAGCTCGGTGGACAAGGCTGCACTGCTGGCAGGTTTTGGGCGCGACAATATCCGCCTGATCCCCACCGACGAACGCTACGCCCTGCGCCCAGAGGCACTCCAGGCGGCGATCGAACAGGACCTGGCCGCCGGCAACCAGCCCTGCGCCGTGGTTGCCACCACCGGCACTACGACGACCACTGCCCTCGACCCGCTGCGCCCGGTGGGCGAAATTGCCCGGGCCAATGGGCTGTGGTTGCACGTTGACTCGGCCATGGCCGGTTCGGCGATGATCCTGCCCGAGTGCCGCTGGATGTGGGACGGCATCGAGCTGGCCGATTCGGTGGTGGTCAACGCGCACAAATGGCTGGGTGTGGCCTTCGATTGCTCGATCTATTACGTGCGCGATCCGCAGCACCTGATCCGGGTGATGAGCACCAATCCCAGCTACCTGCAGTCGGCGGTGGATGGCGAGGTGAAGAACCTGCGCGACTGGGGCATTCCGCTGGGTCGTCGGTTCCGCGCCTTGAAGCTGTGGTTCATGTTGCGCAGCGAGGGTGTCGACGCATTGCAGGCGCGGCTGCGGCGTGACCTGGACAACGCCCAGTGGCTGGCGGGGCAGGTCGAGGCGGCGGCGGAGTGGGAAGTGTTGGCACCAGTACAGCTGCAAACCTTGTGCATTCGCCATCGACCGGCGGGGCTTGAAGGGGAGGCGCTGGATGCGCATACCAAGGGCTGGGCCGAGCGGCTGAATGCATCCGGCGATGCTTATGTGACGCCGGCTACACTGGACGGGCGGTGGATGGTGCGGGTGTCGATTGGTGCGCTGCCGACCGAGCGGGGGGATGTGCAGCGGCTGTGGGCACGTCTGCAGGACGTGATCAAAGGCTGAAGCCTGTACGGTACGTGTGTGAGCGGGCTTGACCGCGAAGGGGCTGCAAAGCAGCCCCTGCAATCTATCAGTGACTTACTGCCTGAAAGCTATTTTTACGGCTGGCTTCATAGGCTGCCTTTTCCATCGGCTTGGCCTCTGGGTTGCCCAGGTCTTCCATCGCCAGGCGGTGGGTTTCGGGGGCAATGTAGGCCGCCAGGGCGCACACGCCGGTGATGAAGAAGGCCAGCCCACCGACTACCAGCGGAATGTTGTCCGAGCCAGGTGGGGCAACCATTGCGAACAGCGCGGGCAGCATGGCGGTCAGCATGGTGCCGATGTTCTGCGCGATGGCCATGGCGGTAACGCGGTAGCGGGTGTGGAACAGCTCTGGGTAGAAGCTTGGGAACACCGCGTTGTAACCCTGGTAAACCATGCCCCACATGACGATCGAGGCGGCGAACGCCATTGGCACGTTCTGGATGCTGATCGCATACAGGTAGACGAAGGCCAGCAGGCCTGAGCCCAGGCAGCCAGCGATCATGGTCGGGCGGCGGCCGATCTTGTCCGACAGGTTGCCCACGAACGGGATCACCAGTACCGCGACGATGTTACCGACCACCGGAATCCACAGGTACACGCTCTTGTCGAAGCCGATGCCATACGCCGGCTGTACCGCGTAGGCCGCACCGAAGATGGTGGCCACGACCGGGATCACGTTCATCAGGGCCATGAACATCACCAGCACCATGTGCTTCCAGCTGTGGCGGAAGGCTTCGCTGATGGGCGATTTGACAACCTTGTCCTGTTTCTCTTCTTGAACGAACGCCGGGGTTTCGTGCACTTCCTTACGGATGATGAAGCCGGCAATCAGCACGATGGCGCTCATCAGGAACGGAATGCGCCAGCCCCATTCGGTAAAGGCTTCGCTGGGCATGAAGTAAGCCAGTGGCAGGAATACCGCCGCCGCCAGTACCTGGCCCGCTTGCACACCTTGCAGGGTGAAACTGGCGTAGTAGCCCCTTCGGCCAAACGGCGCGTGCTCCATGATCATGGAGCTGGCACCCGAAATCTCCCCGGCCACGGCAAAGCCCTGGATCAGGCGCAGCACAACCAGCAAGGCCGGTGCGAGGTAGCCGATGTCGTGGTAGGTGGGTAGCAGGCCGACAGCCATGGTCGACAGGCCCATCAGGAACATGCACAGCAGCAGTACGTTCTTGCGACCGCGGGTGTCACCCCAGTGGCCCAGTACGAAGGCGCCGACCGGACGTGCCAGGTAGCCCACGCCATAGGTGGCCAACGAGGCAATGATGGCCATTTTCGGGTCGGTGTTGGGGAAGAAAATCTGCGGGAAAATCAGCGCAGCGGCCTGGGCGTAGATGAAGAAGTCGTAGTACTCGAGTGCCGAGCCTATCCATCCACTGGCGGTCGCTTTCTTTGCTTGCGAGCTGGAGTGAGCCATCGTTGTCTCCGTTGTTATTGTTGTTTGCGCAGGTTCCGCCAGAGGTTATGCCAAGGCAGGAGGCAACGGTCGGTGTGCCTGCGTCTGTGGTCCATGTTGACCACGGGCCCGCGGTCTAGCAATTCGCTAAAACGGGTTTTGTGCGATAATCGAACGCAAAACTAACCATTCCGTACAAAGATATTGAAGCGTCGACTTTACCTGCGAATAATCGATCGTGCCATAGACTGTGACAGGGGTTATTTGCCCGAATGGCACCGTATTCCTCCAACAACAAGGAACTCCCGCCATGCAGCGTTCGATCGCTACCGTGTCCTTGAGCGGCACTCTGCCGGAAAAGCTCGAAGCCATCGCCGCCGCCGGTTTTGACGGCGTCGAGATCTTCGAAAACGATCTGCTCTATTACGCTGGCAGCCCGCGCCAGGTGCGCCAGATGTGCGCCGACCTGGGCATTGCCATCACCTTGTTCCAGCCGTTCCGCGACTTTGAAGGCTGCCGCCGCGACCGCCTGCAGAAAAACCTCGACCGCGCCGAACGCAAGTTCGACCTGATGCAGGAGCTGGGTACTGACCTGGTGTTGGTGTGCAGCAACGTCCAGGCCGATGCCCTGGGTGACGAGCAGCTGTTGGTCGACGACCTGCGCCTGCTGGGCGAACATGCCGGCAAGCGCGGCCTGCGCATTGGTTACGAAGCGCTGGCCTGGGGCCGCCACGTCAACACATACCAGCAAGTGTGGAACCTGGTGCGCCAGGCCGACCACCCGGCACTCGGGGTGATCCTCGACAGCTTCCACACCTTGTCGCTCAAAGGTGACCCCAGCGCGATCCGCGACATCCCCGGCGACAAGATCTTCTTCGTGCAAATGGCCGATGCGCCGATCCTGGCCATGGATGTGCTGGAGTGGAGCCGCCACTTTCGCTGCTTCCCGGGGCAGGGCGAAATGGACATGGCGGGTTTCCTGGCGCCGATCCTCGCCACGGGCTACCGTGGCCCGCTGTCGCTGGAAATTTTCAATGACGGCTTCCGCGCCGCACCAACCCGGCAGAATGCCGCCGACGGCTTGCGTTCGCTGCTGTACCTCGAAGAGCAGACTCGCTTGCGCCTGGAGCAGGAAAACACGCCGATCGAACCTGGCGTACTGTTCACCCCTCCGCCGGCCAGCGCTTACGACGGCGTGGAGTTCCTGGAGTTCGCGGTCGACGAAGCCGTCGGCGCGCGGCTGGGCAACTGGTTGAAGCGCCTGGGCTTTGCCGAAGCCGGCAAGCACCGCAGCAAAGAAGTGCAACTGCTGCGCCAGGGTGATATCAACATTGTGCTGAACGCTGAACCGTACTCCTTCGGCCACAACTTCTTCGAGGCCCATGGCCCGTCGCTGTGCGCCACTGCGCTGCGGGTCAAGGACCAGCAAGCGGCCCTGAAGCGTGCCACTGCCTTCCGTGGCCAGCCGTTCCGCGGCCTGGTCGGCCCCAACGAATGTGAAGTGCCGGCCGTGCGTGCGCCCGATGGCAGCCTGCTGTACCTGGTAGAGCAGGGCACTGCCGGCCACTCCCTGTACGACACCGACTTCAGCCTGGACAAGAACGCAGCCGCGACCGGCGGCCTGCGCCGCATCGACCACATGGCCCTGGCCCTGCCGGCCGAGTCGCTGGACAGCTGGGTGCTGTTCTACAAGAGTTTGTTCGACTTCGCCGCCGACGACGAAGTGGTGCTCCCCGACCCGTACGGCTTGGTCAAGAGCCGCGCGCTGCGCAGCCAGTGCGGCACCTTGCGCCTGCCGCTGAATATCTCGGAAAACCGCAACACCGCCATCGCCCATGCGCTTTCAAGCTACCGTGGTTCGGGCGTGCATCACATCGCCTTCGATTGTGACGACATCTTCCGCGAAGTGGCGCGGGCCAAGCTGGCAGGGGTGCCATTGCTGGAAATCCCGCTGAACTACTACGACGACCTGGCGGCGCGTTTCGATTTCGACGACGAGTTCCTCAGCGAACTGGCGTACTACAACGTGCTGTACGACCGCGACGCTCAAGGTGGCGAGCTGTTCCACGTCTATACCGAGCCGTTCGAGGAGCGTTTCTTCTTCGAGATCATCCAGCGCAAGGCGGGGTACGCCGGTTACGGCGCTGCCAACGTTGCGGTGCGCCTGGCAGCCATGGCCAAGGCCCGTAGCGGAGCGGCGCGCAAGCCGGTGCTGTAGTCGCCTGCACTGGCCTGTCTTGTGGGAGTGGGGTGAACCCTGCTTCCACAGGATTATTACGGCCCGATTCAGTGACGCTCAGCCACCATCAACAATGACTGCGGCACCGCGCTCTGCGGATGCTGCGGTTCCTGCAGACTGACCAGTCGCAACCCCGCCATGTCCAGCGCAATCAGCCAGCTGGCCAAGGTGCGGAAATACCAAGGCATCGGTTGCCAATCCCCGACGAACCCGGCAAAAGACTCCTCTCGCCAGCCATCCTGATAATCCCCGTCGGCCACGCTCCACGGGTGCAGGGTCTGGATCGCCAGCGCACCGCCTGGCACCAGCAAAGCACGCATTGCCGACAACAGTTCAATGATGTCCTGGTGCAACAGTGCGAAGTTGGCGCAGATCAGGTCATAGTTCTTGCCAACATGCACCTTCGCCTCAGCCAACTGCGCATAGCTGGCCAGGTGCACCTCACCCGCGCCCGCAGCTCGCGCTGCATCTACCAGCGTTCTGTCGCCGTCGACGCCCACGGCCTCGATACCCCGGTCGGCCAGCGCGCGCAGCAGCCAGCCCTCACCGCAACCCAGGTCGAGCACCCGTTCGGGCTGGCGGCCAAGGATGGCCAGCAGGATGGCCTGGTCAGTGACCTGGTGACGGCTCTCGATGGCGCCGTTGCGTACGGCGTCGATCCAGGCTTGGGCGTTATGGTGCCAACTGTCGAGCAAGGCGTCTTCAGGGTTGCGCATGATCGGCTCCATCAGCGGAAAAGGTGAAGGGCGAGCCCGGCAACGGCGCAGCCGATCAACACGTGTATCACCCCGCGCTTGTAACGGAACAGTGCCACAGCCGCCGCGAGCGCTATCGCAGCCGAGGACCAGTGGAACGCGCCATCGAACCCGGCCGGCCACAGCACGTGGTAGCCGAAGAACAGCGCAAGGTTGAGGATTACCCCAACTACAGCCGCAGTTATCGCGGTCAACGGGGCGGTGAATTTCAGTTCGTTGTGGGTCGACTCCACCAGCGGCCCTCCGGCGAGGATGAACAGGAACGAGGGCAGGAAGGTGAACCAGGTCACCAGGCCCGCCGCCACAGCGCCCGCGAGGAACGCCTGATTGGCGCCGAACATCGGCTGCAGGTAGCCGCCGACGAAACCGACGAAGGCCACCACCATGATCAGCGGCCCGGGCGTGGTCTCGCCCAGCGCCAGGCCATCGATCATCTGCGTGGGCGACAGCCAGCCATAGTGGCTGACAGCCCCTTGATAGACATAGGGCAGCACTGCATAGGCACCTCCGAAGGTCAGCAGCGCCGCCTTGGTGAAGAACCAGCCCATTTGCGTCAGTGTGCCTTGCCAGCCAAAGGCCGCCGTCAGCAGGCCCATGGGCAGAAGCCAAAGCGCCGCCACTGCCAGCAGCAAGGTCACCAGACGGCCCCAGCTGAAGCGGGCGTGCGAGGGTATCGGGGTCTCGTCGTCGATCAGCGCCTGGCGCTGGCGGGCCCTGGCTGCGCTGTGGCCACCACCTGGCGCGAACTGTGCCGGCAGCACCCGGCCACCGACATACCCCAGCAGTGCGGCCGCCAGCACGATCAGCGGAAAGGGGACGTCGAGCGCGAAAATGGCCACGAACGAGGCCGCGGCAATGGCCCATAACCAGCCGTTCTTTAGCGCCCGCGTGCCAATGCGGTGGGCGGCATGCACGACGATGGCGGTCACGGCCGGCTTGATCCCTTCGAAAATCCCGGCTACCACCGGTACTTCGCTCCAGGTCAGGTACACCCACGACAGGCCGATCAGAATGAACAGCGACGGGAGCACGAACAGAGCGCCAGCAATCACCCCGCCCCAGGTGCGGTGCATCAGCCAGCCGATGTAGGTGGCCAGTTGCTGGGCCTCCGGCCCGGGCAGCAACATGCAGTAGTTGAGGGCATGCAGAAAACGCCGCTCACTGATCCAGCGGCGCCGCTCCACCAGCTCCTGGTGCATGATCGCAATCTGCCCGGCCGGGCCACCGAAACTGACGAAACCCAGCTTCAGCCAGAACAGCAATGCCTGGCCCAGGCCGACAGAGGCGGGTGTTTGCCCGGCAGTTGCTTGCAGGTGTTCAGCCATGCGGTGTGCCCTTGCCTTCAGCCCGTCGCAGCGCGTTGGCGCTTGATTCGGTACATGTGCCCGTCAGCATGGCGCAGTAGCATGTCGGCATCGTTGCCGTCTTCGGGAAAGCAGGCCACGCCAATACTGCAGGAAGGTGCCTCGATGCCGGAAAATTCGGCGTCGAGCGGTTTGGCCATGACCGCGAGAATGTGCTGTACGTGCGTGGCAATGGCCTCCGGCGACGGGCAATCGGGTAACAGCACGGTGAATTCGTCACCGCCCATCCGCGCTACCGTGCCAGCCGCCCCTACGCAGCTTTCCAGGCGCCGGGCCAGTGTGCACAGTACCCGGTCACCCACGCTGTGGCCGTGGTTGTCGTTGATCTGCTTGAAGTCATTGATATCGAGGAACAGCAAGGCCAGCCTGCGGTTGTGACGCCGGGCCGCGGCCAGGGCGGTGTCCAGCCGCTCATTGAACATGGCGCGGTTGGCCAGCCGGGTCAGTGGGTCATGATGGGCGAGGAAGCGCAGTTCGTCTTCGGCCTCGCGCAGAGCGGTAACGTCCCGTGCCACGCCGATACGTGCCTGGGCCTCGTCGGACCAGCAGGCCGCCCACAGTATGTGCACCACGCTGCCATCCTTGCGAAGGTAACGGTTGCTAAAGTCGTAGTGCGGCTGGCCGTTCATCACCCGCATGATCGAGGCGCGCGTAGCCGGGAGGTCGTCAGGGTGCATGTAGCGGGTGATCGGTGTGCCGATCAGTTCGCAGGCTTCATAGCCCAGCAGCGTCTTGCAGGCATCACTGACGAACACGATCTGGTTGTCCCTGTCGACCACGAATACCGTGTCCAGCATCAGGTGGATCAGCCTGGGGTACAACGCTTGCAGGTCTACGGGCATGGTTCAGGGGGTCCGCGGCAGGGTGACCGATCATAGCCTGAAGGAATACGTCGCAGCTACGGCAGCCTGCAGGGCCAGGGCGCCGATTGTCGTCACAGTCCAGTGCTTGCAGAAGCTGCCTTGTGCTGCTCGCCAAGGTATTTGCCCAACTTGCGCCGGCCTTGTCGGTGGGGGGAGCAACGATGGGCGATCAAGGCCCGGTGCCACGCGTTATACTCCGCGCCATTTTGCATGATGGCCGGAGTACGCTATGCGCCAGGTTTTGCTCATCGTCGATGTTCAGTCCACCTTCAGCCCGCCCGAGTGGCTGGTCGATGGTTTGCGCCGGTTGTCAGCGAACATTCCCACCATAGCCTCGGTCGAGTTGCACGATGAACAGATCACGCCGTTCGAGCGCCAGCTTGGCTGGCACCCGGCGGCCGAGGACGAGAGCCTGGTCGAGGCCGACCAGGTGTTCGTCAAGCATGGCTATGGGCAAAGTGCCGAAGCTATCGACTACATCCGGCAACTGGGTGTAGACCGGGTGCTGGTGTGCGGGTTGCAGACCGAAACCTGCGTGCTGGCTGCAGGCTTTGCCCTGTTCGACGCAGGGCTGATGCCCACGCTGGTGACAGACATGACAATAGGGTCATCGCTGGACCGCTCGGGCAAGTTGGGTACCGACCTGTGGAAGCACCACTTCCGGCAGGTCACCACCTCGGCCGAGGTGCTGGCCGAACTGGCCTGACAAGAGTAGCGCATGGGGTGGCGGCTCATCTTCGCTCAGGCAGAGGTGACGCGTTCAGCTGGATCGGCTCCCGGCGCCTGGTGCTGCTTGCGCCTGCGGGTAAACAGCAGACGCAACAGGGTGTTCCAGCAATAGCTCACCAGTACACCACCAGCGAGTGCCAGGGCCACCTCGAACAGCGGGTGCCTGAAAACATGCTCCGCTACCGATTCGAATTGGAAATGCGTCAAGTAAATATACAAGGTTGACGAAGCGATCACCGTACCTGCCCGTGCAACCAGGGCGGGCACTGGCACCGAGCGGAACCAGACAAGCGCCAGTATCGCTGGCAGGGCGATGTCGACATAGTGTGTCAAGGCTTGCCAGCCAATATGGGCAACCGCCATCAGGTCCAGCTCACCCACCACCAGCACGGCCACCACACTGGCCACCCATTTGCGTGAGGCCGTATCGGCATGGTGCACGGCCATGCCCAGCACCATCACCGCCAGGAAGTGCTGAGGAACCCGGTTGAGCAGGGCACTGGCATCGAATACGAACTGGTTGAGGAACACATCCAGCGCCACCAGTGCACAGGCAGCGATGATCAGCCAGCGAAACGGGTCGGCAAGCAGCACCTGGCGCACGCGCCTGATCGACAGCACCAGGCCAATGATCACGATCATCTGCACCAACACTTCGATGTACCAATAGTTGAACAGGCTGACCTCGCTGGCGGGGAACCAGTTGGAAACCAGCAGCAGCGATTGCCAGTGCAGGCGGTCGAATACCAGCTGGATCAATGCGGTGTACAGCAGTGTTGGCACCACGATGGCTGCCAGTGACCTGAGCAGCGTGCGTGCATCACCGCGCGTTTCGATGGCCTTGAGCTGAAAGCGCGCCAGGGCGATGCCAGAGACCAGGAACAGCACCGAGGTTTCGCCGACGATCATCCAGTGGTCGAACTCGCCCAGGTGGCCGACCACAATCAGGATGATGGCGAGCATGCGTATGAACACCGGCATTTCCATTACCCGCCACGTGCCCTTGGGCGGCGTACTCAGCTCGGCCAGCTGGCACACCGGCAGGGTTTCCCAACGTTCAGGCAGGTGGCCGATGAGCGCCTCGAGCACGCGCGAGGCCTGCACAAACGACAGCGAGTCGCCGCCCAGCTCGACAAAGCTCAACCTGGCGTCCAGGCGCGGCACCTGGAGGATGCGTGCCCAGGCTGTACTCAGCTTTTCGGCCAGGGGTGACAAGGGTAGGTTGATACTGTCGTCAAATGCAGCAGGCAGCGCGCGTTTGTCGACCTTGCCGTTGGGGGTGAGCGGCAGGGCATCAAGGAACACGAACAGCGCCGGTACCATGTAGTCAGGCAGCTGGCCGGCGAGCGTCTGGCGCAGTTCGTCAGCTCGGGTGGGCTGCTGTGCGACGCAATAGGCAACCAGCCGGGTCGATGCACTGTCGTGGTTGGCCAGGACCACGCATTGCCCTATGTGCGGGTGACGGCAGATGGCGTTCTCGATTTCCGCCAGCTCGATGCGATGCCCACGGATCTTCACCTGGCTGTCAGCGCGCCCCAGAAAACTGGCGCTGCCATCGGCCAGGTAGGTACCCAGGTCGCCAGTGCGGTAACAGCGGTCGGCCGCGTCAGCGGTGAACGGGTTGGCGATGAATTTGGCTTCGGTCAGCCCTGGGTCGCCCCAGTAACCCCGTGACAGATAGGGGCTGCGGATCAGGATTTCGCCTGTCTCGCCCTCGCTGACCAGCTGGTTGGCCGGATTTATCACCAGCAATTGTGCATCGGCAATGCCTTTGCCCAGGGGCACCCGGGCATTGTCCATTTCCGGGTCGAGGGTGTGGAAAGCCATGGCCTGTGGGGTTTCGGTGGTGCCGTAGAAGTTCACATTGACGGCATTCGGTGCGATGGCGCGGACCTGCTGGTACTGCGTCGGGCTGAGTGCATCGCCACCCCAGAACAGGTAGCGCAGTTGGTCAAGAACCTGGCCGTTCAGGTGTGCGCCAGTTTCGATCAGCTTGCCCAGCGGCGGGGTGAGGTGGATCACGCTCACACCGTGCTGGTGAAGCCAGCTGGCCAGCCGTGAGGGGTCGGTCAGGATCGACTGGGCCGGGCAGGCAATGGTCGCGCCAAGCGACAGTGGCGTGAACACGTCGCGGTATACCGGGTCGTGGCCCAGGCCAGAAAGCAGCGAGAAGGTGTCGGCCTGGGTAAAGCCGTGCTGGCGCACATGCCAGTCGATGAAGTGCACCAGCGGTGCGTGGTGGGTAACGATGCCCTTGGGTTCACCGGTGCTGCCCGAGGTGAAGGTGATGTAGGCCGCCTGCTCAGGGCTGACCGCAGGCAGCGCGACAGGTTGGCGAGGGAAGGCCAGCAGCGCTTCAGCGGGGGCTTCAGGCACCGTGACGACCATGGGTTGGCCGACGTCGACGGTTGCCTCGGCACAGCGCAGGACCACCGCAGGCTTCAGGGTGCTGACGATTTGCTCGATACGCGCGGCAGGGTAAGCGGCGTCAGCCACGGTGAAGGCCAGGCCGGCACGCAGGCAGCCGAGCATGGCGTATACCAGGGCGGCGCTGCGGTGGGTGACGATGACTACACGATCGGTGCCGCTGGCGGCGTTTTTAACCAGAAACGCGGCAATGCCCGCGCTGATCTGCTCCAGTTGGGAGTAGCTGCAGGTTGTGTGCTGGCCAATGATGGCAATGGCCGCCGGGCAGCGGTCGGCCTGCTTGATGAAGGCGTGGTGAATGGGTTGTTCGGCACGGTACTCCAGGCACAGCGTTGGATTCGGGCGCAGGTCCGGCATGATGATCGAGTGCTCCGCAGGAACGTTGGGCTGGCTGGTAGCACAACGCTAGTGCAGGCTGGCGGATGGCGCCAATGTTTGATGGCTACCTTGCGATAGCCGGGGCGGTCCAGGGCCGCAAGCCAGCCCCCACAAAACCCTGCTAAACCGGGTTGGTCTATGGGGGCAGCCTTGCACTGCGATATGGATTATCCCTGGCCGGATGTTCAGGCCACGTCCACGAGCACGATCTCGCTGTCCTCGATGGCGGTCACCCGCAGCACCGCTTCCTGCTCGATCGCCACGCCATCGCGCGCCTTGGCCCGAAGCCCGTTGACTTCCACCAGCCCCTTGGCCGGCACCAGGTAACCCCGGCGTGCGGCATCGAAGCGGTACTCGGCGGTTTCACCTGCCTGCAGGGTGGCAGCCACCAGGCGGGCATCGGTACGGATCTGCAGGCTGTCCTCGTCACCCGTGCGGCCGCTGGCCAGGGTCACGAAGCCTTCGCCGCGCTCGCCTTTGGGAAACGGCCGGCTACCCCACTGCGGTGCTTCACCGGTGCGCTCCGGCACAATCCAGATCTGGAAAATACGTGTGTCGATGTCCTCCAGGTTGTACTCGCTGTGCACGATGCCGGTACCGGCGCTCATTACCTGAACATCACCGGCTTCGGTGCGGCCCTTGTTGCCCAGGCTGTCCTGGTGGCTGATCGCGCCTTCACGCACATAAGTGATGATTTCCATGTCGCGGTGCGGGTGCGGCGGGAAGCCGCTGCCGGCCGCGATCAGGTCGTCGTTCCAAACCCGCAGGTTACCCCAGTGCATGCGTGCCGGGTCGTAGTACTCGGCAAACGAGAAATGGTGGTGGGCGTCGAGCCAGCCATGGTTAGCGTGGCCGAGGCTTTCGAAGGGTCGCAGTTGCAGCATGGTCGTGCTCCTTGAATCAATGGAATGGCGCCATGATGCGCTAAAGAAACATCGAAAATAAGCGTAAATATCGGCTTAAAACAATCTATTTGGTAGATGTTTTTCCTGCTGCGCTTTATTCGCTTCATCGCCTAATCCACTGATCTGCAAGCATTCGCTGGCGATTTTTCGTCGATGCGGCGAACATGCCTGCTGTTTTGATTTTCAACGGAGTGACCGTGGCCCACGAGCAACCCCTGGCCCCCGCCGACCTTACCCCTCCTGCCCAGTTGCCCTGGTTTCGCCGGCTGGCCGCCCGTCTGCTGGGCCGTGGCCTGACCCGCCTGCAAGCCCAGCACCGCGACTCGTGGTTCCTCGGCCACGCCACAGGACAGCGCACTGGTCATGCCGATGGCGTGCGTGAAGGGTTCGAGCGTGGTCGGGTGGAGGGCTATGAGGCTGGGCGCCAGGTGCTGGTGATCCGCGATACGCGCCCCGACAGCGCTGCCGTGCCAGGCCAGGATGACAACTTGTTCGACGACTGGCGCCTGCCGTTGACGGCCGAGTTGAAAAAGCGCTTCAAGGCCGATGTCGCCCAGCGCCTGCCTGCCGAAGCCCAGCCCAGCCCCGCGCAATGGAAGCTGATCTTCAGTGACACCCCGTCTACCTGCGTGGTGGCCGGCGCCGGGGCAGGCAAGTCCACGTCGCTGGTGCTGCGCATCCTGCTGCTGCGTCATTACCTGGGTTACGAGCTGGATGCGATGACCGTGGTCACCTTCACCCGCGAATCGCGCAAAGACTTCATCAAGCGGCTGTTGCAGGTGTTCGCCCTGTGGCAGATCAACCTGCAGCCTGTGCAGGCCCGCGAGCTGGTGCGCACGTTCCATTCGCGCATCCTGCCGCTGGTGCGCAGCCTGCCGGGCTTCGGGCAGGTGCGTGCATTTGAAACACTGGGCCACGAGATGCCTGCGGGGCGTGAGGCCGAGGCCGACAGCAACCCGTTCGACCTGCGCCTGAACGATGCCCAGCGCCAGCAACTGAACCAGTGCTACAGCAGCTTGCTGGGCGAGAGCCCGCGTTTTGCCGAACTGGTCGGCCAGTTGCGCAGCGAAGCCTTGCAACTGAAGCCGCTGGACCCGAACAACCCCGATGTGCAGAAGCGCGCACAGGTGACCCAATTGGCGGCCCAGCGCGACGAAGAACTGTGCGACGTGATCGAGGACCTGTGGTTCGCCGCTGGCGTCTGGCCGATCAAGGGCATCGAGCCCTGCCGCGAAACGGTCGAGATCCGTGGCAGCCGCTTCTATGTGCATGGCCGCCTGGAAGGCCAGGGGCCTTTGGTGGTGCTGGGTTTCGATCCCGCACAAAGTGCGCAGTACCAGCGCCCCGGCGCCAAGCTGACCGTGCGTGCCGAGTGGGCGGTCAAGCGCACGCTGCTGCAGGCGTTCTGCGACAGGCCGCTGATCTGGCTCGACAACTACGCCATGGCCAGGCGCCTGGCGGCATCGTTGGCGGGCGATGCTGTGGCCGGCCCTGGCTTTGAGTACAAGGTCAAGGGTGAACTGGCCCCGGCGCCGCTGCTGGATGCGTTCGTCAGTGCGGCCAATTTCATCGAAAACCTTGGGTTGGAGGTGAACAAAGCGGTGGCGGCGATGAGCTTCCCGTCTGGCGATAGCGATGCACTGTTCTTCGAGGCCCTGGCACTTTACTGGAAAGCCCTGGAAGCGCACCTGCTGGACCAGTCGCCACCGGTGATGAGCTACAACCGCATGTTCGCCCTGTTTGGCGAGAACAACCCGGAAAACCTGCACCTGCTGCCCGATCCGTTGCTGCGGCCGCTGGCGCACCTGATGATCGACGAGTTCCAGGACGTGTCGCCGCAGATCGTCAGCTGGTTGCGTGCCAGCCTCGCTGAAATACGGCGCCGCGGCCCGGCCATGCACACCGGGCGCCATGCCCAGCATTCGTCGTTGCTGTGCGTGGGTGACGACTGGCAATCGATCTACGGCTGGCGTGGCAGCTCGCCCAAGTATTTCATGGAGTTCACCAAGGCATTCCCGTCGCCGGCCAACACGCGGGTGATGCTGGTCGACAACTACCGATGCCAGCAGCAGGTGATCGACGCGGCCGAACACTTGGTCAAGGGCACCCCGGCGATTGCCGGCAAGAAAGCGCGCGCCAGTGGCCCGGCGGCCGAGTTGCCCGGCTCGCCGGTCAAGGTGTTCGACCGTGACGAGGCTGCTTTGGGCGAAACGCTTGTCGAGCACTACCAGCGGGGAGAGACGGTCATGATGCTGTACCGCAAGGGCAGTGACAGGGCCTTGATGAACGAGCATCTGCAAAGCGTGTTACACGCCGACGCGGCGCTGCCGGCCGACCAGCGCCGGCTGCGTCAGCTGACCTATCACAGTGCCAAGGGTTTGCAGGCCGATGCGGTGTTCATGCTGGGTGACTGCCAGTACCTGACCAGCTCACCCTACAAGAACCAGGTATACCGCCAGGCCGGGCTGGGCAAGGCAGGTGATACCCAACCGTTCGATTCGGCACAGAAGGACGAAGTGCAGCGCTTGGCCTACGTGGCGGTGACCCGCGCAGTGCGGCACTGCTATTGGCATGTGGAGGCCGCCAGCGGTGACGCCGCAGCGGCTCCAAGGGCTTCCAGCCAGGTGGATGGCAAGCAGGCCTTCTTCGAAGACCTGCGCGGGCAGTGAGTGGGGTTTAGCGGCCGATTGTTTGCGTCTGGCGGGTGAGACTGGTCAGCAGACCCGTTTCAACCTGCTGCTGCTCGGCAGTCAGCGCGTCCACACCCTGGCGATACTGCTGCTCGTTGATCACGACGCGACGCAGAACGCCTTGAGCATCCACAGGGCTTTCAGGCATGACCGTGGCCAAGGCTCGCAGCACAGAGCTGTCCAGGGACGTCACCGGGTCGGCGGTTTCATCCAGGCAGTAATAGAGATAATCAAGGCCCGGCCGCCAAAAGTCGGTGATCAGGCTGAACTGTGCCGCATGCTCTCGTTTCAAGTACTCGACCCAGCCCGGCTGCTGGTTCAACCATTGCTCCCGGGCGGTGACATCCCTGTCCAGGGAAAGGACCGCAGCTTGCACCCTTTCGATGACTGTATCGTTGATTCTGGCCGTATGGCGGTACAGCATGCCTCGGCTCGGCTCAGGATAGTCCAGCGCGCTGGCCAAGGACTGGCGCAAGGCCAGGCGTACCTCGATATCGTCCACCAGCCCCGTTTGAAGTTCGCTGTCTGGAAAGGCTGAGGGATCGTCGAGCTCATCGTATGCGGGGAGGTTTTCATCGAAGACCCCATCGAGCAGTGCCTGTTTGCGCAAGGACCTTCTCCAGCTGATGCGGTCGGCCAGTTGATTGACCTGACTGCGTCGATACAACTTGCCATACAGGCTCAGTAGATCAGCCGGTCGACTACCGGCGGCGGCGGCTGCTTCGTGGGCCAGCACTTCTATCTCCAGGGCACTGAACGCGTCGGCACCTGCGTCGCCACAGGTTGGCGGGAAGTCGCCGGCCACGGTGGCGAGGCGTTCACGCAGGGCGGTGTCGTGGGCCGCGTCATCCAACAGCTTCCAGACGCGTGCCCTCAGGGCCTCGCCATCACGCTGCGCTTCGGCCGATTGGGCAAGGCGTTCGAGTACCCCCAGCAGCGCTGCGTTTTCACCTTGGTCGAACAGGTCGCTCCACAGCTGCTCCTCGGCACTGCTCGCCTCGCCACGGAAGATGCCTTGCCACAGTGGCACGTCTTCTGCGTGCTCGAAAACGTTGACGCCGCTACTGCCCAGGCGTGCACGTGTCTGGGCTTCCAGGGTGTTGTAGTTGAACAGCCAGCGGCGCTCCGGCAAGTGCGCGGCGACATCGCGGGCAAAAGGGGTACGCAGCACGCCAGGCAAGTCTGGCAGGGTACGAATGCGGTTGGACGAAAGGTTCAGATAGCGCAGTTGGTACTGGGGCTGGCTCATCAGGACTGTCAGGCTGTCGGGCCATTGCTGCAGTTCGCAACGCTCAAGTTCCAGGTGGACAAGACGCGCCATGAAGCGCAGGTCGGGCGCCAGTCGCAGTGGGTTGCCTGACAGGTGCAGTACAGTGGGGTGGATCATGTCCTGAAACTGGGCGGCAAGGCTTTCGTCGAGGGTGATTTGATTGTGACCCAGGCCGAGGGCGTCCAGGGGCAAGCGCGTCAGGAAGCCTAAACTGTTGGTGTCGAGTTGCAGCCGGTTGCGGCTGAGCCACAGTAGCCGCAGGCCGGGCATTGCCCCGATGGCCTGTTGGGCGGTGGGTGAAAGGGTGGTCAAGCCATTGTCAGTCAGGCCCAGCTCGCGCAGCCGCGGTGCTGACCTGAGCGCCTCGAACAATGTTTCGGCATCGATGTCCGGGTTGCCGACGATTTCCAGGGTTTCCAGGTTAGGGAAGTTTGCCAGGAAGCTGCCCTCCAGATGCCGCATCTGCAGCCCCTCGAGCCTGAGATTGCGGATATGCGGCATGCGTGCAGTGAAAGCGGGTAGCGCTTCGAGTTGCATACGGTCCAGTACCAGTGTCTCGGCTTGCACGCCGCCTTCACGGCGCGAAGCACTCATCAGTCGCTCGGTGCATTGCTGGCGATCAAAGCGCTCTTCAAGGGTGCGGGCGGTGCTTACCCAGCGGTTGAGATCCCGGTTGAGGGTACGCTGCTCGACTTCCAGCTGGTTGATGGCGCTACCCAGGTCGCCTCCTCGAGCCAGTTCGGCTTGCAGCCCACTGATTTGCTCGCTGCTGAGTTCGGGGTAGAGCGCCCGGAGTCGACGTGCAGCCGGCAAGGCTCGTCCTTGCAAGCCACGGCCGCTCAGGGGATAGCCCAGCTGGCCGTTGGCCAACCGCAGAGGGGAGCGGAACCTGGGGTTGATGGGTTGCTGGCCGATCAGTGAGGCGCAGTGCTGGCGATCATCAAGGGCAAGTTGCAGCAACCGGGCCGGGTCAGCCTGCGGGTGTGCGGCTTGCAGCGCCTGTTTGATGCGTAGGCTGTCGTCGTTGGCCAGGCTGGGCCTGAACAGGCCGAGGAGGGCGCGGTCAAGCCGCGCTCGAGCTTGCAGAAGGCGTGCTTCCTCGGCAATGCGCAGCGGCACCCGTCCGGCTGTCAGGCGTTCCCGTTCAGCGTTGCTGATGTTGGCAAGCAATTCTTCAAGCGCGCTGTCCGGCAGCCCCGGAAACTGCCGGGCGAGGGTTTGTGCGATTGGCGGGCGTGTGGGATGGCGTCTTTGGTGCAGGCTCTCGAACAGCGCCTTGCGATGCTGTTCCAGGTGTTGCGCGAGCTTGTTGTTCAGTGCGGACGCTCGGTGCTCGGTTGGTGTGTTACCGAGCAACTGCTCAATGGCTTCTTCATCCATCTGATCCAGCACGGTCTGGCTCAACTGGCCATTGTCCAGATCGGTTCGGGTAACCTCGATTTCTACCTGGCCCAGCGTGTCAGGAGGGCCGTAGCGCACCGATTCGCCCCAGGGCTCTGGCCCTTGGTAAACCTTCAGCACCTTCCCCTCGGGCCACCCCGGCAGGCGCAGCAACTCGGGCAAGGCAAAGTTCTTGTACGCAGCCAGCGGCAACCCATGGCGTACGCAGTTGATGATCTGTTGTGTCTGATTGTCCAGTTGCAACCGCTGCAGCGTGTCGAGCAACAAGGCGGGTGGACGCAGGCCCGCTGCCTGGGCGCGTCGCAGCACGTCTGGATCGGTACCGGTACTGCGCATGGCATGGTCCAGTTCGCTGTCGTCCAGGCCTGCGCCATGGCTGCCGAGGCGGCGCGCGAGCTGTTCGCGGTCCCATTCCAGAGGCTGTTCATGGGCCAGTTGCCAGCGGGCATCACCATGATGCAGCAAGCGTGGTGCATAGGCCTGCGCATCCTTGGGGTGGCGCACGCGCCACTGCTGATCAGCGTCCTGAAACACCTCGTACAGGGTCCCATCCAGCTTCAGGTAGGTCTTCCCGTCGACGTGCACATGGCCGAGCAAATCGGGTTGAGCCCCCTCAGGAATAGCCACCGTGCTCGCATAGGGTTTCATGTCGGGGTGCCAAAGCACTTCCTTGTCTTCATGCCACACACTCTTCAAAGCATCTACAAAGCCAGAGGCCTGGACAACCCTGGCGCCCGCTGCAAAGCCGGCAATCACCCCCGCGTTGATGGCCAACGATTCCAGCTGTGCCAGTGCCTGACGGGTATCTCCTTCTTCCCAGGCCTCGAACCCGGTGAAAACCGAGCTCATCAGGTCGTAAGCAAAAACGCCTAGCATGACCGTGTTCAGCCCCGGCACGAAGAACGCGGCGACATTCAGCACGTTCATACCCAGATCGAACCAGTACTTCAGACGCTCGTGGCGGGCGTTGGCGTCGACTTCGGCGGTAGGGACTGCAATGGTTTTTGCGTCGGCCTTCATGCGCGCAAGGTGTGCGTTGTACAAGGTCGCCCAAGGATCGATTCTGATTGGCGAGAGCGTGAAAGGGATCACTGGCATGATTCGGGGTTTGCGTATGCCCGCTTCATTCTCTTCGAACAGCGCGATCTCCAGCTTTCCGGCGAGTTCTTTTTGCCTGTCCTTGTAGGCGAAATGCACCAAGGCTCGACGAAACTCGCTTTGCAATAGCCGACTGCGCAGGTGCTTGCCCGCTTCCTGACGAGAAGCGAACTCCCTTATCGGGTGCTCGCTGTCGCCAGGGATATACACGATGCAGGGATTCTGGCGGTAAGGGTTGTCTGGCCCAATGAACAGTACTTCGTGGACGGGGACATCGAAGAGGTTGAAGTTCCAGCAATGCAACGCCTCGTTGTCATAGGTGGGGTGAGGGCTGCCGTCGCACAGTTGCGCAAGCGCATCGAGCCCGGCCTTGCTCAGCAGGCCTTTGAGCTTGGCGATCAATGCCTGGACCCTCAACGTCTCACGGTTCGCTGCAATCGACAGGCGCTGGATCTCAGCGCGATTGGCGCCTTCATGGGTTGCAAGCAGATGGTCTTGATAGCGTTTGCCAAGGTCCAGCGCCCGACAATGCCTGACGAAGTCCGCCATCGTCAGGCCTGCCAGCGGCATGTCGCTGCCTGCGGCGTTGGTGAGCCTGCTGTAGGGGCCGACTTCGTCCAGCCCCTCGAAGTTGTGCAGGGCAGCCTCCAGCAAGCTGCGTGTTTGCGGCTGGCCTGCCGGGCGAGTAGCCAGCACATCCGCATCCACGTCCGGGACCAAAGGTGTTTCCACATCGGGAACGCCGACCCAGATGTTGGCCTCTGACTCAAAGGGCTGGAACACATACTGCGCCCTGTCTACGGGCACATTCACCCCCAACCGCTCGGTCAGCAGAGGGCCGCAGAACGCAATGATGTCCTTGAACTCGCCCAGCGCCTGCTTGACTTGCGCCAGCCGTTTGTTACGGGTTTGCAACGCGTTGTGCAACTGCTCGCGCGTTGGCTCATCGGCAGTGGCATACCACGCGTAAGGGCTGCCATCTTCATCGAGATACTCCTTGTACAGGCTCTGCACCACTTTGCGTGTATGCGTGGGTTGGAGCGCCTTGCTCCATTTCGGTAACGATCGGGTTATCTGGCTTTGATGCAACGGTGTCGGAGTTGTCATGGTAACCATCTCTTTTGTGGGGGGAGATAGTCCACGCTGATCAAGGCGTCGGTGTGCGGTAGATAGTTGTTTGGCAGCGGTCGGTCCTGCGCATGTGCGGGTCGGTGAGGGGCTGGCAGCGAGGGAGGATCTGCGAGAGGGTGGGACAGGTCATGGTGCAGGCCTCAGCCAAGGAGAATTGCAATGCGTTCGCTGTGCAGTCCGAAAGACCACCTGCTAGACCTCGATGGTATTGAAATAGCGGTCCGTACCTGGGGGCAAGAAGACGGTATTCCCATATTGGCCTTGCATGGCTGGCTGGATAACGCTGCCTCGTTCGAGCGCCTGGCACCGATGCTGGACGGCTGCTTCGTGGTAGCCCCCGACCTGATCGGCCATGGCCGTTCTGGCCATCGTCGCCACGACAGTGGTTATTACCTGTGGGAGCATGCCGAAGACATGTTGGCGGTGACCGACAGCCTGGGCCTGGCGCAATTTCATGTGCTGGCCCATGGTATGGGCACCGGTATAGCGTCGCTGCTGGCGGCCATGACCAGTGGCATTGCCAGCATGACCTTCCTCGACGGCATGGGTGCACCGTTCACGGTGGCCGAGGATGACCGGGTGCAGCACCTGGCGCGGGCCTACCGGCTCAAGCGCATGGTACAGCGCAGCCAGTTGCCGGGTTTTGCCGAGCCCGATGTCGGTCGCTTCGACGACCTGGACACCGCTTTGGCACAACGCCGCGAGCGTCTGGACACCGAACTGTCGGAAGATGCCGCTCGGCTGCTGGCGCTGCGCGACCTGCTTCAACTGGGCGATGGCTATTGCTGGCGCCACGACCCGCGCCTGGTATTGCCCGAGCCCATGCCACTGACCGAGCGCGAAGCGTGCGACCTGCTCAGCCAGATCCGCTGCCCGTTGTACCTGTTGTTCGGCCGCCAGGGGGCGTTCACCGGCGAGGCCTTCACCCGGCGTCAGGCCGCCTTGCCCAGTCACGCGAAAGTCTCCTGGCACCCAGGCGGGCACCACTTCCACCTGGATGCGCCAGACCGGGCGCTGGTCGACCAACTGCTGCGTATCCTGACGCGCCATGAAGGGGGTGTACTGCAACGCTTGGTGAACGAATAGCTGATTCTGGTCACGCCGCGTGAACCTGCGCTATGGTGGCGCACGCTTTTGCAAACACGCCACAAGGAGCCTGGCATGCGACCGTTCACCATCAAGCAAATCGACCACCTTGTGTTGCGGGTCCGCGACCTGCCGCGCAGTGTTGCCTTTTACACCGAGCTGCTCGGCTGCACGGTCAGCCGCGTGCGCGAAGACCTGGGCATGGTGCATTTGGCCACGGGCGCGGCGATGATCGACCTGGTGACCCTGGACGGGCCGCTGGGGCAGCCAGGTGGGGCGGCGCCGGGGGTGGAGGGGCGCAACCTGCACCATTTCTGCCTGCGCATCGAGCCGTTCGACGAGGCCGCATTGACTGCCTATCTGGAAGCCGCCGGGGTAAAGGTGGAGCCTGCAGAGAAGCGTTATGGTGCCGAAGGCGAGGGGCTTTCGCTTTACTGCTATGACCCGGATGGTAATCAGGTCGAGTTGAAGGGGCCGGTAGTGCTTGGCGGGTGAAACCGCCCTCGCCAGAATCGCCAACCAGATATCGCGCAACACCCGGTCCTGCCGTGTCGTCCAGGCCGCCTTCGTGTGCAGGGCCTGGCGGGTGGATATCCAGGCAATCCCGATTATATTTACCTTGCTGCGATCCGAGGCGGCCCGCCTCGTCGTGCTTCGCGCAAACAAAGCAAGCTCAAGGGCCTGGGTGCGACGGTGAAGTGGTTGTGGGGTGCTCCGGCCTGCATGACAACATGACGGAGGCAACCCATGGCGGTTCTCGACAGCGCATCCACGGGCAGCAGCGCGCCCCAACGCGGCATCACCAAGGAGGAGCGCAAGGTCATCTTCGCCTCGTCCCTGGGTACGGTATTCGAGTGGTACGACTTCTACCTGTATGGCTCACTCGCCGCGATCATCGCCAGGCATTTCTTTGCAGGCGTCAATGAAACCACCTCATTCATCTTTGCCTTGCTGGCCTTTGCTGCCGGCTTCGCCGTACGGCCGTTCGGAGCCATCGTGTTCGGCCGCCTGGGCGACATGATCGGGCGCAAGCACACCTTCCTCATCACCATAGTCATCATGGGCCTGTCTACGGCACTGGTGGGCCTGCTACCAAGCTACAGTGCGATCGGCGTGGCTGCGCCGATCATCCTGATTACCTTGCGTTTGCTGCAAGGCCTGGCCTTGGGTGGCGAATACGGCGGCGCGGCCACGTATGTGGCTGAACATGCACCCAAGGGCCGACGCGGCTTTTTCACCGCCTGGATCCAGACCACTGCCACGTTGGGGCTGTTTCTGTCTTTGCTGGTGATCATGGCATGCCGCACGGCCATGGGGACGGAAGTGTTCGAAGCCTGGGGCTGGAGGGTGCCGTTCCTGCTGTCGATCCTGTTGCTGGCGATTTCGGTGTACATCCGCATGCAGCTCAACGAGTCGCCGGTGTTCATGAAGATGAAGGCCGAAGGCAAAGCATCCAAGGCCCCGCTGACTGAGTCGTTTGCCCGCTGGGACAACCTCAAGGTGGTGATCATGTCGCTGCTCGGTGGTACCGCCGGCCAGGCCGTGGTGTGGTACACGGGTCAGTTCTACGCGTTGTTCTTCCTGTTGCAGATGCTCAAGATCGATCCGCAGACCGCCAACCTGCTGATTGCCGGCTCGCTGTTGATCGGCACGCCGTTCTTCATCATTTTCGGTAGCCTGTCCGACCGGATTGGCCGCAAGAAGATCATCATGGCCGGCTGCATCATCGCCGCGCTGACCTACTTCCCGATCTTCAAGGCCCTGACCGAGTACGGCAACCCGGATGTGTTCGTTGCCCAGGAGCAGAACCCGGTAGTGGTGGTGGCCGACCCAGATCAGTGCGCATTTCAGTTCGACCCGGTGGGCAAGGCCAAATTCACCACCTCCTGCGACATTGCCAAGAGCCTGCTGGCCAAGCGCGCCATTCCCTATACCAACGAAGCGGCTGAACCCGGCAGCGTGGCGCAGATCCGCATAGGTGAGCGAGTACTGCCGAGTTTTGACGGCAGCAGCCTGGCAGCGGCGGACTTCAAGGTGCAGAGCGAAGCGTTTACCGCAGCCTTGAATGGTGCGTTGAAAGAGGCGGGCTACCCAGAAAAGGCCGACCCGGCAAAGATCCACTACCCGATGGTGCTGTTGCTGCTGACCATTCTGGTGATCTACGTGACCATGGTCTACGGCCCGATTGCCGCCTGGCTGGTGGAGCTGTTCCCGGCGCGTATCCGCTACACCTCGATGTCGCTGCCTTACCACATCGGTAATGGCTGGTTCGGCGGCTTCCTGCCGACCGTGGCGTTTGCGATGGTGGCAGCGACCGGAGATATCTATTACGGCTTGTGGTACCCGGTCGTGATTGCCCTGATGACGGCGGTGCTGGGGATCTTCTTCCTGCCTGAGACCAAGGATCGGGATATCAATCACACCTGAAGGTCGAGTTTGCCTGTGCTGGCCCCTTCGCGGGCAAGCACAGGCGATCAATCAGTCGAAGTAGCCACGTAGCCCGAATGCATACCCGGTATCCACAGCTGTCGCCTCACCCCGGCTCCAGCGCTTCTTCAACACGAACTCGAACGCCGGCTCGTACAACCCGTCGCGCACCAGTGCCCCCGCCAGCACCTCCACGTCGTACCAGCCATTGTCCAGTTCGATGATCGGCCGCCCTGTCACCTGGTAACGCGCCATCAGGTCACCCAGGGTCTTGGGCGTGAAGTGCTGCAGGATGCGCCAGGTGTACAGCATCAGCGCACCGTGCTCGACCCGCAGTACATAGCCATTGCGCCGGTGCTTCAGACGGCTGCCGGCCTCGCGCAGGGCCGGTGTGTGGTTATCGAGGGTGAACAGGATGCGGTAGGGCAGGTTGTCGACACCGGCCAGCGGCAGCACGACACCTTCGCGCACAGCCTGGTCGCCGCTGTCACCGTGGGTGAACGCATGGGCCAGGTCGTCGGGCAGTTGATGGTCTTGCTTGAAGCGCTCAAGCAACTGGATATCGCCGAGCAGAAAGTAGTCGACCAGGTCGTTGAGCACTTCGCTGAATTCGTGGCGCATCTTTTTTCCTTGTGGGTGCGCATTGGGGTAAGGGTAACCGACTAGTGCTTCTGGGCAATCTGGATCAGGTTGCCGCACGTGTCATCGAACACCGCCACGGTAACCGGCCCCATTGGGGTAGGTGGCCGGATGAACTTCACACCTGCTGCACATAGCCGCATGTATTCGGCCTGGATGTCACGCACGCCGAACGAGGTGGCGGGGATGCCATCCTGCTTGAGCGCGGCCTTGTACACCTTGGCCGCCGGGTGCGCGTCGGGTTCCAGCAGCAGTTCGACGCCATTGGGGTCGTTGGGCGAAGTCAGAGTCAGCCAGCGGTGCCGGCCCATGGGGATGTCGTGTCTGGGCTCGAAACCGAGTACGTAGTGGTAGAAAGCCAGGGCCTTGGCCTGGTCGTCGACGAGGATGCTGGTGACCACGATCTTCATTAGCGCACACCGCTTACCTGGGCCGATGACTATCAGTAAAGACGCTCGGGCGTTTTTGACCAGTGGCTGCCGTGCCTCTGGGACCTGTTTCCAGCTGCGCGACAGCGCAGGCGCGACCTATCGTTGGCCTGGCCTTAGCAACCCACCAAGGAGTGAAATGCATGCAAGAAGAACCGATGAAAGACCTGCCAGACGCCCATGATGAGAATCAGGCAGATACCACTGAGCCGCCTGCAACGCTGTCCCGGCGTAAGCGCGGTGCGGCTCCAGTTTCCGGCATGCCCTGTGAGTCGGGGTACAAGCAGATTGGTGACGACTGCATTCGGGCGAACCCCGGGTTTGAGTGATGCACCGGGCCGGGGCAACCCGGCCCATACAAAAAAACTGTTCAAGGTATAGGTAAATCCTTCAGCGCTCAGCGCCCGCTCAGCGATAGCCAAGGGTAAAGTGTGAGGCACGATCCCAGTCTGCCCAGACAAGCGTCAGAGAGGTACCCTGTGGCTGCTTATACCTTGCGACAACTGAAGTACTTCGTCACCACCGTGGAAGCGGGCAGTGTGGCCGAAGCGTCACGCCAGCTGTATATCGCCCAGCCGTCCATCTCCACGGCTATCAAGAGTCTGGAGGAAAGTTTCGGTGTGCAGCTGTTCATCCGCCACCACGCCCAGGGCGTGTCATTGACGCCCAGCGGCAAACGCTTCTACGCCAAGACCAAGTCGCTGCTGCAGATGGCCCACGAGTTCGAACAGAACGCCCTGGCCGACAACGATACCGTCGCCGGGCAAATCGACATTGGCTGTTTCGAAACCGTGGCACCGCTGTACCTGCCTCGCCTGATCGCCGGTTTTCGCCAGCGTTACCCGGGTGTGGACATTCGCCTGCGCGACGGTGAACAGCAGGACCTGATCCAGGGCCTGACCGCCGGTACCTTCGACCTGGCGTTTCTCTATGACCACGACCTGGACGGCACCATCGAGGCCGAACCGCTGATGCCGCCGCAGAAGCCCTATGTGCTGCTACCAGAGAACCACCGCTTTGCCGGCCAGGCCCAGGTCTCGCTGCGCGACCTGTGCCCGGAACCGATGATCCTGTTGGACGTGGCCCCTAGCCGCACCTACTTCGTCAGCCTGTTCAACGAGATGGGTCTGGCACCGAACATCGTCTTCAGTTCGCCGTCGATCGAGATGGTGCGTGGCATGGTGGGTCAGGGTTTCGGTTTTTCGTTGCTGGTAACCCGCCCGCACTCGGAATACACCTATGACGGCCAGCGCCTGGCGATGCTCGACATTGCCGAGCCGGTGGCGCTGTCGGGGCTGGCTGCGGCGCGGTTGAAGCGAGTCCAACTGACCAAACCGGCGCAGTTGTTCGTGGAATTTTGTCGGGAAGAGCTGGCGAAGTTCGTGAACTGAGCCCGCCTCACAGGATAGTTCGCCTTTGACGCGGTGATGGAAGTTTTGCCCAGATGGGCTACACCGGATATCAGACGCCGTTCCGATTAGCCTCTTGGCCTGATCCAAGGCTACCTGTGGGCAAACCATGAGCCAGACGCAAGATCTGATCATCTGCGAGTATTGCGACACGGTGTACCACCGGGCACCGCTGCTCAAACATCAACGTGCCCTTTGCCAGCGCTGTGGCGGCGTGCTGTACCGGCACAGGTCACTGACCATTGAGCAGCGGCTGGCATTGAGTGTGACGGGCGGCGTCCTGCTGGTATTCGCCAACTATTACCCGGTCATGACCATCGGCATGCAGGGGCTGACCCACTCGGCCACGTTGTGGGACGCCGTGCAGATCCTCAGTCACGGCAGTATCACCTTCATCGCCCTGGTCATGGCGCTATCGATCATTTTTGCGCCGCTGCTGCAAATTGCCTTGTTGTGCTGGGTGTTGAGTTTTGCCCTTGCCGGCCAGCGTGCCCCCGGTTTCGCCTTGTGCATGCGTGGCCTGGAAAGCCTGCGGCCCTGGAGCATGCTGGAGGTGTGTCTGCTGGGGGCGATGGTGGCGGTGATCAAGCTGGCGGGGCTGCTCGATGTGATCCCCGGTATCGGCCTGCTGGCCCTGGCTGCGCTTAGCATGTTGATCATCCACATTGCCGGCAAGGACATCCGCGACTTGTGGGAACAGGTATGACTACTCCAGCCAATGCGCACGACCTTGGCTTGTGTCTGTGCCATGGCTGTGGCCAGGCCTGCGACACGCGCAGTGGCGCGCACACCTGCGACCGTTGCGGCGCCGTCATTCACCGGCGCAAGGCCAATGCCATCAGCCGTGGCTGGGCGTTTCTGCTGGCAGCCCTGGTTTTCTACATCCCCGCCAACCTGCTGCCGGTGATGCACACCGAAATGCTCGGCAGTGGTACAGAAAGCACCATTGGCGGTGGCGTGCTGGAGTTCTGGGAAGCCGGGGCCTGGGACATCGCGCTGATCATTTTCATTGCCAGCGTGGGGGTGCCCGCCATCAAGTTCTTCTCCCTTGGCCTGCTGCTGTTCACTGCCCAGCGTGGTTCTTCCTGGGCCTGCCGGCAGCGTTCGCAGTTGTACCGCTTCGTCGAGCTGATCGGCTACTGGTCCATGCTCGATGTGATGGTAGTGGCGCTGGTGGCTGCGCTGGTGCAACTGCGCGGGCTGGGCACCATCGAACCGCGTGTGGGCATTCTGTTCTTTGGCATGGTGGTAGTGCTGACCATGTTCTCTGCGATGAGCTTTGATCCACGCCTGATCTGGGATAGCCATGCCAACGAGGGGAGGCCGCATTGATGGGGCAACAGACTGACAAACGCGAGGGCCCTGGGCAGGTTGAAGTGCGCACCCGACGTTGGAGTGTGTCGCTGGTATGGATCGTGCCGATCCTGGCGATCCTCATCGGCGCTTCGCTGGTGGTGCGCAACTGGATGCAGCAAGGGCCGGTGATTACCATTTCTTTCCACAGCGGGGAGGGATTGGTGGCGCACAAGACCCAGGTAAAATACCGCAGCGTGGTGATTGGCGAAGTGACCACGGTGGACTTGGCCGACGACAAGAAGAGTGTGGTGGCCAAGGTTCAGCTTTCCAACGATGCCCGTTCGTTTGCTACCCAAGGGGCGCGCTTCTGGGTGGTGCGACCGCGCATCGGCGTGGGCGGGGTTTCCGGGGTGGACACGTTGCTTTCGGGCAGTTTCATTGGGGCCGATTCCGGCGACTCGAAAGTGCCGGAAAAGTCCTTTGTCGGCCTGGAGCTGCCACCGCCGATCACCTATGACGAAAAGGGCAAGCGTTTTGTTCTTGTCGCCAGCGACCTGGGCTCGCTGGATATCGGCTCTTCGATCTACTACCGCAAGATCCCGGTGGGCGAAGTGGTGTCCTTTGCGCTCCAGGACGATGGCAAGGGGGTAGAGATTGGCGTATTCGTGCAGGCGCCCTACGACACGTTCGTCACTGCTGACACGCGCTTCTGGAATGCCAGTGGCATCGACATGCAGATTGGTGCCAATGGCCTGAAGGTCGATACCGAATCGCTGTCGTCGATTCTGGTGGGCGGGCTGGCCTTCGGCTCGCCCGATTTCGCCGCGCAAGCTGAGCCTGCTGCCGACCAGGCCCGCTTTCAGCTATTCGCTGACCGCGACATGGCGCTGGCACCGCCCCATGGCCAGGCGCAGTACCTGCAGTTGCGCTTCGACCAGGCCATGCGCGGCCTGTCGGTGGGCGCACCTGTGGAATTCAAGGGTGTGGAGTTTGGCCGGGTCACCTCGATCCAGCTTGACTACGATGCTGCGCGGCAGACCTTTCCGGTAGTGGTCGATGCGGTGATCTATCCGCAGCGGTTAGGGCCGGTGCACCGCAAGATGCTGGCGGTGTTCAAGCACACCGAGGGTGATATGGAAGGTGCGCGGCAACTGATTGGCACTTTTGTCGAACATGGGCTGCGGGCCCAGGCGCGTAGCGGCAACCTGATCACCGGACAGATGTTCATTTCGCTGGACTTCTACCCGGATGCACCCAAGGTGACCTTCGACATGGCTGCCAACCCCATCACGATCCCGACGCTGCCCGGCAGCCTTGAGCAATTGCAGGAACAGTTGCAGCGGGTAGTGGAGCGCATTGCCAAGCTGCCGCTGGAAAGCATCGCCGGTAACCTGGACGGCAGTCTGCGTGAGCTGCGCGCCAGCCTCAGGCAGTTCAATGGCCAGACACTACCGGACGTGAACGTGGCGCTGGACGAGGTGCACAAGACCCTGCGTACGGCCAACTCGGCCATTTCCGAAGACTCGCCACAGCGCCAGCGAATGGGCGAAGCACTGGACGAGCTGGAGCGGATGTCGCGTTCGCTACGTGACCTTGCCGATTACCTGGGCCGCCACCCCGAGTCGCTGATTCGTGGCCGGCCGAAAGCGGCCGGGGCCGCAGACCTTGAACCCTGAGGAGACAGCCGATGCAACGACTGCGCAATGTATGTGTGGCCAGCCTGCTGGTGTGGCTCGGGGGCTGCAGCAGTACGCCGAACAACTACCACACGCTGGTACCGAGCGAACCGGTGCGTGGCAGCGGCCAGCGCATACAGGTAGTCAGGGTGGCTGTGCCGCCCCAGGTCGACCGCCCACAGTTGGTGGTGCGGCAAGGGCAGAGCGGCCTGGCCATCCTGGAGACGGAATGGTGGGGCGCCAACCTGGTGGATGAATTCCGCAGCGCCCTGCAGGACCAGTTGGGCGGCCCGGCGGGCGGTGGCAAGGCGTCGCTGCGGGTGGATGTGCAGCGCTTCGACACGGTACCAGGGCGCTACGCCTCGCTGGAGGCCGTGTGGCGCCTCAAGCAGGAAGGGCAGGCCGAGTTGACCTGCCGTACGTCGGTGCAGACTGCCGCGGACAACAGCATCACCAGCCTGGTGATTGCGCACCAGGCCAACCTGCGCAAGTTGGCCGAGGCGGTGCGGGGGAGTGCCCGGCAGGGAAGCTGCCCTGCATGACCCGTGGCCTCATTACTGCCGGGTGCTGGCTGTTTCCTGCACCCCGTCGGCCTTGTCCCGCGGTAGCTGATCGAACTCGCGCAAGCCATCCTTGCGGTATGGGTCGCCGATCCAGCGTGGCGCTACCAAGAACTGTGGGCTGACCAGGCTCTTGGCCGGTTCATAGAGGTCATAGCTCAACCCAGCCAGGTCAGACAGGGTGTGAATCAGGTGTGAGCTGCTGTACGGGCGGTTGGCCATTGCCTGCAAGTCACGTGGGTGGTCGGCCTGCCAGCTAGGCGAAGTCCACAGCAGGAACGGGATGGTATACATCGGCCGGGTTGGTGCGCCTTCGTTTCGCCCCAGGCGGTCGTGGTCACCGGAGCTGTACACGTCTTCACCATGATCGGACAGGTACATCAGGAACCCATTGGGGTTGCCTGCCGAATAACGCTTGATCAGGGTCGACACCACATAGTCGTTGTAGCGCACCGCGTTGTCATAGAAGTTATAGGTTTCTACCTGATCTGCCGTCAGCGCGCCTGGCACACCCTGCTTGTCGTTGAAGTGCGCGTAGTCGTCCGGGTAGCGGTAGCGGTAGTCCATGTGCGTGCCCAGCAGGTGCACGATGATGAATTTGTTGGGCGCAGGGTCTTGCAGGGCTTTCTCGAACGGTGCCAGCACCACGTCATCGTACTGGCTGGCATTCTGGTTGCGCTGGTTGTTCAGGTACACCGGCGCGTCCGTCTGCTGCGAGAAGGTGGTAAGCATGGTGTTGCGCTTGGTCATGGTCTGCTGGTTGGTGATCCAGAAGGTCTTGTAGCCTGCCTGTTTCATCAAGTTGATCAGCGACGGGGCGCTGAGGAAGCGGTCCGGGTTCTGCTCGTCGCCGAACGTGAGGATCTGCTGCATCACTTCGATGGTGTACGGGCGCGGCGATACCACGTCGCGGAACACGGTCAGGCCCTTGTCACTGGCGGCCAGCGCGTCGAGGTTGGGCGTGGTGTCGCGGTTATAGCCATACAGGTGCATGTGCTCGCGGGTAGTCGACTCGCCCAGCACCAGTACCAGGGTGCGTGGCGCCTTGCCACTGCTGTCACGCAGGTTTTGCAGCGGTGGCAGTGCGGCATTCTGGGCCAGCAGCTTCTGCATGTTGTCCAGCTGTTGGCGATACTGGCGGTAGCCGACCAGCAACTGCCAAGGTACGGCCGGTTCCATGCGCTGCTGCACTTTTTCGAGCGCATCGGCGAAGTTGCGTTCCTGGGTGACCATCTGCTTGTAGAACGGCCACACCAGGTTGGCCACCAGCAATAGCACGACCACCGGCAGGCGGCTGCGCAGCGGCAGGCTGACCGGGCGCACGCGCCGCCAAAGCAGTACCGCAACCAGCGTGTATAGCACCAGTGCCAGGCCCAGCCACACGTTGAAGTATTGGCTGAAGTACTCACCGGCCTCGGCGGTGTTGGACTCGAACATCACAAAGATGACGCTTTGTGAAAACTCCTGGCGATAAATGCCGAAGTAGCTCAGGCCCACCAGCGATGCAGCCCACAGCACCAGGCCGATGATTGCCGCGGTGGCGCGGGTGAAGCGCGGCAGCAACAGGACGGGTGCCAGCCACAGGCTGCTGAGGAATAGCGCATCGCGAAAACCGGCGAAGCCGGTAGTCCCGCTGAACAGCAGTAGCGCCTGGGTTACGCCGGAGAAATACCAGAAGAACAGCAAGAGCCAGCCCAAGCCGGCCCAGTCCACGCGCTTGTGCGCGGCGGGGGATGTAGTGTGTGACACGTATGCCTCGTCGTACCTTGGCGGCCAGCGGTTGTGCTCGTGGCCGGAAAGGGCGTGACGCTAATCTGCGGACTGTGAAAATAACGTCAACGCGGCGAATCATGTGTCTTGCTGCGGCCGGAGCAGGCATGAACTTGGCCTTTGCCCGCGTTTTCCCCAGGCTGCCGAGGTATGATGGCGGCAGCGAAACCGTACTGACAGGCCCCGTGGACCATGAACCGTCGTAAGAAGATCAAACAACTGTTGCAGGCGCATGCCAAGAAGGCCAGTGCCAAACTGGCGCCGCGCAAGCCCAAGTACATCTGCAAGGCTGACCGCTTGAAGATGGAGGCAGAGGCGGCGGGCGATGCTCACCAGCTGGCCGACTGACACCGCGCCTGCACGCTCGCCTAGGCTTCAACGGCGGTAGTAGCGATGCTCGTCATGATGACGCTGGCGCATGGCGCGCTCATGGCGGCGCTCCCAATCTCGGCGCCGTTCCCAGTCGCGCCGCCGCTCCCAGTCCCGCCGGGCTTGTTCACGGCGCCACTGTTCGCGGCGCCAGTCGCTTCGGTGGCCATGCCAGCGATCGTCCTCATGCGCCAGCAGCGTGGCCGGCTGTTCAACGGCTGCACTGGCCACCCTGGACCAAGGGTTGCCGGCTGGTTGCAACGGTGATTGAACGGCCGGTGCAACTGCCTCGGTGGCTTTCATTTGTGTTGCCGATGCCGTGCCCACCGCCGCGAACGAGAACAGGCCGAGCAGCACCAACCTTGCGACATGTATTTTCATGAGCGTAGCCAACCTCTGATAACAATTGAGCCATCTGGCCAGCAGGTGTGGGGCGAACCTTGTCTCGCGTTCCGCTACCTTTCTGCGCCTCACACATAGACAGGGAATCAAGAAAAAGTTCGCTGCAGCAACAACTTGAAGAACTTTGCCGGGGTGGTTGGTGCTGGGCAGTACCCGCAACAGGTGCCATTGCGCTCAGTCAACTGCCTGCAAATACCTCACGCAGATGCCCCCGATAACTGTCGAATGCAGCAATTGCCCCTGCCACCACCTCTGCTTCTTCCTGTTCCTCCAGCACCAGGCTGTCCAGCCTGGCAACAAACTCGCGCCAATGCAGCGCTCGGCCATCCGGGTGGGGGGCCAGGTGGCGGGCGCCCTTGTCGCCATCCAGCCCAAGACGTTGTGTGTGCCTGAACAAAAACGCCGCCCCCAGGTTCGAACCTTCACTGCAATACAGCCATCCCAGGGCCTGGGCCGAGCTGACGCAGACCGGTTGGGTGGACGTTGGCAGTGGCAGGCCCAGGTCGAGCAGGTCGGCCTCTACCGCCGCGAAACGCGACAGCGCCGCCAGCCCAGGCAGTTGCTGGTTGAGTTGTTCATCCTGATACAACGCCAGCAGGCTGCCATGAAAGCGGTGCTGCACCTGCAGGAAGCGTCCATAGCGCACGCGGTTCTCGAAAGGCCGCGCTGCCATCACCAGTTGATCAACGCTGTCATGATCCCTGCTGCTGGCCGCTTTCAGGCGTTTGCAGCGGCTTGGTTCGGTGGTGGGGGAAGTTACAGCGGTCATCGGCGTATCCGTGGCAATAGAGCAAGGCTTCCATGATGCTTGCCGTCCTTGGCAAGCAGCAAGCATCACACGCCCGACCTGAGCGAGTTCGCAATGATGGAGCGCAAGGACGATGCTCATTTATCATGGCGGCTGCCTTTACCATTGCCAAGGATACTTGCCATGAGCGCCCTCCAGTTTCGCACCCCCGTTCCCGCAGATGCCGAGCGTTGCTACGCCATCGAAATTGGCGCCTATGAAGGGGATGAGGCAGCCACGCTGGAGAAAATCCGCACGCGTATCACGCAGTACCCACAAGGCTTCCTGGTGCTGGAAAGTGACGGCGAGATCGTTGGTTTCATCAACAGTGGTTGCGCCCACGAGGTCGTGATGTCCGACGAGGCATTCAAAGAGCTGGTCGGCCATGACCCGGCGGCAGCGAACGTGGTGATCATGTCGGTGGTTGTAGACCCGGCCCACCAGGGCAAAGGCTACGCCAAAGTGTTGATGAACGAATTCATTGGACGCATGCACGCGGCGGGCAAGCAGGCCATTCACCTGATGTGCAAGGAGCAGCATGTGGCCCTGTACCAGAAGCTGGGCTACCAGTATGTGAAACCGTCACCGTCGGAACACGGCGGCATGGCCTGGCATGAGATGGTCATGGACCTTTGAGTGGACATCTCGCTGCGTGACAGCGCAGCCCAAAAGGGCTGCGCACTACCTTCATTCAACCCGGCGATGCCGAGCTGATGCCTGGCATCAAGTGCCACTGACCAACTGATGTGCCAGCTGGTTGTGGCGCTCCAGTACGCGCGGCAGGTCGACAGTGGTCAGCTGGCCGTCTTTCACCACGATGCGGCCGTTGATCACGCTGGTATGCACCTGGGTCGGGGTGCAGAACACCAGTGCTGCCAATGGGTCGTGGTGGCCGCCGGCATACGCCACATGGCCCAGGTCGAAGGCGACGAAATCGGCGACCATGCCAGGGGCCAGGGCGCCGATATCATTGCGGTTGAGCACTTTCGCGCCACCCAGGGTGGCAATCTCCAGTGCTTCGCGTGCAGTCATCGCGTCAGGGCCGAAGCCCACCCGTTGCAGCAGCAGTGCCTGGCGCACTTCACCGATCATGCTGGCGCCGTCGTTGGAGGCCGAGCCGTCGACCCCAAGGCCCACCGGTACGCCATGGTCGCGCATCTTGCGCACCGGGGCGATGCCCGAGGCCAGTCGCATGTTCGAGCATGGGCAGTGGGCCACGCCGGTGCCGGTGCGGGCGAACAGCTCGATGCCGTGCTGGTCGAGCTGCACGCAGTGGGCATGCCATACATCGTGGCCGACCCAGCCAAGGTCTTCGGCGTACTCGGCAGGGGTCATGCCGAACTTCTCGCGGCTGTAGGCGATGTCGTTGACGTTCTCGGCCAGGTGGGTGTGCAGCGACACCCCATACTGGCGCGCCAGCACGGCAGCTTCGCGCATCAGGTCGCGGCTGACCGAGAACGGCGAGCATGGCGCGACCACGATGCGGCGCATCGAGCCGTGGCTGGCATCGTGGTAGTCCTCGATCAGGCGTTGCGACTCCTTGAGGATGTCGGCTTCCTTTTCCACCACCGAGTCAGGTGGCAGGCCGCCTTGGCTCTGGCCCACGCTCATGCTGCCGCGCGCGGCGTGGAAGCGCATGCCGATCTCGGCAGCCGCGTGGATGCTGTCGTCGAGCTTGCAACCGTTGGGGTAGATATACAGGTGGTCGCTGGAGGTGGTGCAGCCGGAGAGAATCAGCTCGGCCATGGCGGTCTGGGTCGACACCGCAATCATCTCGGGGGTCAGGCGCGCCCAGATCGGGTATAGGTTGGTCAACCAGTTGAACAGCTCGCCGTCCTGAGCTGCCGGTACCACGCGGGTGAGGCTCTGGTACATGTGGTGGTGGGTGTTGACCAGCCCTGGGATGACCACTTTGCCGGTCATGTCCAGAACCACGTCGGCGTGCTGCGGGAGGGTATCGCTGGGGCCGACTTGCCTGATCAGGTTGTCTTCGATGAACAGGCCGCCGTTCTTGATCTCGCGGCGCTCGCCGTCCATGGTGACCAGCAGCGCGGCGTTTTTGACGAGTAGCGTTTTTACAGGGTTTGTAGATGACATGGTGCAAGCCTGCGCAATACGCATCGGCGATTACCGATGTCATAGGCGCTAGGTATTGTAAGCAAGCTTTTTACTGATTGTATACAGCCCGGAGCACCAGTGCCGGCCTCTCAGCAGGTAAGACCGCGAAGCGGCCGGCACAGGTTAAACCCATGAATGCGCGTACCGCCTCGGCGCCCGGCCTTGCGTTCCAGCACCGGTTCCCGCGAGGCAAAGGCGCGCAAGTCTTCAGGTGTCACTCGGCCATCTGCAGCTCTGGCAGCTTCACGCGCAACGCGCGGGTCAGCCCCAGTAGCACCAACAGGCCCATGCCCATCCAGCACAGACCGATGGTGAACGACAGGCTGGTCAGGCTGCTCCATAGCCACAGCGTGCTGATAAAGCCCAGCCCGGGAATTACGCCGTACAGCAGGCCGTTGCGGCAACCGCGCAGTTTCTGGTCGACCAGGTAGTGCTTGACCACCGCCAGGTTCACCGCCGAGAAGGCGAACAGTGCACCAAAGCTGATCATGTTGGCCACGGTATCCAGGGTGATCACCAGGGCGATCAGCGACAGCAGGCTGACCACCAGGATGGCAGTGGCCGGCACGCGCTTTTTCGTCACCAGCTGGCCGAATGCCCGCGGCAATGCGCCGTCACGGCCCATGGCGAACAGTACGCGCGACACGCTGGCTTGGGACACCATGGCCGAGGCAAAGCAGCCGGCCACGTAGGTAGCGGTGAAGGCGGTTACCAGCAGCTCGCCGCCCACCCGGCGCATCACGTCCACCGAGGCCGAATCCGGGTCGGCGAAGCTGCCCCAGTCGGGGAACACCATCTGTGCGCAGTAAGACACCACCAGAAACAGCAGCCCGCCGATCAACGACACCGCAAGAATCGCCACGGGAATGCGGTAGGTCGGGTTGCTGGTTTCCTCAGCCATGGTCGACACCGCATCGAAACCGAGGAACGACAGGCACAGTACGGCGGCGCCGGTCATGATCAACGGCACGCTGAAGCCTTCGTGGTGGAAGGGGGCCAGCAGCGACACCGGCTCCGCCTGTCCGCTGAGCTTGAGAATGGACAAGGCGACGAAGACGATGATGAACACCAGTTGCACCACTACCAGTATCCAGTTGACCCGGGTGATCGACTCGATGCCGATCAGGTTGAGGAAGGTGACCAGGGCAATGGAGCCCGCCACCCACACCCAGGCATGGATGGTCGGGAAGTATTCCGACATGTAGATGCCGATCAGCAGGTAGCTGAGCAGCGGCAGGAAGATGTAGTCGAGCAGCAGTGTCCAACCGGTGATGAAGCCGATATGGCTGCCGAAGGCCTTGCGCGTGTAGGTGTAGACCGAGCCGGAGTAGGGATGGGCCTGGACCATGCGGCCGTAACTGTAAGCGGTCAGCAGCATGGCGGCGAGCGTGAGCAGGTAGGCGGTGGGCAGGTGCCCTTTGGTCATCTGGGTGACCAGCCCGTAGGTGGTGAATACGGCCAGGGGCACCATGTAGGCCAAGCCAAATAGCACCAGGGCGGTCATGCTCATGGACTTGCGGAAGCGGCCTGTGCTGGTGCCGGGTTGCGAGGGTGCATGCGGGGCGGGGCTATGGGCTGTACTTGTTGTTGTATGCATTGCTAACTCCTGAAAAGGGATGCAGGACACCGCGGCAGGCGAGCGGGCTCGCAACCGTTGGGTGTTGTGCAAGGAGGTCGAGCGGAAAGCTCGCAGCGCTGGGGCAGGTCGATGCTCCCACACCCTGCAGGTACCCGGAATCACCCTTTGGGGTGAGCGGCCACTGCCCTTGCCCGGCTCACCCCAAAGGGTGATTCCGGTGCCAGCAGCGGCGTGGGAGTATCTGCTCAACGACGCACCGCACTGGCGGCGGTGCCACTGAAAAGAAACGGCAGGCCCACAGTGACTAATCAACTGCTTTCAGAACAATGGTTCGAGCACCAGGCCAAGGTCACCGAGGCGATCGGCCGGCCGGGCTTTGCCGCCAGCCTGTTTGCGGCACTGGGTGTGATCCGGCCGATCCAGGCGACCACGGTGTACCTGTACCCGCACGACGGCATGCCCTGTGCGCTGTTCGAGCAGGATGACAAGGCGCCTTGGCAGCCCGAGGGCAATGTCAGCCGCTACCTGTCGGGCTTCTACCTGCTCGACCCGTTCTACGGTGCTTGCGTGGAACAGGTCGAATCCGGCTGCTACGGCCTGTTCGAAGTGGCACCCGATCACTTCGAGGTCAGCGAATACTACCAATCGTTCTATCGCCACTCGCACCTGGAGGATGAACTCAACTACATCCTGCAGGTGGCGCCCGGGCAAAGCCTCGCGGTGTCGCTGGCCTTCACCGACAAGCTGGATGGGCAAAGCCGCACGCGGTTCGGGCTGATCACGCCTTGGGTGCTGGCGGTACTCGGCAAGCACTTTGCCGGGCTGGACAGCCGCGCAGGCCGCTTCGAGAACATCCTCGAGCAACGTATCCATGCCGCCCTGAACAACTTCGGCAGCTCGCTGTTGACCGAGCGTGAATGCCGTATCGCCCAGCTGATCCTGCGTGGCCACTCGACAAGGTCGCTGGCCGAGCGGCTGGGCGTGTCGGAAGACACCATCAAGTCGCACCGCAAGAACGTCTACGCCAAGCTCGACATCGGCACCCAGTCCGAACTGTTCTCCCTGTTCATCGATGCACTGGCCAATGCCCAGGGCGTGCTGGGCAAGGACCCGCTGGAAAGCTACATGGGCAAGCTGCGCTGAACGCCAGCCGCCCTGCAACCCCACCGCAAAGGAAAACCAACAATGAACGCGCCTTTCGCCCCGCAACGCCAGACCCGTGACTACCAGGCAGCCGATGCAGCCCACCACATTCATGCCTTCCTCGACCAGAAGGCGCTGAACGCCGAAGGGCCGCGTGTGATCGTCGGTGGCGAACGCCTGCACCTGTGGGACAGTGAGGGCAAGCGCTACCTGGATGGCATGTCCGGCCTGTGGTGCACCCAGCTCGGTTATGGCCGCCGTGACCTGACGGCCGCTGCGGCCACGCAGATGGATCAGTTGGCCTACTACAACATGTTCTTCCACACCACCCACCCGGCGGTGATCGAACTGTCCGAGCTGCTGTTCAGCCTGCTGCCGGGGCACTACAGCCACGCGATCTACACCAACTCTGGCTCCGAGGCCAACGAGGTACTGATCCGCACCGTACGCCGCTACTGGCAGGTGGTTGGCCAGCCAAGCAAGAAAATCATGATCGGCCGCTGGAACGGCTACCACGGCTCGACCCTGGCGGCCACGGCGCTGGGCGGCATGAAGTTCATGCACGACATGGGCGGGTTGATTCCGGATGTGGCACACATCGACGAACCCTACTGGTACGCCGAGGGCGGTGAACTGGCCCCGGCCGAGTTCGGCCGCCGCTGCGCCCTGCAACTGGAGGAAAAGATCCTTGAGCTGGGTGCCGAAAACGTTGCCGGCTTCATTGCCGAACCCTTCCAGGGGGCGGGCGGCATGATCTTCCCGCCGGAAAGCTACTGGCCGGAAATCCAGCGTATCTGCCGCCAGTACGACGTGCTGCTGTGCGCCGATGAGGTGATCGGTGGCTTTGGCCGTACCGGCGAATGGTTCGCCCATGAATACTTCGGCTTCGAGCCCGACACCCTGTCGATTGCCAAGGGCCTGACCAGCGGCTATGTGCCCATGGGGGGCCTGGTGCTGAGCAAACGCATAGCCGAGGCATTGGTAGAGCGCGGCGGGGTCTTTGCCCACGGCCTGACCTATTCCGGCCACCCGGTGGCGGCGGCAGTGGCCATCGCCAACCTGAAGGCGTTGCGTGACGAAGGCATCGTGCGCCAGGTGAAGGACGACACGGGGCCGTACCTGCAGCGCATTCTGCGGGAAGTGTTTGCCGATCACCCATTGATCGGCCAGGTGCAAGGGGCCGGGCTGGTGGCGGCGCTGCAGTTCGCCGAGCACAAGCCGACGCGCAAGCGCTTTGCCAACGAGAACGACTTGGCCTGGCAGTGCCGCACCTTTGGTTTCGAGGAAGGGGTGATCATACGCTCGACCTTGGGCCGAATGATCATGGCCCCGGCCTTGATCGCCAACCACAGCGAGCTGGATGAGCTGGTAGAGAAAACCCGCATTGCCGTGGACCGCACCGCTCGGTTGGTCGGCAAGCTCTAAGCCGTTGCCAAGGGCAACCGGTTTCCCCTGTGGGAGCGGGCATGCCCGCGAACACCGGCGAAGCCGGTGCCATCCTCCGTGTCGCCTGATTCGCGGGCACGTCCGCTCCCACAGAGGAGGCGCGGCGCGCTTGCGGACTGTGTGGTACCTGTTACTTCCGCAAAAAATGATCGCCACCGCGGTCGCCTGGAGTACAAATGTACACCCTCGAATTCTGGCAACAACGCGCCTCGGACCTGTACCTGCCATCCAAAGCGCTGATCAATGGCAAACCCGTCAATGCACAGGATGGCGCCACCTTCGCAGCCATCAACCCCGCCACCAACAACCTGATGGCACAGGTAGCCGCCTGCGGCCAGGCCGAGGTCGACCTGGCCGTCGCCAGCGCCCGTCGGGCCTTCGAACACGGCCCCTGGCCGCGCATGGCGCCGGGCGAGCGCAAGAAAGTGCTGCTGCGCCTGGCCGAGCTGATCATGGCCCATCGTGAAGAACTGGCCTTGCTGGACTCGCTGAACATGGGCAAGCCGGTGATGGACGCCTACAACATCGACGTGCCGGGTTCTGCCAATGTGTTCGCCTGGTACGGCGAGGCGCTGGACAAGCTGTATGACCAGGTGGCGCCCACTGCTGCCAATGCGCTGGCCACCATCACCCGCGAAGCCCTCGGCGTGGTCGCTGCCGTGGTGCCATGGAACTTCCCGCTCGACATGGCCGCCTGGAAGCTGGCCCCGGCGCTGGCTGCCGGTAACAGCGTGGTACTCAAGCCCGCCGAGCAATCACCGTTCTCGGCCCTGCGCCTGGCCCAACTGGCGCTGGAAGCGGGGTTGCCGGAAGGCGTACTGAACGTGGTGCCAGGCCTTGGCGAGCAGGCCGGGCAGGCGCTGGGCCTGCACCCGGATGTGGACTGCCTGGTGTTCACAGGCTCCACCCAGGTGGGCAAGTACTTCATGCAGTACTCGGCGCAGTCCAACCTCAAGCAGGTTTGGCTGGAGTGCGGCGGCAAGAGCCCGAACCTGGTGTTCGACAACTGCCAGGACCTGGACTTGGCTGCGGAAAAGGCCGCTTTTGGCATTTTCTTCAACCAGGGCGAAGTGTGTTCGGCCAACTCGCGGCTGTACGTGCAGCGTGCCATTCACGATGAGTTCATCGAGCGCCTGCAGGCCAAGGCTCGCCAGTGGCTGCCCGGTAACCCGCTGGATCCGGCGAGCCGCGCCGGGGCCATTGTCGATGCCGAGCAGACCGGCCGCATTGAGGCCGCCATCGTGCGTGCCGGGCAAGAGGGCGCGCAATTGGTGTGTGGCGGCCGACGCCTGAACATCGAAGGTTCGGACAACTACATCGAACCGACCATTTTTGCCGGTATCGAGGGCCGCATGAGCCTGGCGCGGGAGGAGGTATTCGGCCCAGTGCTGGCGGTCAGCGCCTTCGACACGGAAGAAGAAGCGGTGCGCCTTGCCAACGACAGCATCTATGGCCTGGCAGCTTCGGTGTGGAGCGACGACTTCAACCAGGTGCACCGGGTAGCGCGGGCGTTGAAAGCCGGTACCGTATCGGTGAACACGGTCGATGCGCTGGATGTGACGGTGCCGTTCGGTGGGGGCAAGCAGTCGGGGTTTGGCCGCGATCTGTCACTGCATTCGTTCGACAAGTATTCGCAGCTCAAGACCACCTGGTACCAGTTGCGCGGCTGATGCCCTGGTCATGGCCCACGTCGCCTATGTCGCGGTACAAAGCCTTGCACGCTCGTCTGTAAACGTGTTGCCGGCCCGGCAGAAAGCTCACGCGCACTCTACACTGCTGCAGAAATCAGCCAAGGCAATGTGCCGCACATGGAGTACCTGGGATGGGCTGCGTGTCGACGGGGCGTGTTGTTGGCAATACAGGACGTGGTATTTCACTGCAGTGGCTGGTGGCGCTGGCCATCGTGCTGGGCATGCTGCTGCTCGGCGCTGCCCTGGCCTGGCAGGGCTATCGCGGTATTCGCCAGACCCTCGTGGCTGCTGCTGGCGATGCCGCCCAGCAGGTTGCCAAGACCATCGATGAGCGCGCCAGGCGCCTGATCGAGCCGGCGCAAAGCAGCATCCGCCTGCTTGCCCACAACACGACGCTTCACACCCAGGCACAGCGAATGGATCGGCTGCCACAGCTGGTGGAAATGCTGGACGCCAACCGCATGCTCAGCGCCGCCTATCTGGGTTACCCCAGCGGCGAGTTCCTGCTGGTGCGTCGCCTGCGTGACCCGCAACTGATGCAGCGTTTCGCCGCCCCACCGGGCACGGCATTTCTGGTGCAGAGCGTCAGCCATGGCGAGGGCGCCAAGGTGCAGGGCGAGTGGCGCTTTTATGATCGGGCGCTGAAGCTGTTGCAGGCCCAGGCCAAACCGGAATATCGCTTCGATCCACGCCTGCGCCCCTGGTTCGCTGAAGCCACGGTACAATCCGCTACTGTGCTGACCCGTCCTTATGTGTTCTTCACCACCCGCGAGGTCGGCTTGACCATGGCCCAACGTAGCGTTGACGGTGGGGCCGTGATCGGCCTGGACGTTTCGGTCAACGACTTGGCCAGTGAGATTCAGGACCTGCGCATGACCCCGGGTACCGAGATCGTTGTGGTCGATGACCGGGGCGATGTTGTGGCTTATCCGGACCCGCAGCGGGCAATCGTGCATGAAGGGCAAGGCGTGCGCCTGTCGCGTATCGCCGAGCTGGGCGCTCCCAGCCTGGCGCGGCTATACGCTGACATGCCGACGGGCAACCAGCCCCAGCCTTATCAGGTGGACGGCCAGACCTGGTATGGCATTCGCGTGCAGCTGACCACTCTGGCCGGGCACGACTTGCAAGTGCTGATTGCCGTACCTGGTCACGAACTGCTGGTAGGGGCACGCAAAGTCTTGTTCGAGCAGTTGCTCTGGACCGTGGCGCTGATGGCTGTGTTGCTGGTGCTCGGCGGTGTGCTTGGCCGGCGTATTGGCCGCCCGCTGCGGCTGTTGCGCGAGCAGGTTCAAGGCTTGGCAAGCTTTGATTTCAGCCGTGAGGTGGGCGTGCACTCGCGGGTTTCCGAGGTGCGTGAACTGAGCCGCGTGTTGAGCCGAATGGCCGGTACGATTCGCCACTATCAGGCGATTACCCTTACGCTCAGCCGTGAGCGAAACCTGGAGTGCATGCTCGATGGCGTGCTGAGCCATCTGGTGGAAGCTGCCGCGGGCGACGCCGGCGTGGTGTACCTGTACGACGCCGAACAGGCTTTGCTGCGCCTGGCCGCCTCGTGCCGCGGTGAGCAATACCCAAGCGAACTGGCAGTGGATGAAGGCGCACGGCAGCACTTGGCTACAGCAGTGACCCGGGCCCTCGGCCTGCATGAGCGCAGTCTGGCCGTCGTGCTGAATGACCGTAGCCAGGCACTGTTGGGCATCCTGGTCCTGCAAATGGACGAAGAGCAGGCGCCTGAGCGGGTAGGCGAGGCATTCCGGCGCTTTGTCGGGGAGTTGTCCGGTGTGGCTGCAGTGGCTATCGAGACCCGGCAGTTGGTCGAAGCCCAGCAACGCCTGCTGGACGCCATGATCAAGCTGTTGGCAGACGCCATCGACGCCAAGAGCCCCTATACCGGTGGCCACTGCGAGCGGGTGCCTCAACTGGCGCAGATGCTGCTGGACCAGGCAGTGGCAGCCGACAACGGCCCGTTCTCCAGCTTCAGCATGACCGAGGCAGAGCGATACGAGTTCCGTGTGGCAGCCTGGCTGCACGATTGTGGCAAGGTCACCAGCCCCGAGTACGTGGTGGACAAGGCGACCAAGCTGGAGACCCTGTACAACCGCATTCACGAAGTACGCATGCGTTTCGAAGTGCTGTGGCGCGATGCAGAGCTGGCTTATTGGCAAGGCCTGGTCAGCGGCGTCGACCAGCAGGTACTGAAAGCCGCACTGAGCCGAAGCCAGGCCGAGCTGCAGGACGACTTCGCTTTCGTCGCCCAGGCCAACATCGGCGGCGAGTTCATGCAGGACACCGATATCCAGCGCTTGCAGGTGATCGGCAAGCGACGCTGGCTGCGCCATTTCGATAACCGCCTGGGCATCTCCCGTGACGAGGCGGAACGCCTTGTCGGCGTGCCGCAGCCTGCACTACCGACAGAGGAGCCATTGCTGGCCGACCGCCCCGAGCACTGCGTGCCCTGGGGCACCCGCACGCCGCCGGTGGTGAAGGGCGACCCGCGGAATATCTGGGGGTTCGACATGCATCTGCCAGGCCACGCCAGCAACTACGGCGAGCTGTACAATCTGTCGATCCGCCGTGGCACGCTGACTGATGAAGAACGCTTCAAGATCAACGAACACATCGTGCAGACCATCATCATGCTCAGCGCGCTGCCGCTCCCGCGCCAGCTCAAGCGGGTACCCGACATCGCCGGCAACCACCACGAAAAGATGAACGGCAGCGGCTATCCGCGCCGCCTGGGCGGGCAGGACCTGGGCGTCGCCGAGCGGGTGATGGCGATTGCCGACATCTTCGAAGCCCTGACGGCAGCAGACCGGCCTTACAAACCCCCGAAGACCCTGTCCGAATCGGTGAAGATCCTGGTGTCCATGGCCCGCGAGGGGCACGTCGACGGGCAACTGCTACAACTGTTCCTCAGCAGCGGGGTATACCGCCAATATGCCGAGCGCTTCCTGCGCACCGAGCAGATCGACGAGGTGGATGTGGCCTACTGGCTGGCGCAGATTCAGGAGCGCAGCGCAGCGAGACCAGTGAGCTGAGGGACGACAGCGCTGAAAAATCAGACCGCGTGGCGCTCGATTCAAGCGCCACGGCCTTTCCCTGCGTCCTCCTGCAGAGCGCCGACCACCCGGTTATTGTGGGTCAGCTCACTCATACCCCTGCACCCCGGCAATGTGCCGCCCGGCGACGTAGCCAAAAGTCAGTGCCGGCCCCAGGTTGATACCGCCCGACGGGTACCAGCCACCAAACACGCTGGCCATGTCGGTACCTGCTGCGTACAGACCTGCGATCGGTTGCCCGGCCTCATCCAGCACACGGGCATTGCCGTCGGTGCGCAACCCGGCAAAGGTGCCAAAGCAGCCGGGCTTTACTTTCACCGCATAAAACGGCCCGTGTTCGATGGGCGCTACGCACGGGTTAGGGCCCTTGTGCCGTGGGTCGCCCTGCTTGCGGTTGAACGGCGTGGAACCACGGCCAAACGCCGGGTCCTGGCCGCTGCGGGCATGGCTATTGAAGTCAGTGACCGTGGCCCGCAGCCCGGACGGGTCAATGCCGCAGGCCTGGGCGAGCTGCTCGAGCGTGGCACCGCGTTTCAGGTAGCCGTTGCGCACATGCGGGCCTACCGGCAGCGGTGCCGGGCGGGCATGCCCCAGTCCATAGCGGCGCAAGAAGCGATGATCGCAAACCAGCCACGAGCACACCTCCTGGCCCTGCGGCACTGCAGCGACCATGGCCGACACATAGTCGTAATAGCCATGCGCTTCGTTGACGAAACGCTTGCCGTTGGCCAGCACGCCGATAACGCCCGGTTTGCCGCGCTCGATAATGTGCGGGAAGTGGCCGACGCTGCCGTCGCGATACGGCACCTGTGAAACCGGTGCCCAGGCCACCGGTGACTTCAGGTCGGTGGCAACCACGCCGCCGGCGGACTCGCCCAGCCGCAGGCCATCACCAGAACACCCCTTGGGCGGCAGTGCCAGGTTGTCGTGGCCGCTGGCATCGCGCGGGAACAGTTGCTGGCGCCGGGCGTTGTCATTGGGGAAACCACCGGCCGCCAGCACCACGGCCTTGGCGCGGATCAGCTGCTCGTCCTGTGGCGTAGCGACCCACGCCCCGCGCACCTGGCCATCCTCGATCAGCAGGCGTTTGGCCGGTGCCGACGCTTGCAGGTGCACACCCAGGTCCTGTGCCGATTTAGCCAGGCGCGCCACCAACGCCACACCGTTGACCAGGTGCATGGCCCGACCATGGCGGGCCAGGTGGTACAGGTGGCGGCCAAAACGCTTGCACACGTGCAGCAGGGCTTTGGGCGAGCGGGTCATGTTGAGGAAGGCGGCAAGGTCGGCACCGGCCATGATCGGCATGCCCATGAACGAGGTTTCGCGCATGGTCTTGCGCAAGCGTGGCAGCAGGGCGCCAACCTCGCGGGCATCGTAGGGCGCGGCGATCACCTGGTGGCCGCCAAGAGCTGCCCCCGGCGTATCGCCATGCATGTCCGGGATGCCGTTGCCGTCGGCAAACTGCAACGCCGTGTACTTCTCGAAAAACGCCACCATGTGCGGGCACGCCTCAAGGAAGGCATCGACGCGCTCGGCATTGTAGTTTGCCCCCAGCTCATGGCGCAGATAAGTCCGCGGTTGCTCGATGTCTTCCTCGATGCCGGCCCTGCGCGCCAGCGGGTTGCGTGGCACCCAGGCCCAGCCGCCGGACCAGGCGGTGGCACCGCCAAACACCGGTTCTTTCTCCGCCACGATCACCTTCTGCCCATGCCAGGCAGCCGTGACGGCCGCCGCCAGCCCGGCGGCGCCAGAACCTATGACCAGTACATCGCATGCGGTTTCGAGAGGAGCGGAAGACATTGCGGGTTTCCTGTGTTTTTATTGGAACAATGTTCCACATTTTTATCGGCGGCGGGTGGTCCTGCAAGGTCAGGTCGGGCATGTCAGGCAAGAACTGGGCGATCATCGGACATTCGAGGTGGCCCGAGCTGCGCTGGCTGGCGACGATGTGGAATCATCTTCTAGAATCCGCAAAAAAATCAGGGACCTGTGACATGGCTGGTAGTCAGATCGAACGCGCCTTCAGTCTTGTAGAAAGCCTTACCGGTGAACCCCAAGGGCTGCCGTTACAAACCCTGGCCGAGCGCCTGGACATTCCCAAAAGCGCTGCCCACCGCATGCTCACTGAGCTGGTGCGGCTGGGCTACGTGCGCCAGAACCGGGAAAACAGCCGCTATCAGCTGTCGGCCAAGCTGGTAGCGCTGGGCTTTCGTTACCTCGCCAGCAGCGGTGCCGACATCATCCAGCCGATTCTTGACCGCCTGGCCCAGGACAGCGGCGAACTCGTGCGCCTTGGGGTGATCGACGGTGCCCGGCAAACCTGGATCGCCAAGTCCCAGGGGGCCCGCTCCGGGCTGCGCTACGACCCGGATATGGGGCGCGACGCGCCGCTGTTCTATACCGCCTCCGGGCATGCCTGGCTGGCCAGCCTGGACGATGAGCAGGCGCTGCAGATGGTGTTGCGCCAAGGTATTGCCGACCCCGACCAGTTCGGCCCGAACGCGCCACGCTCCACCGATGAATTGCTCGCCTACCTGCACCGCGCCCGCGAGCGTGGCTATGCCTGGGTCGAGGAGACCTCCGCCATCGGCACCTCAGCCCTGGCCGCAGTGATACGCTGCCCGCAAAGTGACGAGGTGATCGGCGTGCTGAGCATCGCCGGGCCCAGCGCGCGGCTGGCACAGAGCCGCCTTACAGCGCTGGCACCGCTATTGCTGGCGGCGGCAGAAGAGCTGTCGGCGGCCAGCCCAGCCAGCGAGCTGTTTGCCTGAGGGGATATTCCGGTCGATTACCGCACAGTCTGTTGCGCCCGTTCTTCTGAAAAGCTGAACTTGGTTCTAAATTGTCGAGTGTGAATTTTGGAACCCGGTTTCAGAATTTCATAACAACAATGACAAGAGGACAGGCTGTTGAACGCACCCCTTCGTATTGCCTTGATTGGCGCCGGCATCATGGGCCGGCAGCACTACCAGCACTTGCGCAATGTGCCGCAAGCCCAACTGTGTGCGGTAGCCGACCCCGGCCCGCAGGCCGAGGCCTTCGCCGCCGACTGCGGCGTGCCTTGCTTTGCCGACCACCGGCAAATGTTGGAGCGAGTTCGCCCCGAGGCAGTGATTGTCGCCAACCCCAACAACCTGCATGTCGCCACCGCCCTGGATTGTGTCGAGGCCGGGGTGCCGGTGCTGGTGGAAAAACCGGTGGGGGTGCACCTGGATGAAGTGCGTGCACTGGTGGAAGCTTCAAACCGCCAGGGTGTGCCGGTGCTTGTAGGTCACCATCGCCGACACAATCCGCTGATCGCCAAGGCGCACCAGGTGATCAACGAAGGCAAACTGGGCCGATTGATCAACGTCACTGCGCTGTGGCAGCTGCAAAAGCCCGACAGCTATTTCGAAACGCCCTGGCGTCGCGAGCCAGGGGCCGGCTTCTTGCTGACCAACCTGATCCACGACCTTGACCTGTTGCGTTACCTGTGCGGCGAGGTGGTGCAGGTGCAGGCCTTCACCCGCAACGATGTACGCGGTTTTGCCAACGAAGACAGCGCCGCAGTGCTGTTGCAGTTTGCCAACGGTGCCCTGGGCAGCCTGACCGGGTCTGACGCGGTGGCTGCTCCGTGGAGCTGGGAGCTGGACACTGGCGAAAGCCCTGTGTACCCGCGCCAAGATGGCCAGCCGTGCTATCTGCTGGCCGGTACCCAAGGAGCACTGAGCATTCCCCAGCTCAAGCGCTGGCATTACGCCGAGGCAGGCTCGGGCTGGCATACGCCCCTGTTGCAAAGCTCGGAAAGCATCCCCGCCGGCGAGGCATTGACCCTGCAATTGCAGCATTTTGTGCGGGTTGCCCGGGGTGAACAGGCGCCGCTGATCGACGCTGCCGACGGGGGGCGCACACTGGCGCTGATCGAAGCGATAAGGCAGGCAGCCCAAAGCGGTCGGGCTTGCGCGCCCGCGCACATTGGCTGATACAACCTTACTATTGCTGGTGACGATAAATGACTGATCGAATTTTTTCCCTCGCGGCCCTGACGGTGCTCGAGCTGTCTCCACCGGACATGATCGAGGCCGCCGCCCGAGCGGGTTACAGCCATGTCGGCCTGCGGCTGGTGCCAGCCACCGAACAGGAGCGGCATTTCCCGCTGGTAGCCGATGCCGAACTGCGCCGGCAAACCCAGGCGCGCCTGCGCGACACGGGTATCAAGGTGCTCGACCTGGAGATTCTGCGCCTTGAACCGGCAACCTGTGTGGCCGATTTCGAAGCGATCCTGGCGGTGGGCGCCGGGTTGGGTGGCACTGAATTGCTGGTAGCGGGCAACGACCCCGACGAAGCGCGCCTGACCGAACGCTTTGCCGCATTGTGCGAGCTGGCGGTGCAATACGGCATTCACCCTCACCTGGAGTTCATGCCCTGGACCGACGTACGCGACCTGCGCCAGGCCATGCGGGTGGTGGCCAACGCCGATTGCGCCAATGGCTGCGTGCTGGTGGATGCCTTCCACTTCAACCGCTCCGGCTCTTCGCTGGACGACCTGGCGCAACTGAAGCCGCAGCGCATGCGCTATGCCCAACTGTGTGACGTTGCTGGCCCGGTGCCGGCCGACATGGATGAGATCCTGCGCCAGGCGCGTAACGAGCGACGCTTCCCGGGTGATGGCGATGCCGACCTGGTTGGCCTGTTGCGCGCCTTGCCGCCGAGCGTGCCGCTGAGCCTGGAAGTCCCCACGCGGCAATTGCTGGAGCAGGGCATCAGCGGCGAGCAGCGCGCGCGCATGGCGCTGGAGAAAGCCCAGGCGGTGTTGGCCGCGGTCTGATCGAGCGAACGTGGCGCATGGCACCGGCTACGCCACGTTCGCGAGTGAACCCACACCGAAGGCTGCATTGTCGTTGTCCGCTTCTCAAGAATCTCCAAGCCAAAAAAAGGGCCCGCAAGGGCCCCGTAGAGGTAAGTGGCTAGCGCTCTCAGGCGCTCTCGACCTTGCGCGGTGCCATGAAATACATCCACACCAACGCCAGGAAGTACATGGCGGGGATCATGGTAAACAGCACGGCATAGTTGTTGTTGGTAGCGGTCAGCACGCTGCCGACAATCTGCGTCATGAACATCCCGCCAATTGCCGCACACATGCTGCCGAAGCCGAATACGGTGCTCACCAGGTGCTTGGGTGTGTAGTCCATCACCAGGCTCCAGATATTCGCCGTCCACGCCTGGTGCGCGCCTACCGCGATCGAGATGGCCGCCACCGCGACCCACAGCCCACTGGCGTTGGCGGCAAAGATGACGCTGAGCATGGTGCAGGCAAAGATCAGCATGGACACCAGCCGCGCTGTCGTGGCACGCACGCCACGGCCGATCAGCCACGACGACAGGATGCCACCCCCGATGCTGCCGAAGTCTGCCGTCAGCCAGATGATGATCAACGGGATGCCCATCTGGGTCACGTTGATGCCGAGGCTGTATTGCTGGTTCAGGAACGGCGGCAGCCAGTACAGGTAGAACCAGAACACTGGCGCGGTCATCGCATAGGCCACTGCAAAAGCCCAGGTGCCACGCAGGCGCAGGATACGGCTGAACGGCACGCGGGTCGGCTCGGGCTCATCATCCTGCTGGATGTACTGCACCTCGCTCTGACGCACGCGGGGGTGGTCTTCAGGGTTGTAGTACTTCAATACCCACAGCACGACCCACACCAGGCCCAGGCTGCCCATGGCGATGAATGCAGCCTGCCAGCCCCACACAGCCAGGATCAGCGGCAACAGCGCGGGGGTGACCATGGCGCCAACATTGGTACCGGCGTTGAACAGCCCCGTTGCAATGGCCCGCTCACCCGCCGGGAACCACAGGCGCACGGTCTTGACGCAGGCTGGGTAGTTGGCGGCCTCGGTCAGGCCGAGGATGAAGCGGCAAACCATGAAACCTGCCGCCGAGGTGGCCAGGCCGTGGGCACCCGTGGCCAGGCTCCACAGCAGTACAGCGAAGAAGAAGGCCCGTTTGACCCCAACCTTGTCGATCAGCCGGCCTTGCAGCAGAAAGCCGATGGCATAGCCGACCTGGAACCAGAAATTGATGTTGGCGTAGTCCATCGCCGTCCAGCTCATTTCCTTGGCCAGCACGGGCTGCATGATGCCGAGGGCGGCGCGGTCGATGTAGTTCAGGGTGGTGGCGAAGAACACCAGGGCGAGCATGCCCCAACGGGTCTTGCCGACGCCGAAGGCGCCGCGAAGCTTGTCGCCGATCGAGCCCTGGGACATCCGGGGCGCGGCGGGGGGGATCTTGGAGTGGTTCATAGACTGCTCGTTTCTTGAAATTGTATTCAGCTGCGGTGCTACGGGTGCGTGATCGTTTCCCAGGCAGGGGGCACGCAAGGCCGGTGCATGGTGAGCAGTGAAGACAGCAGCGTCAATTCAAGAGACGGGCTACTGTTCGGTTATCGAACGGTTGCGTTGGCCGGCGGGCGCGGCAGGTATTCACGTCACTGAAGGGTAGAAGGCTTTAGCCCTGGTTGCCTGGTGGGCGCAGGTCAGGAAGGTGAGGGCAGGCTGTGACGGTTGTGCCGCACAGGGTATGGGATGCCTACAGGCCAGGTTTGTGTGGGTACAGAGGCCATGCAGTTGCCCAGCTTTCGACTTCGGCGCGGCCGTACTGCTGAATCCAGGACCGCACGGTTTTATGCAGGGTGCTTTTTGCTTCCACTTTCTCCCCTGTGTAAGGGTTTATATAGTATTTGCTTTGCCGAGCCCTGTAACGTGGGGGCGGTGCGACAGGGCGGCATTGTTGATAGACATCCTCATCATTGCTCATGTGTTCGCTCTCGATGATCGCCAGTACATTCGACAGATTGAATTGATATTCGGCCAGCAGGTTGTGCAGCTTGCTTTCAAACTCGAATTCGCGGATGAGGCGAGGGTCGATTTTAATGAAGGAAAGCTCGTTTTTTTTTGCCGCTAGTAGTCGCTCGAGGGCGCGAAACTCTGCGAGTCGGGACATGGCTTATCTCCATCGGGTGATGGTCTTAGTGTTAGTGGTTGTCGAGCGTGAATGCAAGCGGTGAAATAATTTGATGAATTTTTCTTGGTGGCTCACGATGCTTTTTAAAGCGTGTGATTGTTTGGTGCCAGGCGCTCTGTGTAAGAATATTCCCACACTTTTGGCATTAATGATGTCACTGGTGTCTCGTGCCTGTAAGCGCTTGCCCGCTATTTTACGGGACGCCCCATAACTGTTTACTCACAGGCTTCGTCATCAAAGGAGTGGTTTTGTATGAACTCTGACGTTTAACCGCCTTTGGCTCCGCGGCCGGTAGTTGCTTCAATCAATGAGCCAACCCGGGTCCCCCTCGATCAAAGTCCCTCCATGACTGGTAGTGTCACCCAGCCTTGCTGCGGGTTGGCCCTCGATAATCGTGCAGGCAGCGCCGGTTTCGATAACGGCGCCACAACTGATGCGATCGCCCACGCGTGCGACGGCCTTGCCATCTACTAATGTTGCACTTGCGCCGGTTTCCACAGTGCCTTCACCATGGAGCGGGCAGCTATGACGATGGCCTACCAGTACGATGGGTTTCATTTGCGCTTCCTTTTGCCGGGTTGAACGGGGGCTTCTTCGAAGGCCGCTGGTGGCGGTGGCGCTGCCCGGACGTTGAACAGGCGGCAGATGCCATACCAGCAGAGGGCGACGGAGAGGTTGTAGGGAAACAGCACGGCCCAGAACGGCAATTGCCAGTTCTTTTTGCCCTGCATTTCACCGGGCTCGCCGGTTCGCCAGGGGGCATAGTGGCGCCAGGCTTCTGCCGGGGTCAGGCAGATGGCGTGAAGTGGCTTGTGCCACCAGTTGGGTTCACCGGGCGGGGGGAGTTTGTCTGGGCCATGGTCCATGAAGTGGCGGAGGTATTCCCACACTTCGGCCACATGCTTGACGCCGGGTTCGGTGGGTTCGTTGCTGTCGACCCAGAGGCAGTCTTTTTGATGCAGGCTGCCGTCTTCGCGGCGGGGGGCGAAGGCGAGGGCATAGCTGGTGCTGAATGATGAGCCGCCGTATTCCGTACGCTTAAAAATACCACCGCCGGTATTGCTCCACTCAAAGACCAGTACCTTGCTTAAACGTTGATAGTAGATTTTTTGGGTCGCCCGATTGAAGCAGAAGCTTGATAAGCGTTTTATGAAATATATTCGATAGGCTAAGAATGGGAGGAAGATTAAAGGTGCAATTAGTGTAAGGAGGATAAAGGTATAACTAAAGGTGTATGGGTTCCAGGCTTCACTGGTTAGTAGGTAAGGGTAGGTGAAGATAACGAGCGCAATGGTCATTGCACAGTACAGCTTTCCCATAAAGACTGAGTCTGTTATCCAGGGGTTTCTCAGGCATAAGGTGGTTTTTGACAAGCTTGATAGTTGCCCGCCAATAGCGGGCTTATGCCCTGAACTTGAGCTTGAGTTGAATATCCAGATGGTTGCCATGATCAGCGCTCCAGACGAAAAATTGACAGGGTCTCATTGTCTTCGTCCAGGCCTTGATTGGCGTTGTAGGGATGGATACGCGTTAGCTGCAGGCAGGGTCCGGAGGTAGTGCTGCTGACAGAGGTATCGCTCATGTGCGTTTCCTTTGGGTTGAATGCGCTGGGGCCTCCTCAAATGCTTCGGGAGGCGGTGGCGCTGCTCGGACGTTGAACAGGCGGCAGATGCCATACCAGCAGAGGGCGACGGAGAGGTTGTAGGGGAACAGCACGGCCCAGAACGGCAATTGCCAGTTCTTTTTACCCTGCATTTCACCGGGCTCGCCGGTTCGCCAGGGGGCATAGTGGCGCCAGGCTTCTGCCGGGGTCAGGCAGATGGCGTGAAGTGGCTTGTGCCACCAGTTGGGTTCACCGGGCGGGGGGAGTTTGTCCGGGCCGTGGTCCATGAAGTGGCGCAGGTATTCCCACACTTCGGCGACATGCTTGACGCCGGGTTCGGTGGGTTCGTTGCTGTCCACCCACAGGCAGTCTTTTTGGTGCAGGCTGCCGTCTTCCCGGCGGGGGGCGAAGGCGAGGGCATAGCTGGTGGTGAAGGAGGAGCCGCCGAATTCTGTGCGTTTGAAAATACCGCCTCTTGTGTTATTCCAATCGATAACCATGAGTGTGTTTATGCGTTTGTAATAGATTTTTTTGGTGGCTCTATTGAGGTATATTTCAGAAAGTTTTTTTATTAAGAAAACACGGTAAGCTAAGAATGGAGTAAAAATAAATGGTCCGAGGAGCTGTATTGCAATAAATGCATATGCCCCTTCTTGTTGGTAATTGATTGAGTGGGTGAAAAATCCTGTGTAGGATACAATTGCGATGGCTAAAATCGTGGCGGTATACATCTTGGCCATGAAGACTGAGTCGGAAACCCATGGATTTCTGAGCTGCGCTAATGTAGTGGTTATTTTGCTGATCTGTCCGTGGATCTTTGGTTTGATATAAGTGTTTTCGTGTGGGCTAAATAACCATGTTGTGGCCACAGTGCTACCTCTCGACATGAAGGGTTGAGGTTGAATGAGTGTTGGCGGATAAGCCTTGGTTTGGTAGAAAACTTATTAATAGAGTGCCACTTTTTGCTCTGGCTCTATCGATTCTGTAATGTAGAACAAGGCCTGCGCAAGTTAAGTGGCAGGTCGGCTCAGTCTTTGAGGGGGTTGCCTTGCTGTCGAAGTCCAAGGTGCTTAAGGTGCCATGCCATAAGCTCTGCCCTATAATGAAGTCTTTTAGGAGTACGGTTAGTTCAATGATGGCCATGCCCTCGTCTACATGGCTATGGATGATTGTTGCCCAATCTGGTGTTGGCCACTGATTTTTGATACTCAATCGTGTAGTAAGCCCTTCAAGATTTAGGCGTGCTGTTTGTTCAGTAGTCAGAGCAATGGGGGCGTAGATCTGAGTATGCCAGGCTTCAAGCTCTTCGTTGATATTGGTGAAGCTTGGGAGAAGTTTCTGGTGGTCTAACTTAATCCCAGAACGGATTTCGCCATCGTTCTCTCTTGTGCCAAAAATACTTCTGCTTGCCCAAAGCTCTATCGGAGTATGGAGGCGCTCATGTGCTTCACCGGAGCAGCAGGCCCCCACTGTGTTGCGTGTGATGGCAAATGAAGCTGAACGGGCACCGGATGACCTGACGTTTCGCATCGGGAGCCAGACCCAGGACGGGGCAGGCGCACCAGCGCTTGTGATTTCGGCGCCCGCCATCGCATCGGGTGATGAACATGCTTACATGGCAATCAGTTGCATCCAGGCCATCTCCCGGCTACAGCTGATTGCCAGGCGCCCGATCGAAGCAAGCTGGGTCAAGGTACGGCTGAGCGGGGAGGGCTGGTCTACCCGTGAGACGCCCTGGCAAGTGATGGAGAACGGCCAAGTGCTCGATGCCGGGCGGGGCCTGCCCGCCATCGAACAGATCAGGAAGCTGATCGGTGCCCAGCGTATCGAGGTTGTGAGCGATCACGGTGAGGTCGACGGGCTGATCTTCGATGCTCAAGGCCTGGACCCCTTGATCAGCCGGGCGCGAAGCACATGTCGGTGGTAGCGCAGGTATCCGGGGAAGAGGTCACTCGGTTGCTCGCGCCGATTGATCCGGCAGTTCCGGCTGGCCTGTTCGATGTCGAGGACGAAACCTATCAGGCCATTGATCAGGAGATGGTCAAGCTGGGTGGGCTGCAGGACGCCTCGATCGACTGGGGCTTTATCGATGAAGCGTCCCGTCAGTACCTTAGCGAGCAATGCAAGCACCTGCGAATCGTTGCGCACCTGAGTGCCGCATGGTTGCGTAGCGGCTGCTGGCAGCGGTGGGGATGCACCTTGGCGTTGCTGGCCGGCATGCTCGAGTGCTACTGGGAGGCCGCTCATCCCAAGCCGGGACCGAAAGGCTTCCTTGGCAAGCGCAAGCTGGTTGCCCTGGTGATCAATCGCTTGGCCGAGGCACTCCCGCGTCTTGATCGTTTTACCTACACCCCGACCCACGCAGCGGCAGCGCAGGCTGCCTTGAAACGCCTGCAACAACAGGAAACGGTGCAGCTGGACACGGCAGCACTCGTCGAACTTGAGCGCCTGCTGCGCAAACACTCGGAACTTGCCAACGGTGTTGGCGAGGCTGCTGTGCCCAAAACGCCGGCTGCAACCGAGAAGCCGGCGCCGTTGGCCGATGTCATCGCCACACCCGTGTCACGCATGTCGATGGGCAATGAGCGTGAGACACGGCGGGCCGTGCTGTCCATGGCCGAGCTCATCAACCAGCAGGACCCTTACGACGCTACCGGCTACCAGTTACGGCGTTTCGGTTTGTGGGCGCACATTCAGGTTGCTCCCCAAGTCAGGCAGGGCAACCGTACGGAATTGATGGCGGTTCCACTGGATATCACGCGGGTCTATGAAGAGGCCATTGCCAGTAAGGCGGTTGACCCCGCCTTGCTTCAGCGCATTGAAAAGAGCCTGACGGCTTGCCCCTTCTGGATTCGTGGCAGCTTTCTGGCTGCGACCGTCGCCACACGGTTGGCGATGTGCGAGGTGGCCGAAGCCATCCGTTGTGCCACCGCCCGGTTTGTACAGCGCATGCCGGCGCTGCAGCAGCTGTGCTTCAGCGACGGCATGGTATTTGTCGACGACCAATGCCTGGCCTGGCTCAAGGGCACCCAAGGGCCGTCTGGCCAAGGTGCAACCCCCCAGGAGTTCAGCGGCCTGCGCGAGGAGCTTGTCAGCCAGCTGGAAACCGGTGGCATAGAGCCGCTGCTCCTTCGGCTGCAAGGGCTGCAAGCCGGCTTTCGTGCTCCCCGTGAGCGCTGCCACACCACCGTGATTGCAGCTGATCTGCTGGCTGCGCGGGGTGTGTCCTGGCTGGCCCAGGACCTGTGCGCCAACGTTGCCCGAACCATGCAGCAAACCACCGCCAGTGCGTGGGAGCCCGAGGTGTTTGAGCGGCTTCAGCAGTACGCGGCATCCCCAGTGTTGGCAGTTCAAGACAAGGATCAGGAACCTCGATGAATCAAGTATGGACGCAACTCAAACGTTGGGGCTGGCCGTGGGTAACGCGCATTGGCCTGGCGCTGCCGCTGCTGCTCGGGCTTGGCGCTTTGCTGATGCTGGTCGCCATCTGGTGGCTTGGCCCGCAATGGACGTGGCGTGATCAGCAGCCGCTGGCAAGTGTGGCTCATCGCAGCGTGGCAAGCCTGTTACTCGTGCTGGTGCCGCTTCTGTGCTGGCTTGGGGTACTGCGCACGCGCTTTCGCCGCCTGCAAGCGGAGCGCCGCCAGGCACTGGCCGCCGAACAGGATGTCGCGCTACCGTTCGTGCAGGCGCAAGAGCGGGCCTTGAGCCAGGGGCTTGAGCGGTACCTCGACAATGCCGGTGGGCGACGCGCGTTGTACCGGCTGCCTTGGTACCTGGTGTTGGGCGACGAACAGTCCGGTAAAAGCAGCTTCATCGACCGCACCGATCAGCGCTTTACCCTGACGCGTATCGACCAGGCCCAGGCGCGGGGCCGACAGGCTGAAGCACTGGCCTACCCGGTAGGCTGGTGGGTCAGCGACGATGCCGTGATTATCGACCCGCCCGGTGTTTTCATCAGTCAAGAACCACTGGCGGGCTCGGCGGCCAACGATCCCTCTGACGCCTCCGCGCCGCCCGGCATCCAGGCCCGGTTGTGGGAGCACCTGTTGGGCTGGCTGCAGCGAAAGCGAAGCCAGCGGGCGCTCAATGGTGTGTTGTTGGTGGTCGACCTGCCGGCGCTGCTGCATGGCAAGCCCGAGCAGCGTGTCGCGCTGGCCCATGGGTTGCGCACCCGCCTGTACGAAGTGAGTAGTCAGTTGGGGGCGCGCCTGCCGCTGTACGTGGTACTGACCAAATTCGATCTGCTGGACGGCTTCGACCAGTTCTACAGCCAGCTTCCGGCCGCCAAGCGTGAAAGCCTGTTGGGGTTCACCTTCAAGCTGGATGCGGTTGACGCGTTTGACGCCTGGCTGGATGAGTATGACGAGCACTACGGGCGGCTTCTCACCCAATTGCATGAGCAGGTCATCGACCGGCTGGATGTACTGGGCAAGACAGCACCGTGCGGGCGCCTGTTCTCACTGTATGCACAGTTGATCGGGTTGCGCCCCATACTGCAGGCATTCCTGCGCGAAACCTTGGCGAGTGACCGGTTCACCACGACCCCCCTGGTACGTGGTGTGTACTGGTCGTCAGTGGTACAGCAGGGCGACATGCGCAATGCCTTTGTCCGTGAAGCGGCTCAGCCCTACACGACGAAGCTTCCCCTGCGTGAAGGTAAAGCGCAGGGGAAGGCGTTGGTCTATTTCATCCAGCAAGCATTCAAGCGGGTTATATACCAGGAAGCCGGGCTGGCGGGCGACAATGTTCGGGTTGCGCGCAGCAAGCGCCACTTACTGTGGGTGGGCTCTGGTGTAGGCATCCTGGCGTTCAGTATCGCCATTGCCAGCTGGCAGCGTTACGCCGATATCAATGGCGCCAAGGCTGCCAGTGTGCTCGCCAAAAGCCAGGAGTACAGCGGTCACGAAGTCGATATGCGTCTTGATCCGACCGGGCGCAACCTGCTGGAGCCACTGGACCAGATTCGCGACGCGGTGGCGGTGTTTGGCGACTATCGTGCAGCCTGGCCGGTGGTTGCCGATTTGGGTTTGTATCAAGGGCGCAACATTGGTCCCTTGGTTGATGAGGCGTACCTCAGCTTGTTGTCGAAACGTTTTTTGCCGGCCTTGGCCAGTGGTGTGATCGATGCCATGAACGCAGCACCACCTGGCAGCGAGCAACAAATGGCCGCGCTCAGGGTTTACCGGATGATCGAGGACCGTAACAGCCGCCGGCCCGAATGGGTCGAGGACTGGATGGCCCGTCAGTGGCAACGCGCCTTTCCTGGCCAGGGGCAGCTGCAGCGTGACCTCATGCAGCACCTGAAATACGCCTTGGCCTATGCCGATACCGATTTGCCGCAGTACCGCCAGCGGGTCAGCGAAGTGCAGCAGACGTTGCGCGAATTGCCGTTGCCACAGCGGATCTATGCAGGGCTGAAACAACAATCGTACCAGCAGTTGCACGCCGGGCTGGACCTGCGCCACCAGGTAGGGCCTGCGTTCGATGTGGTGTACCAGCCGTCTTCCGGGTCCAGGCAAGGGGATGAGGATGTAAGGCTGGCCGCCATGCTCACCGCCAAAGGTTTCAGGGAATACTTCGCGCCGCGCAGCCAGCAGTTCGCTGAAATGGCGATGGTTGATCAATGGGCATTGGGGGAGCGCAGTCAACTCGACTATTCGGACGTTGACCGCGATGCGCTGACCGAGCGGCTTTATAACCTCTACAGCGCCGATTATATTGACAGCTGGCGGCGCGCCCTGAACGCTTTTACGGTGGCTGACTTCCGTGATCTGGACCATGGTGTTGCGGTCCTGGAGCAGTTGACCGGCCCCGCAGCACCGTTGCAACGGCTGCTGGATACGGTCAGGGATAACACCTCGCTTGCGTCTCCTGCAGTTGTTGAATCACCGGGTGAGCTGAGTACGCTGCGGGTAGCAACCGGAAAACCCGAGCAACAGCAAGCGTTGGCCATCCAGCGGGCGTTTGCAGGCTTGGGCGCCATGCTGCAGGCGACAGGAGAAAAGCCGAGCTACTACGATGAAACCCTGGGCGCTGTTGCGGCCGTGCTGGACTACGCCAAGGCCGTACAGGACAGCCCGGAGCGCGGCAAGGCCGCGTTGCAAGCCGTGCATCAGCGCTTTGCGATGACAGGGCAGGACCCGATCGGCACCCTGCAACGTGTTGCCACAGGTTTACCGGAGCCCATCAGCCACCAGGTAAGAAAGCTCGCCGACCAGACTGCCCAGGTGCTGAACGTTGAAGCACTGCGCGAACTGGAGCGACGTTGGGATGCTGACGTGTACAGTTTTTTCCAGCAACGCCTGGCAGGCCGCTACCCCTTTGTGGTGAAGGCACCCGATGCTTCTTTGGATGACTTCGAGGCGTTCTTCGGGCCGAAAGGGCGCCTGCAGCAGTTTAATGATCGGTATCTCAAGGTTTTCCTGAAGGACAACCTTGAGGCCTTGCAGTCCACTCAGCACGGGCAATCCCTGATTCGTGCCGACGTAATCGAGCAGCTCGAGCTGGCGGATCGCATTCGCGAAACCTTCTTCGATCAGCGTGGCAAGCTGAGTGTGCAGTTCAGCATCGAGCCCTTGGGGCTCAGTGCGAACCAGCGTACCAGCCTGCTGGACCTGGATGGCCAGTTGATTGCCTACACCCATGGGCCAAGCCATATCACGGGTATTGTCTGGCCCAATACCCTGGGGCAGCAGGTCCGTAGCAATCTCACCTTGCTAAGGCAAAATGGCAACAGCAGCAGCCTGGAATACCGTGGCCCGTGGTCAATGTTCCGCTTGCTCAGCCGCGGCGCGCTCAATGGCCGGACTGCGACCAGCGTGGATCTGAGCTTCAGGACCGGAGATGGCGTGATGCGCTATCGGCTTAACGCTGAAAAAGCCTTCAATCCCATTACCCAGCAACCATTCAAAGGCTTCCGCTTGCCCCGAGGCTTGCTGCAACAGCCAGCCAGTGTGGTGCAGGCAGTGCTATCGGATGGGCAGCGACCGTGAGCATCGTCAGGGGCGCAGTTGATTGACTGGGCAAGCTTTCGAAGCCTGGGTATGCGCTGGCTGCCCCCCGACCTTTGCTTACTCCACAGCCTCGGCCACGCCCTGATCCTCACCCAGGAATCCGCCACTCTGATGCTGCCACAACCGTGCATAGGTACCGTTTTTCGCCAACAGTTCGGCATGGGTGCCTTGCTCGATGATGCGCCCTTCATCCATCACGATCAGCCGGTCCATGGCGGCGATCGTCGACAACCGGTGGGCGATGGCGATAACGGTCTTGCCTTGCATCATTTCATCCAGGCTCTCCTGAATGGCCACTTCCACCTCCGAGTCCAGCGCGCTGGTGGCTTCGTCAAGCAGCAGGATCGGTGCGTTCTTCAGCATCACCCGGGCAATTGCAATGCGCTGGCGCTGGCCACCAGACAGCTTGATGCCGCGTTCACCCACCAGGGTGTCGTAACCGCTGTTGCCCTGGCGGTCGCTGAGCTGGCTGATGAAACCATCGGCCTGGGCACTGGCCGCAGCGGCGCGGATTTGTGCTTCGGTGGCATCGGGGCGGCCATAGGCAATGTTGTCGCGAATCGAACGGTGCAACAGCGAGGTGTCCTGCGTGACCATGCCGATGGCGCTGCGCAGGCTATCCTGCGTGACCTTGGCGACGTTCTGACCGTCGATGCGTATTTCCCCCTTGTCCACGTCGTAGAAGCGCAGCAACAGGTTGATCAAGGTGGACTTGCCGGCGCCGGAGCGGCCGACCAGGCCGACTTTCTCGCCCGGACGAATGTGCAGCGTCAGCTCATTGAGCACCTGGCGCTCACCGTTGTAGTTGAAACTGACCTTGTCGAAGCTCACCGCGCCACCCGTGGTGACCAGCTCTGCAGCACCCGGCACATCCTGCACCTTGGGGCCGCGGGTGAGGGTGGCCATACCGTCCTGCACGGTGCCGATGTTTTCGAACAGCGAGGTAATTTCCCACATGATCCAGTGCGACATACCGTTGACGCGCAAGGCCATGGCGGTGATTGCCGCCACGGCCCCGGTGCCGACCTGGCCCTGGTGCCACAGCCACAGTGCATAGCCACCGGCACCAAAGATCAAGCCCACCACCAGCGCCTGGTTGACGATTTCGAATTGGCTCACCAGGCGCATCTGGCGAAAACCGGTCTGCTTGAAGTCTTCCATGGCTGCGCGCGCAAAGTGCGCTTCGCGGTTGGAGTGCGAAAACAGTTTCACCGTGGTGATGTTGGTGTAAGCGTCAGAAACCCGCCCGGTCATCGACGACCGGGCATTGGCCTGCTCCTGGCCGACCTTGCCCAACCGGGGTACGAAATACAGCATGGCCAAACCGAACAGCACGACCCAGGCAATGAAGGGCAGCATCAGTTTCAGGGCAAAGCCGCCGGCCAGGGCAATGATCGCGATGAAATACACGCCAATCCCGGGCAGGATTTCGATAAGGGTGAACAGCACATCGCGCACTGCCAGTGCCGTCTGCATCACCTTGGTAGTGACCCGACCAGAAAACTCGTCAGAAAAGAACGACAAGCTCTGGCGCAACATCAGCCGGTGAAAGTCCCAACGCAACCGCAGCGGTAGGTTGATCGCCAGCACCTGGTGCTGAACCATGGTGCGCAGTGCCACCAGTCCGATGCTGACCAGCAGGACGATGCCGATACCCCACAGCACTCGGCTTTCCTCGGGGCTAACAGTACCGCCGGCCTGCCAGGACGCGAGCAGGTCGACCACCTGACCGAGGAACGCGAACAGCCAGGCTTCGTATATCGACACCCCGGCACTGAGCAGTGCCAGCGCCAGCGCCAGGATGTAGCCACGGGCGCCGCGGGTACAAGCCCACATGAAGCGCAACAGGCCAACGGGCGGCGGTGGTACCTCGTCGGGTGGGAAAGGGTCGAGCCTACGTTCAAAGATACGCAGCATGTTTGTCTCCGAAAAAACGGTTTTTGCTTAACCGGTAACCATACAGCACATCAAAGCATTCGCCTGTAGGTAGACGCCGCTGAAGCAGGTCCGTGTGGCTGGCGCCTGAAACCCACTGCATTGCTATAGCGGTGAAGCAAGGCCTGATTTGAAGCGTGCGACTGCGGGCTTGCCTGTGGCGACTTTTCCCGCCATTATCCAGCCATACCTACGCAACGGGCTTGCCAGCATGTCCACATCCAACCACGCCATTTCCGCTTCGGGCTTCATCGCCCAGGCAGACGCGTGCGTTGCCGTTGCCAAGAAATCCAAGAAACAGCCGCTCATCTGACCGAGGCGCGCTGTCTCGTCAGGTGGGCTGACGAGACAGAAGGCGCCAGGTATCCCTGCCACCACTTCCACTCTTCGCCCTGCTGACGCTGACTTTCGGTCAACATCAGGAGTTTTTGCATGTCGAATTTCCGTGGTATCTGGATCGCCCTCGTCACGCCAATGCGCGCTAATGAAATTGACTTCCCAGGCCTGGAAAAGCTGGTGAAGAAGCTGCTCGAAGACGGTGTGACCGGTTTTGTGGTGTGTGGGACCACGGGTGAGGCGGCGGCGCTGTCCAAGGCCGAGCAACTGGCGGTGCTGGATGCCATGCTGGCCTGGGTGGAGCCTGGCAGGGTGGTGATGGGCCTGTCAGGTTACAACCTGCGTGAGTTGCTGGCCTTCCAGGCTGAAATCCAGCAGCGTGACATTGGCGGGCTGCTGGTTCCCGCACCTTGCTACATTCGCCCTTCGCAGGCTGGTATCGAAGCCTTCTTCGCCACCGTGGCCGATGCCGCATGCGTGCCGGTAATCGTCTACGACATTCCCTACCGCACCGGCGTGCGCATCGAACGCGAAACCCTGCGCCGTATCGTGCGCCATCCACGCATTGCGGCGGTGAAAGACTGTGGCGGTGACAGCGAGACGACCATGGCCCTGATCGAAGACGGCCACGCCCAGGTGCTGGCCGGTGAAGATCTGCAAATCTTCAATAACCTGTGCCTGGGTGGGGCAGGGGCCATTTCGGCCTCCGCACATGTGCGCGCCGACCTGTACGTACGCATGGTGCAGCAGGTCGACAGCGGCGATTGGGCCGCCGCGCGTGGCACGTTCTACCAGTTGCTGCCCTGGATCAAGGTGGCCTTTGCCGAGCCCAACCCGGCTGTGGTCAAGGCGGCGTTGCAGCTGCAAAGCCTGATTGCAGACGAGCTGCGCGAGCCCATGCAGGCGTGCACGGATCCCACCCGAAGCAAGCTGCAAAGCGTGCTGTGTTCACTCGACGCGTGAAGCGGCTGCGGTTGATGGCGGGTTGAAAAGCAGCCACGCTCTGGGCCTGGGCCGGCAGGCGCTTTTCCACCGGCTGATACACCAGCCCGGCAAACTCACCCACGTTGCCTGCCAGGGTGAAGCCGTAGCGTTGGTAGGCGGGTACAGAAGACAATGACGCCTTTACCGTCACCACCTCAGCTCTGGCATGCTCCAGTGCCGCGTTCATCAGGCGCTTGCCTATGCCCTGGCGTTGCAGGCCTGGTGCAATGAACAACCCTGGGGGAGGTTGTCAGGGGTGAGAGCGCGTACTTGCGTGGTAATCGTCCTTGTCTGGTTGCCAACTTTAACCTGGTTCAAGGGCCGAGCCTGAGGCATTAACCCGAAGCACACAGCGTGTGCGTTGATTGGCGGCATCAAGCTGCCGTGGCAGCGCCCGGCTTGCGTTCGCCAATCAGGATGTCTTCGAAGAATGCCCCGACAGGTTCGGTAGGGTGGCACAGCTGTATCTCCAGCACCCACACCACCTCGCTCGGGACAATCTCCACCTCGGCCAGCTTGTCCTGGCTATACAACACATGCGGGAAGTCGGCGATGCGATGCCCGGCCAGGTTGCGCTCCAGCTGCCAACCTTTGGCCTGGGCACTGCGCTCGGCGAAGTCATACAGTTCACGCCCGGTCAACCCGCGACCCCAGGCCTGACGGGTCTCGTCGAACACTTCATGCAGTGCCTTCACGCAGGCGTGGTGCAAAGCGTGCTGGCCAAACACGAAGGTATCGCCATAGTCACCTTCATAGCCATCCCATACCGGCCCAACGTCGACCACGACAATGTCCGTGGTACGTAGCACACGTTGAAGGTCAATGCCTTGCCGTGGCGTACGCACGGTATCGTCGCCAAAACGGATGTAGGTGGGGTGCCAGGTGTGTGAGGCGCCCATCGCCTGCAGGGTATGCGCGGCCATCTCCAGGGCCTGGGCGGTGGTCATGCCGACCTGCAGTTGGCTGGCAATGGCGGCCACGGCCCGTACCGACTGCTCGCGGGCCGCGAGCATGCCGTCCAGCGAATAACGTGGGCCGACCTTTTCCAGCTTAGGGTGCAGCGTGCTGGCTGCTGAAGCCTGCGTTGTCAGTGCACCGCTGGCGACAAAGGCCTCGGCCACAAAACGATGGGGCTGTACCCCTGCCGCAAGGCATTGCTCGCGGGCCTGGGTGATCATCGTGGCATTGCCGCAGGCATAGACCTGGGCTTCGTCCCACCGATGCGTCTGGCTGAGCGCCACCTGCTGTATACGTGCCTGGGCCGAGAGCACCGGTTGCCAGCGAAAGTGCGGGTGCACACGGCTGGACACATCGAGAAATTCGCGGTCATAGAAATCCGCCGGCGAAGAGCCGCCCCAGTACAGCGTGACTTCGGCATCGCCGGCCAAGGCCGTCAGCAGCAGCGGCTTGATGCCGGCGTAACCTGTGCCGGTGGCGAAAAGGATCAGCGGGCGCTGGTCATCGTGCTGCCAGGTACAGGCGCCCAGCGGGCCTTCGAGCTTTACCGTTGCACCTGCTTGCAGGGTGGGCAGCAAGCCTTCGGTGAACAGGCCACCGCTGACCTTGCGGATGTGAAACACCAGTTGCCCTTGTTCCTGGGCAGGCAGGTTGGCAATGGAGAAACAGCGGCTGTCGCCGTTGTCCAACTGAAACCGCATGTACTGGCCCGCCCGCACGTCCAGCGGCTGAGCAGGCTGCAACACCAGCTCGACGATATCTGCGCTCAGCGCGCGCTTGCCAACCACCTGTGCCTGGGTTTCCAGTGCCGGGGCGTCCAGTGACCAGCCGGGTATTTCCAGGCGCATGTCGCTGCAGGCGTGGCTCTGGCACAGCAACATCTCGTCGGCGGCCAGGGGGTAGGAAGGCGGCGGTGTGTCCACATCCCGTTGCTTGTCCTGATGGTGCCCCGACACCACCTTGACCCTGCACGAGCCGCAGGCGCCGCGGCGGCAGGAGAAGGGTACCGGCAGGCCGCTGGCGAGCATGGCATCGAGCAGCAACTCCTGGCTGGCTTCGAAGGTTTTGCCCGAGGGCGACAATTCAATGACGTGGCGGCTTTGCATGAACACCTCGGGGCAAATGGAGGTTCGATTGTTGCTATAGTCCAGGACCAGCAGAACCTCCAGTTTTGGATATTTCGTATGGTCCAGCTTCGTAAATGGCAGCCTCTGCTCAAGCTCGATGGGGCGCAAGCTTCGTACCGGCAGATCGTCGAAGGGCTGGTGGCCGCAATCAGCGAGGGTCGCCTGCGCCCTGGCACGCCGTTGCCGGGCACGCGGGAGATGGCGCAACTGCTGAACGTCAATCGCAAGACCGTGATCCTTGCTTATGAGGAAGCCGAAACCAAGGGTTGGCTGCAAAGCGTGCAACGCCGGGGCACCTTCGTCAGCCAGCAACTGGCGCCAGGCACCGCGGCCGTGCCCGGTACCGTGCGGCCTTTTGCTCTGGCGCTGCCAGAGGAGCCTGCCGTTGCCTACTTCAAGGCGAACGAACAGGCTGTAGCGCAGCAAGGGCGGCCAGGGGCCTTGTTCTTCGACAACGGCGCCTGTGACCACCGCCTGCTGCCACAGGCTGTACTGCACCGTTATTACCGCAATGCCTTGCGCAGCAGCTTCACCAGCAACAGCGTGCGCCATGGCAGCGAGTGCAGCAGCCGCAATCTGCGCAGCGCCCTGGCCGATATGCTGCGGCACAATCGCAGCCTGAACGTTGGCGCCGAGCATATCTGCCTGACCCAAGGGGTGCAGATGTCGCTGTCCCTCGTGGCCAGTGTGTTGCTCAAGCCGGGTGACGTTGTGCTGGTCGAGCGCCTGAGTTACCCCCCAGCGTGGGAGATCTTCCGTCAGTTGGGTGCCCACCTGGTGACCGTGGAGCTGGACCATGAGGGTTGCCGGGTCGACCAGCTCGATGCCCTGTGCCGGCAGCACAAGGTGCGGATGATGTACATAACGCCCCATCATCAGTTCCCGACTACGGTCAGCCTGCCAGCCGGGCGCAGGCAACAGCTGCTGGAGCTGGCGCGCCAGCATGCCTTTTGCGTGGTCGAAGAAGATTACGACTACGAGTACCACTTTGCCGGGCGGCCCTATCTGCCGTTGGCCAGCGACCGCCAGCAACGGCACGTGATCTACATCGGCTCACTGTCCAAGCCTTTGGGCAGTACGTTCCGTTGCAGCTATATCGTGGCACCGGTGGAAGTGACAACCGTGCTGGAGCGCAGGGCGATGCTAACCCAGGGGCAGGGCGATGCAGTCATGCAGCAGATGTTGGCGGACCTGATCAATGATGGCGAGCTGAAGAAACACTTGCGCCGGGTCAACCGCGAGTACCGGCGCCGGCGTGAGACCTTGTTGGGGTGCTTGCGCGATGCGTTTGGCGAACAGATCAGCGTGCAGGCGCCAGAAGGTGGCCTGGCGCTGTGGGTGAGGTTTGCCGATGAGATCAATGTGGATCAGTTGGTCGACAAAGCGCTGGAACGGGACCTGGTGGTGCGCAGTGGGCGACAGTTTTCACCGTTTGGCCATGCCGAGAATGCCTTGCGCCTGGGGTTTGCTTCGCTGGATGCGGATGAGATTCGGCAGGCGACCCAACGCCTGGCAGACGCCGCAAAAGCGATTGGCAAGGCGCGGTGGCTGTAGGCATGGCCTTCTGTCGCGACAGGGGATGGCACGGGCTTCGCCCGTGTTCGCGGGCAAGCCCGCTCCCACAGTGATCGCGGTGGGCTCAGGATTTGTGCAGGAGGGTTACGCCCCCAAGGGGCGCGAGGCCTCTGGGCCTCAACGCATTCCGTTCGGTTACCGCACATAACCGTATCTCGGCGCCTCAAGCCTGCGCCAGTACCTCCGATAGCAGCACACCCACCCTCGAATCATCGATCAGAAGTGGTGCCAACAAGGAGTACTGCCCGCATGCTTGCAAACCTGAAAATTCGCACCGGAATGTTCTGGGTGTTGTCGCTGTTCAGCCTGACCCTGCTGTTTTCGACTGCCAGTGCCTGGTGGGCTGCCATGGGTAGCGACCAGCAGATCACTGAACTGGACCAGACTGCGCACCAGTCGGACCGGTTGAACAATGCGTTGCTGATGGCGATTCGCTCCAGCGCCAATGTGTCTTCGGGCTTTATCGAGCAGTTGGGTGGCCATGACGAGAGTGCAGGCAAGCGCATGGCGCTGTCGGTGGAGCTGAACAACAAGAGCCAGGTGTTGGTCGACGAATTTGTCGAAAACGCCCGCGAACCCGCCCTTCGCGGGTTGGCAACCGAGCTGCAGGCAACCTTTGCCGAATACGCCAAGGCGGTGGCCGGGCAGCGTGAAGCGACTCGCCAGCGTTCGCTGGAGCAGTATTTCAAGGTCAACAGCGATGCCGGTAATGCCATGGGGCGGCTGCAAACCCTGCGCCAGCAACTGGTGGGCACACTGAGCGAGCGCGGCCAGCAAATCATGCTCGAGTCGGACCGGCGTCTGGCCCGGGCACAATTGCTGAGCGTGTGCCTGCTGGGCATGACCGTGGTGCTGGCGGTGCTGTGCTGGGCTTTCATTGCCCAGCGTGTGTTGCACCCACTGCGTGAAGCCGGTGGGCATTTCCAGCGCATTGCCAGTGGCGACCTGAGTGTGCCGGTGCAAGGGCAGGGTAACAACGAGATCGGTCAACTGTTCCATGAGCTGCAGCGCATGCAGCAAAGCCAGCGCGACACCCTTGGGCAGATCAACAACTGTGCCCGGCAGCTGGACGCCGCTGCCACGGCGTTGAACGCGGTCACCGAGGAAAGCGCCAACAACCTGCGTCAGCAGGGGCAGGAGCTGGAGCAGGCCGCGACTGCCGTGACCGAAATGACCACAGCAGTGGAGGAGGTTGCGCGCAACGCGATCACCACCTCGCAAACCACCAGTGAGTCCAACCAGCTGGCCGCGCAAAGCCGCCGGCAAGTCAGTGAAAACATAGACGGCACCGAAGCCATGACCCGCGAAATCCAGACCAGCAGTGCGCACCTGCAGCAGTTGGTGGGGCAGGTGCGGGACATCGGTAAGGTGCTGGAAGTGATCCGCTCGGTGTCCGAGCAAACCAACCTGCTGGCGCTCAACGCTGCCATCGAGGCGGCCCGTGCCGGTGAGGCCGGGCGCGGCTTTGCGGTGGTGGCGGATGAGGTGCGCACACTGGCCTACCGCACGCAACAATCGACCCAGGAAATCGAGCAGATGATCGGCAGCGTACAGGCGGGGACCGAAGCTGCGGTGGCTTCCATGCAGGCCAGCACCAACCGCGCCCAGTCGACACTGGACGTGACTCTGGCCTCGGGGCAAGTGCTGGAGGGCATCTACAGTGCGATCGGCGAAATCAACGAGCGCAATCTGGTCATTGCCAGTGCGGCCGAAGAGCAGGCTCAGGTGGCGCGGGAAGTAGACCGCAACTTGCTGAACATCCGCGAACTGTCGAACCATTCCGCGGCAGGTGCGCAGCAGACCAGCGAGGCGAGCAAGGCGTTGTCGGGGCTGGTGGGGGAGATGACGGCGTTGGTGGGGCGGTTCAAGGTTTGAGCCGCTGCGCCTGCGTGGAACATTAAGATAAGGTTAAACTTATTCAAAGTTCCCTTTGCGGGTTGACTTCGATACTACGCTTGAATAAAGTTCGACCGCCCCGAGCGCGGGGCCTTTTTTCCCTTCACTGAAGAATTCAATGGACACAGTATCTAGTCGCTGTCTGACCCCTGCCGTATGGCCCGGTCAGGCACTTGAACCGGAACACCGGTCCCGACACCCCGGTCGGGCAAGCCGCGCCAGAGCCTGATGCTCCGCTGTGACTTGCCGCCGCCGGTGTTGGCCGGTTGGAGGCAAGCTCATGAACCTCACTTCATTCGTTTCACATCGCCAGCCTGCGTGCCTTGCGCCACAGCAGGCCCGCGCCTGGCCGCTGCGTCTGCACGGCTATCTTGACCACCACCAGGACCCCCCCAGTAGGTGCGGGGTGCTGTCGCGTCTTCATGCACGCTTGAGCCTCCGCACTTCTCACTGAATAACAGATATTAAACGGTATCTTTTTGCTCGGACTTTTCACGTTAAAAGTTCGCGGGATAACTATTGCCCTGTGTTTATTAAAAGGGATTAAACCATGGATTGCGCGAGTAGAAAGTTCGCTGCCGAAACAACTTCCGACTCTCGGCAGCGGACAGACAACTGTCGGAAAGAACCAGCATTATTCAGCGACCCGACATGCCGTCGTTCACCGCCTGAGTGAAACGTCTGTGTGTCGTGCCGCCGCAGCGGCAGGAGCACAGCAACATGACTGTCAAACACCGTAACACCTCATCGGCCAAGGCCGAACGCGAAACCCGCTTGTCCACCCGCGCCGCCCGTGAAGCGCGCAATGGCCTGGCGGTCACCCTCGCCAACCTCGATGCCAGCGAACAGGGCCTGACCGAGCACGAAGCCGCCAAGCGCCTGGCGCGCGATGGGGCCAACCAGGTCGCCCACGGCCCGCAACCCCACGCCTTGGTGCAGTTGCTCAAGGCCCTGAACAACCCGTTCATCTATGTACTGCTGACCCTGGCCGGTATCAGCTTCGTCACCGACTACTGGCTGCCGGTCAGCGCAGGCGAAGCAGACGACGCCGAGCTGACCAAGGTCATCATCATCATGACCATGGTCAGCCTCAGCAGCCTGCTGCGCTTCTGGCAGGAGTACCGCTCGAACAAGGCTGCCGACGCGCTCAAGGCAATGGTGCGCACTACAGCCACCGTGTTGCGCCGCGAGCAGATCGGGCAAGCCCCGCGCCTGCGCGAAGTGCCCATGGACGAACTGGTGGCCGGCGACATCGTGCAGCTTTCTGCAGGTGACATGATTCCCGCCGATATCCGCCTGCTCGAAGCGCGTGACCTGTTTATCAGCCAGGCCGTGCTCACTGGCGAAGCGTTGCCGGTCGAAAAGTACGACACCTTGGGCAATGTCGCGCAGAAGTCCGCCGCCGAGCATGGCGGCCGCCAGGACAACCTGCTCGAGTTGCCGAACATCTGCTTCATGGGTACCAATGTGGTCAGTGGCCGCGCCCGCGCCGTGGTGGTCGCCACCGGCCGACGCACCTATTTTGGCTCGCTGGCCAAGGCCATTGCCGGTTCGCGCAGCCAGACCGCTTTTGACCGCGGCGTGAACAGCGTCAGCAGCCTGTTGATCCGCTTCATGCTGGTGATGGTGCCAGTGGTATTCATGATCAACGGAGTGGTGAAAGGCGACTGGGGTGATGGCTTCCTCTTCGCGCTTGCCGTGGCAGTGGGCCTGACCCCGGAAATGCTGCCGATGATCGTCAGCGCCAACCTGGCCAAGGGCGCCGTGGCCATGGCCCGGCGCAAGGTGGTGGTCAAACGCCTGAACGCCATCCAGAACCTGGGCTCCATGGACGTACTGTGCACCGACAAGACCGGCACGCTCACCCAGGACCGGATCATCCTCGAGCACCACGTGCGCTTCGACGGCCAAACCGACAAGTACATCCTTGAGCTGGCCTGGCTCAACAGCCATCACCAGAGCGGCATCCGCAACCTGATGGACCAGGCCGTGCTGCATTTCGCCGGCCAGGATCGCCAGTTTCAGGCGCCTTACGCCTACGCCAAGGTCGACGAGTTGCCGTTCGACTTCATCCGCCGCCGCCTGTCAGTGGTGGTTAAGAATGCCTTGGGCGATCACCTGCTGGTAAGCAAAGGGGCAGTCGAGGAAATGCTCGCCATCGCCACCCATGTGCAGGAAGGCGACAAGGTCGTTACCCTTGATCCGTGCCGCCGCCAGCAGCTTCTGGCCAGCGCCGACGCCTTCAACCAGGACGGCTTCCGCGTGCTGGTGGTTGCCACCCGCGAGATCCCGGCGGCCGAAGGCAAGGCGCAGTATCACACCGAAGATGAGCGCAATCTGGTCATCCAGGGCATGCTGACCTTCCTCGACCCGCCCAAGGAAACTGCCGGCCCGGCCATTGCCGCCTTGCGCGACATGGGCGTGCAGGTAAAGGTACTGACCGGCGACAATCCGGTGGTCACGTCCAAGGTCTGCCGTGAAGTGGGCCTGGCGCCAGGCCAGCCCTTGCTCGGCCAGGACATCGAGGGCATGGACGACACCACCCTGAAGCTTCAGGTGGAGGAGCGCACCGTCTTCGCCAAGCTCACCCCGCTGCAGAAATCACGGGTGCTCAAGGCCCTGCAGGCCAATGGTCACACCGTGGGCTTCCTTGGCGACGGCATCAACGACGCCGCAGCCCTGCGCGATGCTGACGTCGGCATCTCGGTAGACAGCGGCACCGACATCGCCAAGGAATCGGCTGATATCATTTTGTTGGAAAAGAGCCTGATGGTGCTTGAGGAGGGCGTGCTCAAAGGCCGCGAAACCTTCGGCAACATCATGAAGTACCTGTGCATGACTGCCAGCTCCAACTTCGGCAACGTGTTCTCGGTCCTGGTGGCCAGTGCGTTCATTCCGTTCCTGCCGATGCTGGCGATTCACTTGTTGCTACAGAATCTGATGTACGACTTTTCCCAGCTGTCGTTGCCCTGGGACCGCATGGACAAGGAGTTCCTCAGCAAGCCACGCAAATGGGATGCCCGCAACATCGGCCGATTCATGTTGTGGATAGGTCCTACGTCGTCGATCTTCGACATCACCACGTTCGCCCTGATGTGGTACGTGTTCGCCGCCAACAGCGTCGAAATGCAGGCGCTGTTCCAGTCCGGCTGGTTCATCGAGGGGTTGCTGTCCCAGACGCTGGTAGTGCACATGCTGCGCACCCGCAAGGTGCCGTTCTTCCAGAGCACCGCTGCATTGCCGGTGGTATTGGCAACAGGGCTGGTCATGGTATTGGGTATCTATATCCCGTTCTCTCCTGTGGGCGCGATGGTTGGCCTGGTGCCGCTGCCGTGGGAGTACTTCCCTTGGCTGGTGGCTACCCTGCTGGGCTACTGCGTGGTCGCCCAGGCCATGAAGACACTCTACATCTGCCGTTTCGGCCAGTGGTTCTGAGTCATTCAAGGAGAGCCGACCATGCGAGTACTGATCTGTGCAGGACGCAATTACGCAGACACCCGACGCTGCCGCCAGGCCTTGGACGACGTCCAGCGCCAGCGGCCGATCCGGGTGTTGATCCACGGTGGCAGCCAGTTCCTTGGCGGGGAAATCGAAAGCTGGGCGCGCGAGCATGGCGCCGATCTGGTGCGCTACCCGCCAAACTGGCAGCTGCACGGCAAGCAGGCCGAACGCTTGCGCAACCTGTTCATGCTCAATGACAGCCGCCCTGACCTGTTGCTTGCCTTGCCCGGTGGCGATGACACCGAGGAGCTGCTGGCCAGGGCCCGTGGTGCCGAGGTTCAGGTGATGTGCGTCAGGCAACCACGTCAGCCCGAGCGGGGCGATTGCAGATAATGCAAGCGCCTGGGGCCGTACGGTACCTGCGGGCTTGCCCGCGAAGCAGGCGCCTCGGTTTCACGGCCTCAAGCATTGCGCAGCCGCCCTCGGCGGCTGCTCAGCCTGGCTGCGCCGCCAGATCGTTGCTGACGTTGCGCCCCAGCACCAGCACGGTGACAAAGCCACAGCCCACCAGCGCCGTGGCCAGGCTCAGCAGTACCGCAGTGCCCATATGGTCTACGACTTGCCCGCCGAAGAACGAGCCCACGGCAATGATTACCTGGAACATGGCCACGAACAGTGGCATGCCACGCTCGACGTCCTTGGGCGCCACGACAAACATCCAGATATTGGCGCAAGCCGGGAACGCACCGAAGGCAAAGCCCCACAGTGCGATCAGCATCGCGGCACCCGTCATGCCGGTGGCGAAGTGCGGGAACAGGGCGGTGCTGACTGCGATCATGAGCGCGACCAGCATCAGCGTATGCCGCACGCTGCGGTTGGCAGCAAAGCCGGCGAAGATGTTGCCCATGAAGCCGGCCACGCCATACAACAGCAATAATGAACCGATCGTAGGCCCGTCAAAGCCGGCATTCTGCTTGAAGAACGGTGCGACATAGGTGTACGCAGCAAAGTGTGCCAGGCCGATCAGCAATACGGCGATCAAGCCGACCCGTGCTTGCGGGTTGATGAACAACGCCGGCAGGTCGCGGATGCGGATGGCCTTTTCCGGCATCAGCCGCGGCAGCAGGAATACCTGTGCCAGCAGCACCGGTACGCCTACCAGTGCAGTGACCAGGAACGTCATGCGCCAGCCCATCAGGCCACTCAGCCAGGTGCCCACAGGCACGCCCACTACCGTCGCCAGGGTTACGCCCGCCATGATGATGGAGTTGGCTTTGGCTACGCCCATCCCGTCAGGTGCCAGGCGGCCGCTGAGGGCGATGGCTGTGGCCCAGAAGCCGCCAATACTGATACCCAGTAGCACACGGCCGACCAACAGCAGGTTGAAGTCGCCGGCGTAGGCCACGATGGCGTTGGCGATGATCATGATCAGCGTCAGGCCGATCAGCAGGTAGCGCCGGTCCAGCGCGCCCACGCCTACGGAAATCAACGGGGCGGCCAATGCAGCCATGATGCCGGGCAAGGTCACCATCAGGCCGGCAAGGCCTGCACTGATGCCAAGGTCGCTGGCCACATCGTTCAGTACCCCCACCGGGAGGAACTCACTGGTGACCAGGGCGAACGCACCCACGGCTACCGAGAGGATTGCCAGCCATTGCTGGGTGATACTCTGTTGATTGTGTTCGGGAAGGCCGCGAGGGGCCTGGCTGTTGCTTGGCATGGGATAGGTTCCATGAGGGATCTCGCCTGTAGCAGGCGCAAGAGCGGGGGGATTTGCAGGCGATTGTAGAGACGGCCTTGCCTGGCCGACAGGCAGGCCGCTCGATAGTAATCATCAGCGCAATCGATGAAACGTCCTGCGTAGAGCGGCTGCTCTGAGCAATGGCGTCCCGCTTGCGAATGCTATGGGCGGGGGCTTTATTCCCTAACCCGTTCGCCGTCAGGCTAGCCAAGGGCGCTTGTGCTTGACCCGGACAGGTGCAACAGGCGGCAGTGCAGCGTGCTTATGCCGCCTATGGTGCCACCAGCACATCACACAGTGATTCGTTCAGCACATGCTTGGTGACGCTGCCGACCAGCAGCTCCTCCAGCGCGCTTGCCCCCTGCTTGCCGACCACAATCAGGTCGCACTCCAGCTCCTGCTCCTGCTCGACAATGCACCAGCCCGGGTTACCGTGCACCAGGACCTGCCGTGCATCGGCCATGCCGGCAGCCTCACTCAACGCCGCGAGTTGTGCTTCTGCATCCTTGCGAATGACATTGCGGTAGTGGGTGAGGGTGCTGTGGTCGATATGGGCGAAGCGCACGCTGGCTTCAAACGGGGCTTCGTACACATGCAGCAGAATGATCTCCGCTTGCGGGGCAATGGCCTTGGCCAGTTTGAGGGTGCGCAGTGAAACGGGCGAAAAATCGACCGGCACCAGCACAGTGCGGTAGGCATCACGAGGGGCCGGCTTGACCACGAGCAAAGGGCAGGGCATGTGGTTGAGCATTTTCTGCACGGTTGAACCCAGCAGCAGGCGCCGCGCCACGCTCTGGCCCCTGGCGCCACACACCAGCAGGTCGCTGTGCTTGTCCTGCGCCACCCGGTTGATCTCCGTGATCACCGACCCGCTGGCGACCTGCACGCCAGCGGAGATACCGTAGCGCTGGAACAGCATGGCTGCCAGTGCGCGGGTTTTTTCGCCAGCGCTATCCAGTACGCGTTTCAGCAGGTCGTCATCAGGCGTCATCAACTGTTTGAGACGCTCGAAGGGTGCCGGGTTGGTAACGTAAAGCAGGTCCAGCGAGGCCTGCTGCGCATCGCTCAGGTAGGCAGCGCGCTCAGCTGCGTTGCGGGCGTGTGGGGAAAGGTCGGTGGCAACCAGTATGTGTTTCAGCGGGTTCATGTGGGGCTCCTTGTCCAAGGTTGCGCACCGTGATCAAGCGGTAAACCTTGAGCACAGTGCGCCTGGCGGTACTTGAGTCGTTCCTTGCGTGCAGCCATCGTCGCGCGAACTCGGCGCGAGGGCTTGATCTGGGTCAATGGCGTGTAGGTGCGGCGGCGGATCATGCCGGCAACAGCACGCAACCGGGCGCAGCCAGACCCTGACGTTCAGGCAGTAACGGCCGACCATTGCTCGAACGCTGCCTGCATGCTTTGCCGGGTCTGTGCGTCGGCGGGGATCAGGTGTTCGATGCGCAATGACTGTACGGTGACATCCAGCGGCATGCCGAAGGTGGTGAACGTGGACAGGAACCTCAGCTCGCCATACGGGGTGTTCACGCGGGTCAGCAGCAAAGGGGTGGCTGTTGCCATCTGGCACGGGCTTGCCGGGGCCGGCAAGTCGCGCAAGCGCGCTGCCAGTGCCGGATTGCCTGCGGCCTCCCTGGATGCGCGGTGCCAGGCAGCAGCGCGGATTTCCGGCGCGTTGGCCATATGATCACCCAGACCACCGGGGCACAGCAGTGTCTGCAGCAGGTTGAGGCCGGTCGCCGGCTGTGCGCTGACACCGGCCATCGCCAGCAGCAGGCCGGTACTGGCATTGGCGGCGATGACATCCCAGTTGCTGTCGATGACGATCGCCGGAGCGGGGTTGTTCACCTGCAGAATATGCTCGATGGCAGTATTCACCAAGGCCAGTTCAGGCGCATCGAGTGGTGTGGCGGCGTAGCGGGGCGCGTATCCTGCAGCAACGAACACTTCGTTGCACCGCTCCAGCGGTGCATCCAGGGCCGACAGGAGGGCATGCAAGGTGCCTGGGCTGGCTTTGGCGCGTCCTGTTTCCACACAGCTCAGATGACGCTGCGACAGTCCCGTCAGCAGCGCCAGTTCCAGCTGGCTGAGTTTGGCCTGACGGCGCAGTTCGCGAAGATGCTGGCCCGCTGAGATGTGTGGGGCAGGGGTGCTGCGATGGAACAGATGATGATTCATGCGTTGCCCTGATCGTCCTTGAGTGCAATGTCCATGACCTCACGGGTCATTGAGTGCAAGCAACCCTATCACTACTGTGCCGGCAAACCCTATCAAGGAGAGCCATATGGGCTTGCATAACCTGGTAACCAGAGGCGTTGCCGAGGGGCGCCAGCCATGAGCGGTGCTCTGCAGGTCTATGCGCTGTGCGTGGTGGTGCTGTTCCTCAAGATGTTCCTGGTTTCCTGCTATCAGGGCTATCACCGCTTGCGCTTCGTCGCGTTCACCAACCCGGAGGACGCTGCCGTGTTCAGGCGCGTCGCCCAGGCCGTTGAACGCCCGCAGGTGACACGTGCTGCCAAGGTATGGGCCAATGATCTGGAGAACATTCCCATATTCTTTGCCCTCGGCGGGCTGGCTGTCGCGTTGGAAGCAGCCACGCAACCGGTGCTGTGGCTGAGTACGGTGTTCACGGTTGCCAGGGTCCTGCATACGCTGGCCTATCTGCGGAGCCTGCAGCCATGGAGAACGTTGTTCTATGGCATCGGGGTCATTTGCCTGCTGGGCTTCTGCTCACTCATCGCAGCGAAAATAGTCGGCTGACCCAAAATATTGCATGAGTCATCTTGATGCTTTCACATAGCAGTACTAATACTTAAGCACTGCCGAAGGGGATGATCATGCAGACACGCTTCGTTGTGGTTCCCGCAGTGCCACCCAAGAAAGAGGCTTATCCTCGACGGCTTGGCTTTCCTGCCGCACTGGCGGAGGGGTACGACCTCTATGACACGCAAGACAAGATGCGTCTGAGCCTGAACTTTTCCACCCGTGCCCAAGCCGAGTTCGAATGTGCATGCCGCAACCGCTGTGGGGATGCCGGTGATGCAGATCTCGCCAGTATTGGTTGATCGCCTGCTGTGGCCCGTTCTTGTTTCTGGTGCTGCTTTGCAGGGTCTATCGCCACATTCAAGCGTTTGCGATGAGGCTGGAACCGTTTCAGGGTTCCGGCTCAGCGGCTGATGGCACAGGCAAAAAGCTCTACCGCGCGGCTTGCCATTCAACAGTCACAAAGTTGTAACACAGCTGATGCAAAGTGTGCTGGCCATCACACGGAGCACTTTTTTGATGAAACGCCTGATGAAGTCTGCTGCACTCGCCGTTGCGGTTTCCCTTTGCGCCACCTCGGCAGCCTTTGCTGCAGAAAACGTCCGCTTGACCGGTTCGGGCGCCAGCTTCCCTGCACCGATTTACCTGACCTGGTTCAAGGACTTCAGCAAGAACACGGCTGGCGTCACCGTCGATTACCAGTCCAAGGGCAGCGGCGCGGGCGTTCAGGACTTCCTGAACAAGACCGTCGACTTCGCCGCCAGCGACTCGGCCATGAGCGAAGCAGACATTGCCAAGGTTGGCGAAGGCGTGCAGTTGCTGCCAATGACCGCCGGTGAAATCGTCCTGGCTTACAACCTGCCGGGTAACCCTAAAGGGCTGAAGCTGCCGCGCGACGTCTACTCCAATATCTTCCTCGGCAAGATCACCCAGTGGAACGACCCGCAAATCGCTGCGGCCAACCCTGACCTGAAGCTGCCTGCCACCCCGATCACCGTGGTCGTGCGTGCCGACTCCAGCGGCACCACTGCCGTCTTCACCAAGCACCTGTCGGCCATCAACGCTGACTTCAAGCAAGGGCTGGGCGAAGGCAACACCGTCAACTGGCCGGCCACCGACAAGTTCATCAAGTCGCCGAAGAACGACGGCGTAACCGCCACCGTCCGCCAGACCCCGGGCGCTATCGGCTACATCGAGTACGGCTTCGCCAAGCTGGCCAAGGTCGACTTCGCCATGTTGCAGAACAAGGCTGGCCAATACGTCGTGCCGAATGCCGAGAGCGGTGCCGAAGCACTGGCTGCGGTGAAAATGCCGGAAAACCTGGTGGCCTGGCTGCCTGACCCGGACGGTGCCAAGTCCTACCCGATCACTTCCTATACCTGGATGATTTTCCGCAAGGACAACGGCAACCCGGAAAAAGCCAAGGCCATGCGTGAAATGGTCGAGTACAGCCTGACCAAAGGCCAGACCATCGCCGACTCGATGGGTTACATCCCGCTGCCGCCGTCGGTAGTCGACCAGGTGCGTAAAGCGTCTGCCAACATCCAGTAATACCCAGGCGCTCCCGGTATCGGCATGAAGCCATGCCGGGGGTGTTTGTCCTTTGTCCCGGAACTCGCCAATGAACACACCTTTTGCCATACCGGATAACCCCGACTCCGCGTGCCAGCCACCGTCTGCGAAAGACTTTCTGGTCGATCGCACCTTCCGTGCGCTTGCGCGCATTGGCGTGGTGCTGGTACTGGCGCTGGTCTTCGCGCTGGTCTACGAAGTGGGCCGCAAGGCACTGCCCGGCATTGAAAAGCACGGTTTTGACGTGTTGTTCGGTAGTGTCTGGGACGTTAACCAAGGCAAGTACGGTATTCTGCCAGCGATCTGGGGCACGCTGTACAGCGCCTTGATCGCCCTGTTGATCGCCGGTTTCTTCGGCGTCAGCATGGCCATTTTCCTGACCCAGGATTTCCTTCCGGCCAAGCTTGCCGCGGTGTTTCGCACCATCGTCGAGCTGCTCGCCGCCATCCCCAGCGTGGTGTACGGCCTGTGGGGCATCTATGTGGTCATCCCGGCGATTCGCCCGCTGACCGCCTGGCTGAACAGCGAGCTGGGCTGGATCCCGTTTTTCGGCACCTCCCTCAGTGGCCCAGGCCTGCTGCCTGCGGCGCTGGTACTGGCGATCATGATCCTGCCGACCATCGCTGCGGTTTCCCAGGATGCGCTGACCAGCGTACCGATGAAAACCAAGCAGGCTGCCTACGGTATGGGCACCACCCACTGGGAAGCCATCCTCAAGGTGATGGTGCCCTCGGCGGCTACCGGCATCTTCGGTTCGCTGGTGCTGGGCCTTGGCCGTGCACTCGGTGAAACCATGGCGCTGGCCATGCTGGTCGGCAACGCCAACACCATTTCCCTGTCCTTGTTCGCACCGGCTAACACCCTGGCGGCGCTGCTGGCGCTGAACTTCCCGGAAGCCGGCCCGAACGAGGTCGAAGTGCTGATGTACGCGGCACTGGTACTGATGTTCATCACCCTGCTGGTGAACGTCCTCGGCTCGATGATCATGCTCTACGCCCAGCGTGGTAACAAACAATGACTGACCTGACGACCCCTGTAGCCGCGTTGCCCAGCCTGCAGCGCAAGCTGGAAGGCCGTGCCCTGCGCAGCCTGATCCTGACCACGCTGGCCTGGTTCGCGGCACTGGTGGCCAGCGTGCCGCTGATTTCCGTGCTGTACATGCTGATCACCCGTGGTGGCGCACGGCTCAACCTGGAAGTGTTCACCGAACTGCCACCTACCGGTTTCGAAATGGGCGGCGGCTTCGGTAACGCCATGGCCGGTACCTTCGTCATGGTCGGCATTGCCGCCGCCATCGCTGTGCCGGTCGGTATCCTGGCAGCGGTGTTCCTGGCCGAGCTCGGCCCCGACAGCAAGCTGGCCAATGCTGCGCGCTTTGCCGCCAAGATGCTCACTGGCCTGCCATCGATCCTGGCCGGTGTGTTTGCCTACGCCCTGGTGGTGATGACCACCGGTACCTACTCGGCACCGGCAGGCGGCGTGGCGCTGGCGGTGCTGATGCTGCCGATCGTGGTGCTGACTGCCGAAGAGTCGATGAAGATGGTGCCCAAGATCATGAAGGACGCCGCCTACGGCATGGGCTGCACCCGCGCCCAGGTCATCTGGAAAATCGTGCTGCCTACCGGCCTGCCGGCCATCCTTACCGGGGTGATGCTGGCCGTGGCCCGCGCCGCTGGCGAAACCGCGCCACTGCTGTTCACCGCGTTGTTCAGCAACTACTGGATCTACCACGACGGCGACCTGGCGGTGATGAACCCCACAGCCTCGCTTGCGGTACTGATCTACAACTTCTCCGGCATGCCGTTCGACAACCAGCTCGAGCTCGCCTGGGCGGCCTCGCTGGTGCTGGTCATGATCGTGCTGGTCATCAACATTTTGAGCCGAGTCTTCGGCAAGCCCAAGTATTGAGAAAGGGAGCATCCAACTTGAACGTATCCACTGCGCAAAGAGCCGCTCCCATGGTCAGCGAAGCCCCCATTGTCATGGACTGCAAGCTCGACAAGATTTTCTACGGTAACTTCATGGCCGTGCGTGACAGCCATGTGCCGATCAGGAAAAACGAGATCACCGGTTTTATCGGCCCTTCGGGCTGTGGCAAAAGTACCGTGCTGCGTAGCTTGAACCGTATGAATGACCTGGTGAAGGGCTTCCGCTTCGAAGGCCATGTGCACTTTCTTGGGCAGGATGTCTACGGCAAGGGCGTCGACCCTGTTGTGGTGCGCCGCTATATCGGCATGGTGTTCCAGCAGCCCAACCCGTTCTCGATGAGCATCTTCGACAATGTGGCCTTCGGCCTGCGCCTGAACCGCTATAAAGGCGACCTGGGCGATCGCGTGAAGCACGCCTTGCAAGGCGCCGCGCTGTGGGACGAAGTGAAGGACAAGCTCAAGGTCAGCGGGCTGTCACTGTCTGGTGGCCAGCAGCAGCGCCTGTGCATCGCCCGTGCCATCGCCACCGAGCCGGAAGTGCTGTTGCTGGACGAGCCCTGCTCGGCACTCGACCCGATCGCCACCCGCCGCGTGGAAGAACTGATGGTCGAGCTGAAGAAGGACTACACCATCGCGCTGGTGACCCATAACATGCAGCAGGCGATTCGTGTGGCCGACACCACCGCGTTCTTCTCGGTCGACATTTCCCAGGGCACCCGCACCGGCTATCTGGTCGAGATGGGCGCAACCGCGCAGATTTTCCAGAACCCGCGCGAGCAGCTGACCAGCGATTACATCAGCGGCAAGTTCAGCTGAGTCATGCAAGCCCAAGGTGGCCAGGTGTTGCAGCCAGGATGGTTGCGACGCCTGGCCGCGTTACCTTCCGTTAAAGTGTTACCCAGGATTACCAATGCGAGCGACACGTCGTCTTGATCTGTCAGCGGTAGAGCGCGCACTGCGCGAGGTGCAGGGCCGTTTTGCCGAACTCAGCCAGCATTTCACCGAACCGCGGGACCCGTTTACCGACGAGGTGCTGCTGAATGTGGTTGAAGGCTATGCGCTGATTGACGACTATGTCGCTCGCGGTATCGACCTGTTCGACCTGCAACAGCTGAACCTGATGCTGGAAATCAATGCCACCGTGCTATGCGGCAGCGATCCGGCCCGTCGCCTGGAATTCGCCCCGCACCTTGCGGCAACCGAAGCGCACTTTTTCAACAACGTGGAAGGTGGCATCAAGGATTTGTACAACTGGTACTGCGCGTACCGCAGCGATTCGATCTGGAAGCGGGCCGCGGGTGTGTATGTACGGATCCTCAGCAAGCCGCAGCTGTTCATCGAAGGCAACAACCGCACGGGTTCGCTTATTGTCAGCTATCTGCTGATGCGTGCCGGGCTGCCGCCATTCGTGCTGTCGCTGGACAACGCCGAGGGTTACTTCAACCCGTCCTCGGTCATACGCAACTCCGCCAAACACGGTGTCAAGGCTTTGTACGAACTCCCCAAGATCAAGAAAAAGTACGCCGCTTTCCTGGAAGCGACGGCGCCTGAGCCCGGCAAGTTCTTCCTGAACGGCGCACCCGTGCCTGCCTGCGAGGGGAGCCGCTGATGCAAGGTTCATCCCTGTTCGCACGAGGGCGGCAAGCCATCGAACGCAAGCTCAAGCGTGGCCAGGTACGCATTTCGTTCGATATCGACGACACGCTGGCCTGCCTGCCCGAGCACGCCGCCGCCGAGGACAGCAAGCTGCCGGGGTTCGTCCATCGCTGGCTGGGTGAGCCCCTGCGCAGCGGCACCCGCGAACTGATCCGCGACCTGCGCCGCCAGGGCTGCAGCATCTGGATCTACACCTCGTCGGGGCGCACCCCGGCTTACATCCGCCGGTGGCTGATGCTTTACGGCATTCATGTCGATGGCGTGGTCAACAGCGATCGGCACCAGCATATCCTGGCCCAACGTGGGTTGGAAAACTCTCCCTCCAAGCTGCCTTCGGCTTTTGATATTGATCTGCACGTAGATGATTCCGAAGGGGTGCGCCTGGAAGGTGTCGACCACGGTTTCCGCGTGGTGGTGGTGTGCCCGAAGGATGAGCACTGGGCGCAGAAGGTGAAGGACGCGGTGGTGGATGTGCAGGCACGGCTGGCCTGGCAGCAACCGCACCGTTATGAAATGCCCGCTTGCCAGCGTTCGCAGGCACTGGCTTCCTGAACGGACGCAATGCCAGCGACCGCGTAGCCCCCTTCGCGGGTAAACCCGCTCCCACAGGACGCTCACAACCTTCGGGTCTTGCGCGGCATCTGTAGGAGCGGCTTTAGCCGCGAACACCGGCAATGCCGGTGCCATCCCCAGCACATCTTCAACACATCCACGCTTGCAATTGACCGTACTAACCCGCTCATGCAGCGGTACTGATACCTGCCTACCACTCATGCCTAAGTCCTAAGTCTCGAACCCAGACCCGAGCAGGTCCCGCGACCAAATCACCGGGCCACACCCTCCCGCCCCAAAGCACTCGCCACCCCACGCCAAAGCAGCGTTCCTGGCAATTTGCCCACTTCTGATAATCGCCTCCGACATCCCGTCCCCGTTTGGAGCGCGCCATGCACAACAACAATAAGCACCTGCCGCCTCGTTTTCTCGCAGCCGCCATCGCCAGCTTTTCTGCGCTGGGCCTGAGCAGCGTCGCCGAAGCCGAGATCATGCTGTACGACAAGGACCAGACGACGTTTTCCACCGATGGCTATATCAACGCCTTCTACGTCAACAGCAAGGTCGACCGCGAGGGCGAGCAGTTTGACCGCCGCCAGTCGCGGGTGAAGATGGGCTTCTTGCCCAACTACCTGGGCTTCAACATGGGCAAGCAGGTGGATGACCTGAAGCTCGGCGCGCGTGCCTCGTTCTGGGTAACCATCAACGACAGTGAAACCAACGGCACCGACACCGCCATCGACGTACGCCAGTTTTACGGCACGGTGGCCAACCCTGAGTGGGGCGAGGTGCTGATCGGCAAGGACTTCGGGCTGTTCGCCCGTTCCAACATCCTGCTCGACGAACTGCTGGCCGGCTATGGCCAGGTCAGCGACACCCTGGGGCTGGTGGACGGCGGCGGGGTGTCATTCGGCAACATTGGCAGCGGTTACCCGTACCCGTTCCCAACCTCGCAGATCACCTACCGCACGCCAGTGATGGACGGCCTGCGGGTGGCGGTGGGCATCATGGACCCGGTGGACACCAACGACAGCAGCCCGACCGGAAAGGCCTACCAGGAAAACCCACGCACCGAGAGCGAGATCACCTACCAGTTCGACCTGGGTGGGGCGCAGATCTACAGCTGGATAAACGGCAGTTACCAGACCTCGGACAATACTGACTCCACGGTAGAAACGGTCACTTCCAAGGGGGTGGGTTACGGGGTGCAGGCAAAGATGGGCGGCTGGTCGCTGACCGGCTCGGGGTTCCAGGCCAAGGGCATCAACCCGTTCTTCACCAACAATGCCGGCGAACCGGTTTTGCGCAATGTCGACAGTGACGGCTACCTGCTGCAGGGCTCGTACAAGTTCGGCAAGAACCGCGTGGCGCTGTCCTATGGCAAGACCAAGGACGATGGCAATGGTGCGGTTGACAGCGGTGCGGACTACGAGACCCGGGGTGTGGCGCTGTTCCATGACATCAACGACAACCTGAAACTGGTGGCCGAGTACAACCAGTTTTCCATCGACGGGCATGACACCAGTGCGCAGAACGAAGACACCGATACCTTTGCGGTGGGCGCGGTATTGACCTGGTAAGCGCCCGGGGCCGCAAGGCGGCCCCGATTGACGCGCTCTTTTACGCCCATGGAACCGCCCACCCGCTACCCAAGTAGCATTCGTCACCCGCCACCACCTCCTTAAACTGATCGCTCAGCCACCCCGTGCCGGAGACCACGATGCAGCAGGCTCATAACGACGGTGTGGTCAGTGCCATGTCTCAGGCTACCGACGCACGGCTGGCCGCCCAGGACCTGGCGCGGCAGTTGCTGCACCCGCACTTGGGTTTCGTGCTGTTCTTCTGTTCCGCCGAATACGACTTGCAGGCTTTGGGCGAAGCGTTGGAGCAGGATTTTGGCGGCATACGCCTGGTCGGCTGCACCAGCGCCGGTGAAATCACCCCGCTGGGCTACGGCCGCAATTGCGTGACGGCGGTGGGCTTCGATCACCGACACTTTTCGATCGCCACCGCGTTGATCGATGAAATGGAGCGCTTCAGCCTGATCGACGCGCAGCAGATGGTCGAGCGTTTGGTCGGCACCTGCCGCAGCAATACCCTGGCGCCAATCAAGGGCCACAGCTTTGCACTCACACTGCTCGATGGCTTGTCCAGCCGCGAGGAGATGGTGCTTGCCGCACTCAGCGCAGCACTGGGGGATATCCCGCACTTCGGCGGCTCGGCCGGTGACGACAACTACCTGAACCGCACCCATGTGTATTACGGCGGTACATTCCACAACGGCGCAGCCGTGGTGGTGCTGGTCAACACCTGGCTCGACTTCGAAGTGTTCACCACGCATCACATCCTGCCGCGCCAGGAAAAGCTGGTGGTAACCGGTGCCGACAGCGCCCAGCGCCGGGTTTTCGAACTGAATGCCGAGCCGGCGGCCGAGGAATATGCCCGCCACATCGGTGTGCCTGTGGCTGCGCTCGATCACCGGGTGTTCGCCGCCCACCCGCTAGCCGTGCGCATTCATGATCAGTACTACGTGCGGGCGATCCAGCAAATGCATCCTGACCTCAGCCTGAGCTTCTACTGCGCGGTGGAGAACGGCATCGTGCTCACGGCCATGACTCCGGGCCCGCTGTTGCCGAACCTGCACCAGCTGTTCGATGGCCTGCACCAGCGCCTCGGCCCGTTGTTGCTGACCATCGGTTGTGATTGTTTCCTGCGGCGGCTGGAACTGGAGGCCCATCACGGCCTGGAGCCGGTCGGCGCGTTCCTGCGCGAGCAACGGGTGATCGGTTTCAACACCTACGGAGAACAGTTCAATGGCATGCACATCAACCAGACCTTCACCGGGGTCGCCATTGCCCGCAACCGGCCTCCTGTCGGTCGCTGAACTGCAGGCTGAGCTGACTCGGCTGCAGCACCAGAACCACAAGCTGCAGCGCATCAATGACGCATTGATCGAGCGCATCGAGTCGGGTGTGACCCGGGGCAATGACCCATACGCCGCGTTCCAGCATTCGGTGGTGCTGGCCGAGCAGGTGCGCGAACGCACTGATGCGCTGAACCAGGCCATGGCCGAGCTCAAGGCCGTCAACCGCCTGCTCAGCGAGGCCAGGCAACGGGCCGAGACGGCCCACCAGCACCAGATTCGCCTGATTACCGACAACGTCCCGGCACTGATCGCCTACCTGAACGCCGATCTGGTCTACGAATTCACCAACAAGGTTTACGAAGAGTGGTATTGCTGGCCGCATGGCGTGATGCTGGGCCAGAGCCTGCGCGCGGCCCACAGCGAGCAGCACTACCAGCGCCTGGAAGGCTACGTGGTACGGGCGCTGGCGGGGGAGAGCGTGACGTTTGAATTTGCCGAAACCAATATCAACGGTCAGGAACGCTACATGCTGCGCTCCTACGTGCCGAACCGCCTGGCCAGTGGCGAAGTGGTGGGTATCTTCGTGTTGATCCGCGACATCACCGAGCGCCGCAACACCGCACAGGCCTTACACCAGGCCTATCAGCACCTGGAGCAACGGGTGCGCGAACGCACTGCCGAACTGACCAGCCTCAACGACCAGTTACTGCGTGAAATTGAAGAGCGCAGCCAGGCCGAGTCGCGTCTGCGCGAGGCCAAGCGCGAGGCCGAGCAGGCCAACCTGTCGAAAACCAAGTTCCTTGCTGCGGTCAGCCATGACCTGTTGCAACCGCTGAACGCGGCGCGGTTGTTCACCAGCGCGTTGCTCGAACGCGACGAGCCGCAAAACGCTGCCCACCTGGTGCGTAATGTCAGCAATTCGCTGGAGGATGTGGAAAACCTGTTGGGCACGCTGGTGGATATTTCCAAGCTCGATGCTGGCGTGATCAAGGCCGATGTCGCCCCGTTCGCCCTCAGCGAGCTTATGGACAACCTGGCCGCCGAATACGCCCAGGTGGCGCGTAGCGAAGGGCTGGCGCTGCACTTTGTGGGGTGTTCTGCCGTGGTGCGCAGTGACATTCAGCTGCTGGCGCGCATCCTGCGCAACCTGCTCAGCAATGCCATTCGCTACACCCGCAGTGGGCGCGTGGTGCTGGGGTGTCGGCGCCAGCGCGGTGGCGTGCGGATTGAAGTATGGGACAGCGGCATCGGCATTGCCGAAGAACACCTGGAAGACATGTTCCTGGAGTTCAAGCGTGGTGATGTGCAGCGCCCGGACCAGGACCGTGGGCTGGGCCTGGGCCTGGCGATCGTGGAGAAGATCGCCGGCATCCTCGGCCACCGGATCCGCGTGCGGTCATGGCTGGGCAAAGGGTCAGTGTTCGCAGTCGAGGTACCGCTGAGCGCCACCGCCCCCAAAGCCCAGCCGAGCCAGGCGATATGCGAGCCGATGCTCGAACGCCTGCGCGGGGCGCGGGTGTGGGTGCTGGATAACGATGCGGCGATTTGTGCGGGCATGCGTACCTTGCTGGAAGGCTGGGGCTGTCGGGTGGTCACTGCGCTGTCGGAGGAAGACCTGGCGCGCCAGGTCGACAACTACCACGCCGAGGCCGACCTGCTGATTGCCGACTACCACCTGGACAACGACTGCAATGGTGTCGACGCCGTAGCGCGGATCAATGCCCGCCGTGCCCAGCCGCTACCGGCGCTGATGATCACTGCCAACTACAGCAACGATCTCAAGCAGCAGATCCGCGAGCTGGGTCACACGCTGATGCACAAGCCCGTAAGGCCGATGAAACTCAAGACGGCGATGAGCCATCTGCTGGCCAGTGGCGTGGCATAACGGGTGGCCGCTTCGCGGGTTTATCCGCGAAACGGCGGGCAGGGATCAACGGCGCAGATAATCAGCAAAATCGATATCGCCGGCACTGAGAATGGCTTGTACCCGGTTGTGCACATTGAGTTTGCGCAAGATCGCCGAAACATGGGCCTTGACCGTGGTTTCGGCGATGTCCAGCGTGTAGGCGATCTGCTTGTTCGATTCACCTTTGGTCATGCGCTCGAGCACCAGCAGTTGCTTACGGGTCAGGGCTTGGAGCATTTCCGGCGGGAAGCTCGGGGCATCGTTATGGCGCCGGCTGGTACTGCTTTTCTGCGCGCGGATGATGTCTGGCGGCAGGTAGACATTGCCATTGAGGATCTGCTCGATCGCTTCGATCATCTGTGAACGTGGCGACGACTTGGTGATGAAGCCCACGGCACCGTAGGTAATGGCCTGCAGCACGATCTGCTTTTCCTGCTCGGCCGAAACGATGACCACCGGCGTGGTCGGCGCCTCGTTGCGCAAGGTGATCAAGCCATTGAGGCCGTGCATGCCGGGCATGTTCAGGTCGAGCAGGATCAGGTCGAGGTCGTCATGCGCCTGGGTCAGGGCCAGGGCGCTTTCAAGGTCGGCGGTCTCCATGACCTCGCTGCCCTGGAAACCATCGCTGATGACGTTGTGGATGGCTTCGCGAAACAGGGGGTGATCGTCGGCAATCAGAATTTTGTACATGGCCTTTTCACCTTGTTTTTATTGGATGGAGCGGGGCACGCATATGCAGGCGTTTCAGGGGAACGGTACCGGTTGTGCCGGCTGCAATGGCAGGTTGGCTTGCTGCCAGGCATCCAGGCCGTCGCGGTACCAATACAGGTTGTTATAGCCCAAGGCTTTCGCGCGTTTTACCGCGTTCCAGCTTAACCAGCAATCGGAGCGGCAGTAAAAGACCAGCGGTTGGTCCGGGTGACCGGCCGTGGCTTTTTGCAGGTTACGCACGAAGTAGTCCTGCCATGCCGGGCTCAGTGCGCCGTCGCCGGTGTTGGCCAGCCACAGGCTGCCGGGGAGGTTACTGTGCGGTTCGTCTTCTATGAAGCGACCTTGCAGCCATTGACGGCGATAGACGTCGATCAGCACCGGCCTGGGCGTCTGGCCCAGCAGGCCTTGCAGTGTGGCGGTGTCGATGACCTGGCCGCCTTCGACCTGTTGCGGGGTCGGGCTGCGATAGTGCGTGGTGCGATAGCCGTCGGCGGAGAACAGCGGCGTGGTGTCGGCGTGGGCGATACCCAGCGACAGACTCAGCGCAAGGGCAACCAACAAAGGGCGCGGGGCACGTGGCATGGTTTTATCCTTCTTGTTATAGGCCCATTACATGCCAGGGACGGTGCGTTGTGAATGCGACGATTAGACAGCAAAGGCGGTACTAAAGTAGTAGATGGCCGGGCGCAAAGGGCGCTGCGCGCCTCTCCACATGAACCTTCTGCTTGTGGCCGCTCAGCGTGGTTTGCGCAGCGCCGCGTGCTGGGGGTTGAAGGTGAGTATCGCCAGCAGGGTGAACAATGCGGTCAAGCCCAGGCATACCGCCAGCGCCAGCAGGTTCAATCGCTCATAAAGTGCAAACCGCACCAGCTCTACGGCATGGGTGAACGGGTTCACAGCACACAGCCAGTACAACCACTGACTGGCCTCGCGCATTTTCCACAGCGGGTACAACGCCGAAGACAGGAAGAACAGCGGGAAGATCACGAAATTCATCACCCCGGCAAAGTTCTCCAGCTGGCGAATCGCGTTCGACAGCAATAGCCCCAGGGCGCTGAGCATGAAGGCTACCAGCAGCAACGCTGGCAGTGCCATCAGCAAGCCCGCAGCCGGTGGCTGTACCCCGTATAACCAGGCGATGGCGAGGAAGGCATAGACTTGCAGCAGGGAAATCAACGAAGTTGCCAGCAGTTTGCTGCCCAGCAGGAATGGGCGTGGCAGCGGGCTGGTCAGCAACACGCGCATGCTGCCCATCTCGCGGTCGTAAACCATCGACAGTGAGCCCTGCATGCCGTTGAACAGCAGAATCATGCAGGCCAGGCCGGGGATGATGTACACCTCGTAGGGGATGTAGGTGTCGTAGGGCTCGATGATGGCAATGCCCAGCGCTGCGCGAAACCCGGCAGCGAATACCAGCAACCACAGCAGCGGACGCACCAGCGCGCTGAGCAGGCGTGTACGCTGCAGCACGAAGCGCAGCCACTCGCGCAGCATGATGCCGTTGAAACATTGCCAGTAAGCGTTCATCGGGCGTTGGCTCCTGAGGGGGCGTTGGTCAAGCGGGCAAAGGCGTTATCGAGGTCACCGCCATGCTCAAGGCTCAGCGCATCGGCGGTGCCACTGGCCACCAGGCGCCCCTGATGCAGAATCAACAGGTCATCGCTAGGCTGCACTTCGTCCAGCAGGTGAGTGGCCCACAGCACGCTGAGCTGCTGCTCGCAGCACAACCGGCGCAGGTGCTGGTTAAGTGCCAGGCGGCTGGCCGGGTCGAGGCCGACGCTGGCTTCGTCCAGCAGCAGCAGGCGCGGCTCATGCAGCAGCGCGCGGGCAATTTCCACCCGCCGCCGATGGCCGATGTTCAGCTCACGCACACGATCGCGCCGACGTTCGCCAAGGCCTTGGCGGGCCAGTTCGGCTTCGACCCGCAGGCTGCTCTGGCGCCGCGACAGGCCATGCAAGGCGGCGTGGTAGCGCAGGTTTTGCTCAACGCTCAGGTCCAGGTCCAGGGTGCTTTGCTGAAACACCACGCCCAGCTGGCGCAAGGCCGGGCGTGCAGCGTTGCGTAGCGAGCAGCCGCACACGCGGATGTCGCCATGCTGCAGGTCGTACAGGCGCGTGAGTAGGGCGATCAAGGTCGACTTGCCGGCACCATTGGGGCCCAGCAATGCGGCGAAGCGCCCGGGTGCCAGGCTGAAACCGACCTGCCTGAGTGCCTCGCGCTGGCCATAGGCAAAGCTCACGTCACTGACATCGAGGGCGTTCATGGTGTCACCACCACACCCCAGGGGTAGCGCCCGACCTTCACCGACTTGAGCACTTTGAGGTTCTTTGCATCAATGACCGAAACGTCACCGCTGACACCGTTGGTGGCCAGCAACTGGCGCTGGTCCGGGGTGAATGCCAGCTGCCAGACCCGCCGCCCGACCAGCAGGTAGTCGAGCACATCAAAGGTCTTGGCATCGACCACCGCCACGTGGTTGGCCGGGCCCAAGGCGACAAAGGCGTACTTGCCATCGGCGCTGAGCTTGATGCCCACTGGCTGGACTTTGTCGGGGTGTACGCCCTTGATCTGGAAGTTCAGGGTTTTCAGCACCTGGCGCGTGGCCACGTCGAGTATGGTCACCGTGCCGCCGATCTCTGCCGAGGCCCACAGGTGCGAACCGTCTTTGCTGAACTCGACGAAGCGCGGGCGCTGGTCGACCAGCGTGCTGTCGGCCAGGGTCTGGGTGCTGGTGTCGATCCAGTGCAGCATGTTGGTGGTTTCGCTGGTGTTGACCGCCCACTTGCCGTCAGGGCTGACCGCCATGCCTTCGGGTTCGATGCCAACGTCGATCTGCCCGAGTACCTTGTCGGTGACGGTGTCGATCACGGTCACCAGCGCGTCGTCCTCGTTGGACACATACAGCCAGCGGTCGTTGGGGTGCAGGGCGAACTGCTCGGGGTCCTTGCCGGAAGGCAGCTCCTTGATGATCTTGCGGGTGGCCACGTCCATCACCTGCACCCGGTCCGAATCGCTGGCGCAGATATACAACAGCTTGCTGTCGTGCGACAGCAGCAAGCCACGCGGGCGCTGGCCCACCGGCAGGGTTTCGGTGACTTCCAGCGTTTGCATGTCGATCAGGCTGAGGCTGTTGTCCTTCTCGTTGGAGACCCAGGCGGTGGCAGCCATGGCGTGACTGCTGGCCAGCGCCAGGGCGCCCGACAGCAGGCTGGGGTAGATCAGGGCCCGGTGGAAGAGGGGGCGGCGCATGGCGAATTCCTTATTGTTGTGGTTGTCGGGTCAGGGGTAGCTACACGTCACTTCGGGCTTGTCATAGCCCAGGCTGTCCATTTCGTTGAAGGGATGCAGGAAGCCCTCCTGCGGCGAGGTGCTGACCAGGGCGCGGGGCTGAACCAACGGGATCGGCTGGCGCAGTTCGCCGTTCCACGGGCGGTAGCTGAGCTTGCGCCCCTTGAAGCCGTCCAGCGGCAACTGCTCGCTGAGCAGCAGTTGCTGAACCGCGCGAGGTTCGGCCAGGCGCAGCTTGCTGGCCGCACTGGCGACACTGCGTACAGCCATCCAGGCGGCGAAGTCACGGTCATTCATCCAGCGCCCGGCCTGGGCCTCGAAGCGTTTTTGCAACTGCGCCGCCCCGAAGGTTTCCACCGTCTTGTGCCAACCCGTGGGGGTCAGGCCCTGGGTACCGGCCACCGGGCGCGGATACCACGTCTGGTAGGGCAGGTACTCGCCGAAGTCACCGCGCTCGTCGGCCACCAGCACCACGTCGTATTCGGCAGTCTGGGTGAACAACGGCATGTCGGCCTGGGCGCTGCGGCGCTGGTCGTTATCGAAGGTCCAGGTTTTTTCCGCGACCAGTTGCACGCCAAAACGCTTCACCGACCGGCGTAGGGCAGCGGCGTACGCCTGGTCGTCCGGGGTCTGGCCGACCACCAGCAGTGCCCGTTGCCATTTGCGCAGTACCAGGAACTGCGCCAAGGCATCGGCCAGCATGGCCCGGCTCGGCAGGCTGTGCAGGACATTGCCCAGGCACTGGCTGCTGCGCAGACTGTCGTCGGGGCTGCCGGCGTTGAACAACAGGCTGTCGGGCAGGGCGGCAGACAGCGCGCGCAGGCTGGCGGCCGGGGCATTCACCACGAACAGGCGCAGGCCTTGGTCATGCTGAGCCCTGGCGGCTTGCAGCAGGGCCTCGGGGCTGTCGACGTTGGCGCTGGTCAGCTGAAATTGCTGCTTCAGGAAACGCCCGGTGCTGTTGCTGTCGACAATGGCCAGTTCGGCGCCTTGTAGCCCGGCATCGCCGGGTTCGGGGATGACATTGGACAGCAGCGGGCCAGTGGCGGGGCGATAGCCCAGGTAGCCGATGCGTATGTGCAGCGGTGCAGCGCCCGGGCCCTGAGCGGCGGGCGCCAAGGGCGTAGCCAGCGTCGCGGCCAGGGCCAGCAGGCAGGTCAAGGCAAGGTGGGCAGGCTGGCGCATAACACACTCCACGGCAGATGGCGCCAGCATAGGAAGCCCGCCGGGAGGGGGAAATATGCAGAAAGTAGCGCTCGGCCGGTACCAAGGTAGTAATTCAGTGCGGGGGCCGCAGTTTTACGATGGTCCACAACGGCCTGAGGAGAACCGCTTGTGCGCCTTGTCAACTTGTCGGCCCTGTGGCGAGTCAACCTCTGGGTCACGTTATGCTTCGCCTTGGTCACGCTGGCTTGTGCCGGGGTGCTGTTGCACCAGGCGGTGGCCGACGTCGAGCGTGAGTTGCAGTCAGCCGAAGCCGTGGTGGCGTACCTGGGCGACACCGCCGAACGCGACCCGGCAAACCTGCAGCCCGGCCTGACCAAGAGCCTGCGCCATGTGCGGGTGCACTGGCTGGCACCGGGTGAGGTGCCAAGGCTGCCGCAGGAGGCCGGTATGGATGCCTGGCTGGGCCGCCAGTTATTCGGCGAGCGCTACCACAGCAGCCGGCTGCTGGACTTGAGTGATGGCCGCCGCGTGTTGATTGCCGTGGATGCGCGGGATGAAATCGATGAAGTCTGGGACTCCCTGCAACAACTGCTTGGCGTTTGTGGCCTGGCATTGTTGTTGAGCCTGTTGACCATCCGTTGGGCGGTACGGCGGGCCATGGGCCTGCTGGATGAGCTGCTGGGCGCCTTGCACCAGGTCTCAGGCGGGCAATTGACGGCACGCCTGCGCGAAGCCGGCCTGCCGGAAGCGCGCCGACTGGCCAAACACTTCAACCGCATGGCCGCAACCCTGGAGCAGGCCCAGGCCGACAATGCCCAACTGACCCAGGCCCTGCTGGCAGTGCAGGAGCAGGAGCGTACCCTGCTGGCGCAGACCCTGCACGATGATCTGGGGCAATACCTGGCAGGCATGCGTGCCCAGCTATGCCTGCTGCGTATGGTGGCCGAACAGCCTGAAGTGGTGACGCAGACGGCGCAGGCCCTTGAACTCAACTGCGAGCGCCTGCAGCAAGGTTTTCGCGCGCTGGTGCACAACTTGTATCCGGTGGCGCTGCACTACATGCCGCTGGCCGAGGCCTTCGGGCTGTTGGTGGGCCAGTGGCAGGCCAGCCAGGGTATCGAATGCCGGCTGCGGGTTGGCGAGCACTTGCCGGCGCTGACTGGGCCGAGCAGAACGCATTTGTACCGCTTGTTGCAGGAGGCCCTGACCAACGTCGCCCGGCATGCCGGTGCCAGCCAGGTGCGGGTACGCCTGCAGCGCAGTACCAAGGGCTTGCGCCTGTTCATTCGCGACAACGGCTGCGGCGCCCACCAGCCCCAGCGCCCAGGGGTAGGCCTGCACTCGATGGCCGAGCGCGCCCGCAGCCTTGGGGGCGAGCTACGCATTTTCAGCCGCCCGGGCGGTGGCTGGGCGCTGGCCCTTAACATTCCCGAGGAGGTGTGATGAATATCGTGTTGGTCGATGACCACGCCGTGGTCCGCCAGGGCTACGCCAGCCTGCTTCGGGCGGTGCTGCCATTGGTGCAGGTGCGCGAAGCTGCCAGTGGTGAAGAGGCGCTGGCCAGGGTCCAGGAGCAGGTACCCAATCTGGTGATCATGGACTTTGGCCTGCCCGGTATCAGTGGCCTGGAAACCACCCGTCGCCTGCGCCAGCGCCTGCCGCAGTTGCGGGTGCTGTTTTTCAGCATGCACGACGAGCTGCCGCTGGTGCGCCAGGCGCTGGATGCGGGGGCTTCGGGCTACCTGACCAAGAACTCTGCGCCCGAGGTACTGATCGAGGCGGTGCAGCGGGTTTTGGCCGGACATGCCTACATCGAGCAGCCCCTGGCCACCCAGCTGGCTTGCCTGTCACAGCAAAGCACCAGTGACCCGCGGTTGCAGCGCATGACCCAGCGCGAACTGGAGATATTCACGATGCTGGCCAAGGGTACCCCGGCGCGGGTGATTGCCGAGCAGTTGTGTATCAGTGCCAAGACCGTGTCCAACCACCTGACCTTGCTCAAGAGCAAGTTGCAGGTCAGTTCGCATGCCGAGCTGGTGCATCTGGGGATTGACCTGGGGGTGGTGCGGGTGGCGGGGTGAGGTAAGTGTTCTGGTTTTGAAGGTTCGGCGCCTGTGAGATCGAGCGCCGCCCGCGCGGCGCATCGCGAGCTGTGCTCGCTCCTACATTTGTTTCGGGCCATTATCGTCTGTGCCAGCGCGCGCGACCGCCTTGTTCGTCCGACGCGATGTCGAGCCATGCACCCAGGCGCTCGCGCGCAAATCCCACAGGAATAACTGGCCCGAAACAAATGTAGGAGCGAGCACAGCTCGCGATGCGCCGCGCGGGCGGCGCTCGATCTCACAGGCGCCGAACCTGCCACGGCGAACCCTTCGCTCATTTGTCCCAGGTTTCAGGGCACCCCTTGCACCCCTCCATGTTGGCCTCCTGAAAATTCCCGTAATGCTGCCGCGCCCCGCGCAAATCGGCGCGTGCCAGGTTGCTCTGGCCAAACTTGGCCTCCTGCAGGTTGGCATCGCCCAGGTTGGCCTCTTGCAGGTCAGCCTTGCTCAACCAGGCCATCTCCAGGTCCGCCGCCTGCAAGTTGGCCCGCTGCAGCTTTGCCCCGGACAGCCTGGCGAACTGCAGGTAGGCTGCACGCAGGTCGGCCTTTTCAAACTGTGCGCCCTGGGCGAACAAGCCCCAGCCTTGAATGGCCACCAGCCTGCTGTTGCTCAGGTCGGCCAGGCGCAGATTGCTCTGTTGCAGGCTGGCGCGGGTCAGGTTGGCCCCTTGCAGGCGGGCTTTTTCCAGGTTTGCCAGGTCCAGCTGGGCATGGCGCAGGTCGGCATCGCGCAGGTCGGCACCGGCCAGGTTCATCTTGCGCAGGTCCTGGTTGGCCAGGTTGGCGCCGCGCAGGTTGGCCCCCGGGCACTGGCTGGCTTCGGCAATCACGCAGCCGTTGATGGTCAAGGGGGCATCGTTGCCGGCGTCGTCGGCGTTCACTGCCAGGGCAGGGGATAGCACCAGCAGCAAGGTAAAGGGCAGGTAATTCATGGCGAAAGCCTCCGGTCAGGAGAAGGGCAGAAGCGGGGAGGGGCGCAAGCCGCTCCCCGCTGCAGGTCAACGCTGTGCAGTCTTGTTGTCCCAGCTCGGGATCTTGAACACCCAGAACGAACCACCCTGAGCCACCGGTTTGGTCAGCTCGGCCATGTCGCCGCCCCACAGCGGTACCGCACCGCCGTAGCCCACGGTCACGCCGATGTACTGCTCGCCGTCCTGTTCCCAGGTGATGGGCGGCGAGACAATGCCGCTGCCGGTCTGGAACTTCCACAGCTCTTTGCCCGTCTTGGCGTCGAAGGCCTTGAAGAAGCCGTCGCCCGTGCCGGTGAACACCAGGTTGCCCTTGGTCGCCAGCACACCGGCCCATAGCGGCAGGTGTTCCTTGTGTTCCCACACCAGCTTGCCGGTGGTCGGGTCCATGGCGCGCAACGTGCCGACGTGGTCGTCGTACATGCGCTTGATGCGGAAGCCCATGCCCAGGTAAGCCGAGCCCTTCTTGTAGTTCACTTCCTCGGTCCAGTATTCCTCTTTCCACTGGTTGCCGGGGATGTAGAACAGCCCGGTGTCCTGGCTGTAGGCCATGGGGTTCCAGTTCTTGCCGCCCAGGAACGGTGGCGAGACTTCCACCGGCTTGCCCTTGGTTTCACCCGGCAGCGGCTTGGCCGGGCGTTGGCCGGGGTTTTCCACCGGGCGGCCGGTCTTCAGGTCGATATGGCTGGCCCAGGTGATGTTGTCGACGAAGGGGAAGGCGTTCTGCAGCTTGCCGTTGTTGCGGTCAACCACATAGAAGAAGCCGTTGCGGTCAGCGTGGCCGGTGGCCTTGACCACCTTGCCGTCCTTGCCTTTGTAGTCGAACAGCACCAGTTCGTTGTTGCCGGAGAAGTCCCAGGCATCGTTGGGGGTGTGCTGATAGAACCACTTGACTTCGCCGGTACTCGGGTCGACGCCGACCTGGCCGGAGGTGTACAGGCTGTCGAAGTCGTGCGGGTTGCCGTCCTTCGACGTGCGCGCCCAGGTATTCCACGGGCCGGGGTTGCCGGCGCCGACAATGATGGTGTTCGTTTCGGGGTCGAAACTGGCGCTTTGCCAAGGAGCACCGCCGCCGTGGCTCCAGGCTTCGACCTTGCCGGTTTCGGTGGTAGGGTCGTCTGGCCAGGACGGCGCCTTGACGTCACCGGTCGGGGTGCTGTCCTTGCCGTTTAGGCGGCCCATGTGGCCTTCGACGAAGGGCCGCATCCACACTTCTTCGCCGGTGTCCGGGTCGCGCGCGAACAGCTGGCCGACCACGCCGAATTCATCGCCGGAGCTGCCATGGATCAGCAGCACCTTGCCGCTGGTCTTGTCCTTGATCAGCACTGGCGCACCGGTCATGGTGTAGCCGGCGCTGTGGTCGCCGAACTTCTTGTTCCACACCACCTTGCCGGTGCGCTTGTCGAGGGCGATGACCCGCGCGTCGAGGGTGCCGAAGTAGATCTTGTCGCCGTAGATCGCCGCTCCGCGGTTGACCACGTCGCAGCAGGGACGAATGTTGTCGGGCAGGCGGTGGCTGTAGGTCCACAGGCGTTTGCCGGTCTTGGCATCAAGGGCGAATACCCGCGAGTACGAGCCGGTGACGTAGACCACGCCATCGCTGACGATGGCCTGGGATTCCTGGCCGCGCTGCTTCTCGTCGCCGAAGGAGTAGGACCAGGCCGGGGTCAGCTTGAACACGTTCTGGTCGTTGACCTGGGCCAACGGGCTCCAGCGCTGGGCATTGGTGCCCATGCCGTACTGCAGCACGTCCTGGGTGGTCAGGTGGTCATTGGCGATGTCTTCCCAGGTGACGTTCTTGCCGGCAGGTGCAGCGGGTGTGCTGGCCGCTGTTGCCACATTGCCCAAGGCCAGGCTACCGGCCATCAGCAGGACGCGCACGCTCAGGGCCAGCGGGGAAAGGGCGGGTAGCGATCTTATTGTCATGGTTGCAGTTCCCAGTGGAGGTTTTGGCCTGCACAGGGTGGGGCGCAGCGGCTATCGCGGGATACGGAAAAAGTCCCGCCCTTGCCGGGAAAAGTTCCCGCACGGCACCTCAATTGGCCCTTGGCCACAAGCCCTACTACCAAGGGATGACGGCCCGGCCACCAAAGCAGCATTCGGTCGCCCGCAGGGTGTTTCTAAGATGGCGGCACGGCCTCTGTGGTTGAGGCCTTGTGTGCAATGGTGAGGGCATAACAATGACAACAAAATGCAATGTGTTGCTTGCTGCTGGGTTGCTGGCCGCATCTGTGCTGACCGGTACAGCCTGGGCCCATGGCAACGTGGTGCCCCAGGCAGTGGAGACCAAGGGCCTGACCCCGATCAAGGACGCTGGCGTGAGCCTGGACGACGACGGCTGGGCGGCTGTCAACCCGTACCGCAGCTCACCCGAGCACGACAAGGCCGTGGAAATCGGCGCCTCGGCCTACAACCAGAACTGCGCCGCCTGTCATGGCCTGGAGGCCAAGTCTGGTGGTATCGCCCCTGACTTGCGCATGCTCGATGCAGGTGATGCTGGCGATGAATGGTTCGTCGAGCGGGTGCGCCACGGCGCGGTTCGCGACGGCCGCGTGTACATGCCGAAGATGGCCGATTACCTCAGTCAGGAAGCCCTGTGGGCGGTGCGCACCTACCTCGACAGCGTGCACGTCGAGGAGTGACGGCCATGCGTCTGTGGGCGGTGCTGTTGAGTGGCCTGCTGCTGTGTTGCGCGGCGGCCCAGGCGCAGGTGCGCAACTACGACGCGATCATCGCTGCCGGAGAGCTCAAGGTGGCGGTGTACAAGGATTTCGCCCCTTACAGTTTCCAGGACCACGGCCAGCCGCGTGGTGTCGATGTGGAACTGGCGCAGGCCCTGGCCACGGCCTTGGGGGTACGTCTGCAACTGATCTGGGCGCCACCCGGCGAAAAGCTCGACGATGACCTGCGCGACTACATCTGGCGTGGCAGCCCGCTGCGTCATCAGCAATTGGCCGACCTGATGATGCGGGTGCCTTACGATCGCGCCTACGCGCAGCGGCGCAACGAGCTGGGGGAGCTGGAAAACGCCCAGGTGGTGATGTTCGGCCCCTATCAGGAGGAGCGTTGGCAGGTGGCCTACGATCGCCGTCGCCTGCCGTCGGTGGCCAGTGTCGCGGTATTCCAGCAGCATCCTGTCGGGGTCGAGGTGGACAGCGTGCCGTCGTTTTACCTGACGTCGGTGTTCAACGGCATGCTTAGCGCCAGGACCCACCATTACCCCAGCGTGCAGCAGGCATTTGCTGCGATGCAGGCCGGCCAGGTAGACGCTGTGATGGCGATGCGCGGCGAGGTTGACTGGCAGCTGCACCAGGCCGCCGACCCGCAACTGGCCTTGGCAGAAAACGCCTACCCGAACCTCGGTAAACAGGCTTGGGAAATCGGCATGGCCGTGCATGAAAGCAACCGGCAGCTGGCCTACGCGGTGGAGGAGGCCATGGAGGAGATGATTCGCGATGGCCGGCTCAAGGCGATGTATGCCGCATATGGCCTGCGTTACGAGGTCCCGGAGATGTATCAATAGGAGTGGCCATGAACTGGCGAGCAACTTTCCTGCTGGCCTGCTGGATGCCCTGGGCCGCCCAGGCAGCGATGCAAGGCACCCCCACAGACCCGGTGCCTTCCGTGATGTGGGACTTCTACCACAAGCAGTTGCTGGCCCAGGCCGCGTTCGTGTTCGATGACCGTGTGAAGCTTCTGGCGCCACCCTTTGCCGAGGATGCACGGCAGGTGCCGCTGGAGATCGACGCCCGGGCGTTCACAGGCGAGGTGGTGCGGATAATCGCCTGGGCAGAGCTGAACCCATTGCCGCGCATCGTCGACTTTCAGCCCGGCGAGCGCGTGTTGCCCTGGTTGTCGATCCGCATCCGCATCGAACAGGCTACACCACTGCGCGCTGCCGTACTGACACGCGATGGCCTGTGGCACGTCGGTTCGACCCTGATCGATGCTGCCGGCGGCGGTTGTACCGCACCCAGCGTGGTGCGCACCCAGCCCGGCTGGGAGGAGCACCTCGGTGAGGTGCTGGGCGGGCGCTACCCGCGTGGTGACAGCAGCCGCCTGCGCCTGCAGGTGGCCCACCCGATGGATAACGGCCTGGTCAGCGGCATTCCTGAATTCTTTCTCAACCATGCCGAGTTGCAAAGTGCAGATGGCCAGCGTCTGGCCAGCCTGGAGCTGTACCCGGCGGTCAGCGAAAACCCCAACCTGGGCTTTGACATTCAGGGCCCCGGGCCAACACGGCTGCTGTTGCGGGACAACAGCGGCAACCAGTTCGAGGCGGCGCTGCCCTGAGCGCGTTGTCTGATTCCCCCCCCTGACCCGAGGCACTGTCATGCGTTGGATCCTGCTGTTGCTGCTGTGCCTGGGGCTGCCAGCCCAGGCTGATCTGGCGTACCGGCTCACACCCCGGCAGATCGCTGAGGGCACCTGGTTGCTGGAAGGCAGCACCGACAATTTCGCCAAGGCCAATGGCGGCAATGTGGTCAACACCGCGTTCATCGTCACCGACAGCGGTGTGGTGGTGATCGACAGCGGGCCGTCGAAGGGCTATGGCGAGGCGTTGCGCAAGGCAATTGCCACCCTCACCGACAAGCCGGTAGTGGAAGTGCTGTTGACCCATCATCATCCTGACCATGTACTGGGCAACCAGGCCTTTGCCGATGTGCCGATCGGTGCCCTGGCCGGCACCCGCGACCTGCTGCGCCAGCAGGGCGATGCCATGGCCGAGAACATGTATCGCCTGGTTGGCGACTGGATGCGCGGTACCGAAGTGGTACTGCCGACCCAGGTGTTGCAGCCGGGTGTGCATGAGGTGGGTGGGCACCGCCTGAGGTTGCTGGGGCTGGGCGGGCACACGGGGGCCGACCTGGCGATTTTCGATGAAAAGACCGGCGTACTGTTCGCCGGTGACCTGGTGTTCTACCAACGGGCCCTGACCACGCCTAACAGCCCAGGGCTGGACGTGTGGCTCAAGGACCTGGATACCCTGCAGGCACTGCCCTGGAAGCAGCTGGTACCCGGGCATGGCCCGGTGGCCAGTGATGCGCAGCCGTTCGTGCAGATGCGTGACTACCTGGGCTGGCTCGATGGCCTGATGCGTGATGGCGCGGCGCGCGGTGACGACATGGCCGAGATGATCCGCAGCCCCATTCCTGAACGGTTTGCCGGGATCAGCCTGACGCGTTATGAGCTGATCCGCAGTGTCAGCCACCTGTACCCCCGGTATGAGCGTCAGCAACTCCGGCGCATCGATACCAGGCCCCCAATCTGATGGCGGAACGCGCTGCTCTATGGAGTACGCCCGTCACCGAGGCGGCGCGCTGTCGTGCAGCAGCCATGATCCACGTGGCTTGAGAGCCGAGTCGGGTCGGTGGAATGCTGCTCACGGAACACTGTCGAGTAGCATATTGTCCACTACAGGTTGGAGAGGTGCGGAGAAGTTCGCGACTCCCAGTGGCCTGGTAAAGGTGTCGTTCGGGCGGGCGTTCATGCCACGTTTAAACGCTGCTCGTTGCAAACGGGAGGGGTAACTTTCTTGGAACTTCCAAATATCTGTCAGATACTTCTGATAACAAAATATTTCAAATTTCTGGTGCGCGAACAATGTCACTGAATAGTGACAAAAATGACCTGACTTTATTTAGAATCGCCTTGACGTGATAACTTTTGTGGTGGAGGATTTTGCTTGTCGATATGTTTGGTTTTTGTTGGTGGTGTGGGTGTCAAGCAAATATAAGTGGTGTTTTTATGTTTTTCCGTTGTCATACCTCTGTAACTATTTGTAATGGTTGTCTCTGTTCCTCTCTGTCTGTCTGAAGTCTTGAGTGCATAAATATTCTGAACCTGTTTGCAGGCTATGCACACCTTTTGAAGGAAATCATCAGAGTGAGTGGTGCCGCTTTCCCAAATCGGTAAGACAGAGTATGTCAGTTGCTATTGATTTTTAGATGACCCGCACGGCCAACTTACTGAAATCGACGACCTTCGAGTTTCTGCCTGCAGCTGTAAGGTACTTATATTTTTGTGAGCGCAAGAAAGCGCCGTTAGCACCCGAGCAAGGGATTGAGAGGATATCGAGCCATGCCTTTGTTTCATAAAGTCATTGCGGACAATGCCAATGCATACCCAAGCAAGTCAGCAATCGTTCTAGACGGTGTAGCAACTTCCTATCGAGTGTTGCAACAACAAGCGGATGATATCGCATCTATCCTGCCAACCCTGGGAATTGCTCCAGGCGATCGTGTGGGTCTGTACTCGGCAATTTCCGTACAACTGGTAGCTGCTTATCTGGGCATTCTGCAAGCCGGAGCAGTTACTGCTGCTATCCATCATACCCTGAGCCGTGCCAGGCTGATTCATCAACTCAAGCATTCAGGCGCTCGGTTGCTGATCACTGACTGCACCGACGACCTTCCGGGCCTTATCAAGGCCGTTGGGCTTGAATGGGTGCTGCTCACGACCCCGAGCGCTGTGCTCCCGCCTCAGGTCATTCAAATGTCCGATGCCCTCTCCAGACCTTCGCAAAAGGCTGCTACGAGGCATCCGCCATTGATTGAAGACCCCGAAAGGTCTACGTCGATATTCTATACATCCGGATCGTCCTTCAATCCGAAGGGCGTGCTGGTCAACCACCGAATCATGTTGGCTGCCTCACGCCAAGTCACCGCCTACCAGCAGAATACCCCAGATGATCGCGTCCTCAGTTATTCGACTCTGGCCTCCGATTATGGTGTCTACAACGTGATGATGCCGCTGGTAGTCGGCGCCACCAGCGTGATTGAAAGCCAGCCGGCCACTACTGCCGAGGACATACTCGCAGTGGTTGAACGGGAGGAGGTAACCGCCGTGCATGTGTTTCCTCCATTATTTTTCCTGTTGGCCAATACCGGCCCGCATTGGGACGCTCGGGTGCCCAGCCTGCGTTATATATCCAGCAGTGGCCAGGCTCTCTACACCCGTCATATCCAGAAGATTCGGCAAGCTTTGCCTCGGGTACGGATCTTTTCCAACTACGGGCTCACGGAATGCAAACGTGTCAGTTACCTGCCTCCCGAGGAGCTCGATCAGCGCCCAGCCTCGGTGGGCAAACCTCTGCCCGGCGTCTGCTTGTACTTGGTGGACGAGCGAGGGCGGGCCATTGACCAGCCTGGGGAGGTCGGCGAACTGCTGGTAACCAGCGACTACCTAATGCTCGAGTATTGGAACATGCCCGAGGCCAATGCCATGGCCTTCCTACACAATGCATTCGGCCACCCGCGCCTGTTTCGCACAGGTGACCTGTTCAAGCGAGACGCCCAAGGCTACCTCTACTTCGTGGCACGCAAGGATGACGTGTTTGCCCGCAATATCTGGAAGGTCAACCCGCGGGAAATTGAACAATGTTTGGCGTCACACCCGGCGGTTGCCGAGGTATTAGTGGTGCCGGTCGCAGACGAATCGGCCGGGCACGTACCGAAGGCCTATGTTGTGCTCGAAACTGACCATATACAGACCATCGAGCAATCCCTGCGTGATCACTGCATAGCCCAATTGGACTGGCACATGGTGCCGGCTTATAAGGGTGAACGGGCGCTGGCGGTTCAGCTCAGGGATCGAAGACGCGACGTGGTTGATGCTCAATGCACCTTGTCAGAACCACCCGGCTGCCTGGCACACTCCACGTTTTCTCGTACTGGTCGCCGCGCAGGATATTGAGCGAATCGACAGCTGGGACAGTTGCGGCATGGCCGCAACTGGCTCTCACGACGTTCAGGCCCACCAGTTGCTGGTGCCACACGAGCGGGTTTTCGCCTTGCATGAAATCTTCGCCCAACGCCCATCCAAACCGGAGATCGATTACATCGACCGTTTGCCATTGGCGCCCTTTCTGGCTACTTCGATCATCGGTCCGTTGTTTGGCTGCGCGGAGGGGGCCCATGATGCGTTCGTGTCGGCGCTCACTGACTCGCTGGCCAGCGACCCAAGGATTGCCGAGCAGGTCGCTCACTCGGCCGCACAGTTGCACAGCGCTGGCCTTCTCTATGACTCGTTGATATCGCGGTTGCATGAAGCAGGCATTCACGATCAAGCCCTGAGTACCTGTCAACTGCTGCGGTTACGCCGCGACCGTGCCTATTTGGCGAGGCAGTGCGTGCAAGCGGTGCAACGTCTGGTAGGACGGCTCGGTGCCTCTTCGTTGGCGGCAGGGCATCCACTCCAGCGCCATTGGTGTGACATCCAGGCCATCGCCGCGCATCGCGATCTGGCCTGGAGCGACGCGATGCTGGCTTGCGGCGAAGCGACCTTGCGCAATGGTAGTCACGACCAAGCATGACTCTTCATTCAACTCCTTATACCCAGAGAGGTTCACATGTTCATCCGCAGCAGGTCCGACGTGGAGAAAACCGCCTACTACGTGGAGTGGGGCGCCGGCACTAGCCATCGTCTACTCACCGAACGTGATGCCATGGGATTTACCCTCTGCCACACGGTGGTTCGTGCCGGCACTGAATCGCTGTTGCACTATCGGAACCATTTGGAGGCGTGCTACTGCATAGCCGGGGAAGGCGAGGTCGAGGACATGCAGGGGAATGTCTACCCGATACGTCCCGGTGATGTGTATGTACTCGACCAGCATGATCGGCACTACCTACGCGGCGGCAAGGAGCAGGACTTGATCCTGGTCAGTGTGTTCAACCCACCGTTGCGTGGTGACGAGAAACACAACCTCAATGACCGTTTGGGCTCGGCCTATTGAGGTTTGGCAAGGTCTCTTTCTTGCTTCTTACAGGAGTTCAGCATGCGCAAGGATTACCTAGCCTTTTTCATTTCGCTGTTTCTTTCGCGCCTGGCAGACCAGATCCTGTTGTTCATCGTGCCGCTGATAGTGTTCCAGGCCACCAACAGCGTCGCTTGGGCAGGGCTGGCGTTCTTTGTCGAGTCGCTGCCGCGTTTTCTCGCCTTCCCGGTATGCGGCGCACTGTGCGACAAGTTCTCACCCATCAAGATCCTGCACATTAGCCAAGTTTACCGGGCATTGCTGTGCTTGTTGGCGATGGGACTTCATGCCTTGTTCGGCGGTTTTGCCTGGCTGGTGGTACTGTCGGCGCTGTGTGGGGGGCTGACCACTCAGGGCATCATGGCCCGCGAGGTGGTGATGCCGCATATCTTCCAGCACTACAACTACACCAAGACCCTCGCCTATTCTCAGATCGCTGACCAGACGGGCCTGGTACTCGGGCCACTGGTGGCAGCTGCGCTGCTGGAGTTTATGGCATGGCACTGGGTAGTGCTATGGACTGCTGGACTGTTCCTGCTGGCCGACCTGAGCATGCGGGCATGGCAGCGCGCCAGCCAGGTCACCCTGCCGGTGTACGAGCAGCATCGTGATATCTGGTTCCAACCCGTGCGTATCGCCTTCAGGCATATTGGCGAACAGGCCGAACTGAAGAAGATCATCACCTTGGCCGTCGGCGTCAACCTGATCGTCGGGGTCACCTTAGCAACGTCGGCGGCCATGGTGCTCGGCGAGCATGGCGCTGGCAAGGACACCTACGCATGGCTGCAGGCGGCTGCCGCAGTAACTACTATCGTGATCCTGTTCTTTCTCGCCCGGGTGGTGCTGCCGTTACGGGTAATGGGTGGCGTGGGCTACTTGATGATTGCCGCCGGCGCTTTCATCAGTGCCTTGAGTCCGAACTTTGCAGGGTATGTGCTGGGGTTTTTGCTGATTGTCGGTTTCGACAAGATGTTCAATGTCTATATGCGCAATGTTCGGCAGCGGGTAATTCCGACCCAGGACTTTGGCAAGACGGTGGGAGTGGTCACATTGCTCAACAACTTGTCGCAACCGTTGGCGGGCTTGCTGGTGGGAATACTGGCGGCGCCGGTGGGGGCGCAAGGGGTTATCTTGCTGCTTGCAGTGCTGACTACCGTGATTGGAGCGGGAGTTGTGTGGTGGTTTGGCGGCGTACGGCGTTTGCCTGGGGGAGCAGTTATCCAAGGCAGGGCAGATTGACTCAAGCAGTTTCTGGTTGAACAGGACGGGCAAACCCAACCCCTACCAAGGAACTAGAAAACTCCGCACTGCGGGCAATTGTTGGCAATCGGGTCGGGACCAAGAATTCCCGACACACCGGGAAATTTTCCCGGGCACAACAAAAAAACCAAAGGTAGCCGTCATGACCCGATCCCCACGTCGCCCCTTGTTCGCCGTGAGCCTGGTGCTCAGCGCCATGCTGCTTGCCGGCGCGGCTCACGCCGCTGTCAGCAATGAAGACATCCTCCAGGACCCGAAGAACCCCCAGCAGATCGTGACCAATGGCCTGGGCGTGCAGGGCCAGCGCTACAGCCCGCTGGATATGCTCAATGTCAATAACGTCAAGGAACTGCGCCCGGTCTGGGCGTTCTCCTTTGGCGGCGAGAAGCAGCGCGGCCAACAGGCCCAGCCGCTGATCAAGGACGGGGTGATGTACCTGACCGGCTCCTACTCGCGGGTGTTCGCCGTGGACGCCCGCACCGGCAAGAAACTGTGGCAATACGATGCACGTCTGCCGGATGACATCCGCCCCTGCTGCGACGTGATCAACCGCGGCGTCGCGCTGTACGGCAACCTGGTGTTCTTCGGCACGCTGGACGCCAAGCTGGTGGCCCTGAACAAGGACACCGGCAAGGTGGTCTGGAGCAAGAAGGTCGCCGACCACAAAGAAGGCTACTCCATCAGCGCCGCGCCGATGATCGTCAATGGCAAGCTGATTACAGGCGTTGCCGGCGGCGAGTTCGGCGTGGTGGGCAAGATCCAGGCGTACAACCCGGAGAACGGCGAGCTGCTGTGGATGCGCCCCACCGTGGAAGGGCACATGGGCTATGTGTACAAGGACGGCAAGGCGATCGAGAACGGCATTTCCGGCGGTGAGGCGGGCAAGACCTGGCCTGGCGACCTGTGGAAGACCGGCGGCGCTGCGCCTTGGCTGGGCGGTTACTACGACCCGGAAACCAACCTGATCCTGTTCGGTACCGGCAACCCGGCCCCGTGGAACTCGCACCTGCGCCCCGGTGACAACCTGTACTCTTCCTCACGCCTGGCGCTGAACCCGGACGACGGCACCATCAAGTGGCACTTCCAGAGCACGCCGCATGACGGCTGGGACTTCGACGGCGTCAACGAGCTGATCTCGTTCAACTACAAGGACGGCGGCAAGGAGGTCAAGGCTGCCGCCACGGCGGACCGCAACGGTTTCTTCTACGTGCTCGATCGTACCAACGGCAAGTTCATCCGCGGCTTCCCGTTCGTTGACAAGATCACCTGGGCCACGGGCCTGGACAAGGACGGCCGGCCGATCTACAACGACGCCAGCCGCCCGGGCGCACCAGGCAGCGAGGCCAAGGGCAGCTCGGTGTTCGTCGCCCCGGCCTTCCTCGGCGCCAAGAACTGGATGCCGATGGCCTACAACAAGGACACAGGGCTGTTCTACGTGCCGTCCAACGAGTGGGGCATGGACATCTGGAACGAAGGCATCGCCTACAAGAAGGGCGCGGCGTTCCTCGGTGCCGGCTTCACCATCAAGCCGCTCAACGAAGACTACATCGGCGTGCTGCGCGCCATCGACCCGATCAGCGGCAAGGAAGTGTGGCGCCACAAGAACTACGCGCCGCTGTGGGGCGGCGTGCTGACCACCAAGGGCAACCTGGTGTTCACGGGCACGCCAGAGGGCTTCCTGCAGGCATTCAATGCCAAGACCGGCGACAAGGTCTGGGAATTCCAGACCGGGTCAGGCGTGCTGGGCTCGCCCATCACCTGGGAAATGGACGGCGAGCAGTACGTTTCGGTGGTCTCCGGCTGGGGCGGCGCGGTGCCGCTGTGGGGTGGCGAAGTGGCCAAACGGGTCAAGGACTTCAACCAGGGCGGCATGCTCTGGACCTTCAAGTTGCCCAAGCAGTTGCAGCAAACAGCGAGCACCAAGCCCTAACGCCTGCCTACTGCCGCTTGCCGCCGCTGATCCGGTGACAAGCGGCCCTACTACCAAATGACGAGAGCCCCGCTGCCAACGATGCATTCGCCCGGCACGCGGGGCTTCTTACCATCGGTGCATCGCCTGTCGTGGGACAGGCACCGACCCGCAGAGGCTCAGCATGATCTACGCACAACCCGGAACTCCAGGCGCCGTCGTATCCTTCAAACCCCGTTATGGCAACTTCATCAATGGCGAGTTCGTGCAGCCGTTGGCTGGCCAGTACTTCACCAACAGCTCGCCGGTCAATGGCCAGCCGATTGCCGAATTCCCGCGCTCCACGGCCCAGGACGTCGACCGCGCCCTGGACGCCGCGCATGCCGCCGCCGAAGCCTGGGGCAAGACCTCGGTGCAAGACCGCGCCCTGGTACTGCTGAAAATTGCCGACCGCATCGAACAGAACCTGGAGGTGCTGGCGGTTACCGAAAGCTGGGACAACGGCAAGGCCATACGCGAAACCTTGAATGCCGACGTGCCGCTGGCAGCCGACCACTTCCGCTATTTCGCCGGTTGCATCCGTGCCCAGGAAGGTGGCGTAGGTGAGATCAACGAAGGCACCGTGGCTTATCACATCCACGAGCCGCTGGGTGTGGTGGGGCAGATCATCCCGTGGAACTTCCCGCTGCTGATGGCCGCCTGGAAGCTCGCCCCGGCCTTGGCCGCTGGCAACTGCTTGGTGCTCAAGCCCGCGGAGCAGACGCCCCTGTCGATTACCGTCTTTGCCGAGCTGATCGCCGACCTGTTGCCTGCAGGTGTACTGAACATCGTCCAGGGCTTTGGCCGTGAGGCCGGCGAGGCGCTGGCCACCAGCAAGCGCATCGCCAAGATCGCTTTCACCGGGTCCACCCCGGTGGGCTCTCACATCATGAAGTGCGCGGCCGAGAACATCATCCCGTCCACCGTCGAACTGGGTGGCAAGTCGCCGAACATCTTCTTCGAAGACATCATGCAGGCCGAGCCGGCGTTCATCGAGAAGGCTGCCGAAGGCTTGGTGCTGGCGTTCTTCAACCAGGGCGAGGTGTGTACCTGCCCGTCACGGGCGCTGATCCAGGAGTCGATCTACGAACCGTTCATGGCCGAGGTGATGAAGAAGATCGCCAAGATCACCCGCGGCAACCCGCTGGATACCGAAACCATGGTGGGTGCCCAGGCGTCCGAGCAACAGTACGACAAGATCCTTTCGTACCTGGAGATTGCCCGGGAGGAGGGCGCGCAGTTGCTCACCGGCGGTGGTGCCGAGCGGCTACAAGGTGACCTGGCCAGCGGTTACTACATTCAGCCAACCCTGCTCAAGGGCAATAACAAGATGCGCGTGTTCCAGGAAGAAATCTTCGGGCCGGTGGTGGGCGTGACCACCTTCAAGGACGAAGCCGAAGCGCTGGCTATCGCCAACGACAGTGAATTCGGCCTGGGCGCCGGCCTGTGGACCCGCGACATCAACCGCGCCTATCGCATGGGACGCGGGATCAAGGCCGGGCGAGTGTGGACCAACTGCTACCACCTGTACCCGGCGCATGCGGCGTTCGGGGGGTACAAGAAGTCCGGTGTTGGCCGCGAAACCCACAAGATGATGCTCGACCACTATCAGCAGACCAAGAACCTGCTGGTGAGCTACGACATCAATCCGCTGGGCTTCTTCTAGACCGCGTCGCGGCCTTCGCGGGCTCGCCCGCTCCCACAGGTTCACCGCTGGTTCCAGAACCGGTGAAGAACCTGTGGGTGCGGGCGAGCCCGCAAAAGGGCCGGCGCATGCATGGCCTACCCGTACCAACGCACCCCGCCAGCTCGTTCCAAAGTAGCATTCGGTCCGGTCCACCCCCGTGCATTAATGCTTCTACCGGAATCCTCCGGCACAAGAAGAGGACTTGCCCTATGTGGACTAAACCCGCCTATACCGACCTGCGCATTGGCTTCGAAGTGACGATGTATTTCGCCAACCGTTGATGACGGCCCGGCCATCGCCACGGTGGCCGGATCCTCCTGGAGTATGCGCCTTTGAACCTGATAGATCGCCAGCAAGCCCTTGCCTTGGGGCGAGGCTTGCGCCTGGACTGGGCGCCACAGAAGGGTTGCCACGTGCTGTTGTACGCCGGGGGCATCATCGAGCTCAATGCCAGTGCCGGCTGGGTCCTGGAGCTGCTGGACGGCCACAGTACCGTGGCAACGGTCATCGACCGCCTGGCACAACGTTTCCCCGATGTACCGGGGCTCGAAGAGGACGTGCTGGCATTTTTGGAGGTGGCCCGCGCCAAATCCTGGATAGAATGACCGGTAGCCCCGCTTTGGTCTGGTTGCTTTCGTGGTGGGATGCTTTACGCTGGCGTTTATCTTCCAGAACAATAAGAACAGGCTTACCGATGAGCCAGAGTTTCAGCCCCCTTCGCAAGTTCGTATCGCCTGAAATTATCTTTGGTGCCGGCTGCCGGCACAATGTGGCCAATTACGCCAAAACCTTCGGTGCGCGCAAGGTACTGGTGGTCAGCGACCCTGGCGTGATCGCCGCCGGCTGGGTGGCGGATGTGGAGGCCAGCCTGCAGGCCCAGGGCATCGACTATTGCCTGTACACCGCCGTGTCACCCAACCCGCGGGTCGAAGAGGTGATGCTCGGCGCCGAAATCTATCGGCAGAACCACTGTGACGTGATCGTCGCCGTTGGCGGCGGCAGCCCGATGGATTGCGGCAAGGCCATCGGTATCGTGGTGGCCCACGGACGCAGCATCCTCGAATTCGAAGGCGTGGACATGATCCGCGTGCCCAGCCCGCCGCTGATCCTGATCCCGACCACCGCCGGCACCTCGGCGGACGTGTCGCAGTTCGTGATCATATCCAACCAGCAGGAACGCATGAAGTTCTCCATCGTCAGCAAGGCGGTGGTGCCGGACGTGTCGCTGATCGACCCGCAGACCACCCTGAGCATGGACCCGTTCCTGTCGGCCTGCACCGGCATCGATGCGTTGGTGCATGCCATCGAGGCCTTCGTGTCTACCGGCCACGGGCCGTTGACCGACCCCCATGCGCTGGAAGCCATGCGCCTGATCAATGGCAACCTGGTGGAGATGATCGCCAACCCCACCGATATTGCGCTGCGCGAGAAGATCATGCTCGGCAGCATGCAGGCGGGGCTGGCGTTCTCCAATGCGATCCTGGGCGCAGTGCACGCCATGTCGCACAGCCTGGGCGGTTTCCTCGACTTGCCCCATGGCTTGTGCAACGCGGTGCTGGTGGAGCACGTGGTGGCGTTCAACTACAGCTCGGCGCCGGAGCGTTTCAAGGTGATCGCCGAGGTGTTCGGGATCGACTGCCGCGGTCTCAATCACCGGCAGATCTGTGGGCGCCTGGTGGAGCACTTGACTGCCCTGAAGCATGCCATTGGCTTCCATGAAACCCTGGGCCTGCATGGGGTGCGCACGTCCGATATCCCGTTCCTGTCGCAACACGCGATGGACGATCCGTGCATCCTCACCAACCCCCGTGCGTCGAGCCAGCGTGATGTCGAGGTGGTCTATGGCGAGGCCCTCTGACGAGCAGCAGCGGGCGCTGGCCGGGCTGCTGGGGCTGGGTGACCACTCAGCGCGCAAAAGCCATTACCCGGAGCTGTCCGCTCGCCTGGACGAGCTGGAGGCCGAACGCAACCGTTACAAATGGCTGTTCGAAAACGCCGTGCACGGGATTTTCCAGGCCAGCCTTCAGGACGGCATGCGTGCCGCCAACCCGGCGCTGGCCCGCATGCTTGGCTACGACGACCCGCAAGCGGTGCTTTTTTCCCTGACTGACCTGGCCGCCAACCTGTTTGATGGCGGTGCCGAGGAGTTGCAGGCGATCACGGCGGTGCTCGCCCGTGAGCACAGCCTGCACGGCTACGAAACCCGTTTGCGGCGCAAGGACGGCAGCCATCTCGATGTGCTGATGAACCTGCTGCTAAAACCCGGCCATGAAGGGCTGGTGGAGGGGTTCGTTGCCGACATCACCGAACGCAAGCTGGCCCAGCAACGCCTGCAACAGCTCAATGACGAACTGGAGCAACGGGTCGCTGCGCGTACCGATGAATTGCTTGAGGCGCGTGATGCCGCCGAAGCCGCCAACCGCAGCAAGGACAAATACCTCGCTGCCGCCAGCCATGACCTGCTGCAGCCGTTGAACGCCGCGCGCTTGCTGATCTCGACCTTGCGCGAGCGGCCATTACCAGAGGCCGAGCATGTGCTGGTGGAGCGTACCCACCAGGCCCTGGAGGGCGCGGAAGACCTGCTGACCGACCTGCTGGACATTTCCCGGCTCGACCAGGCTGCCGTCAGGCCGGACGTGGCTGTGTACCGCCTGGACGAGGTGTTCGCGCCGCTGGTCTCGGAGTTCAGCTCGGTGGCCGATGCTGCAGGCCTGAAGCTGCATGCACGCATAGCCGATTACGCCATCAGCACTGACTTGCGGCTGCTGACGCGCATTCTGCGCAACTTCCTCAGCAACGCTTGCCGGTACACCGACGAGGGGCGGATCCTGCTCGGGGCGAGGCGCCGCGGCGGCCAGTTGCGGCTGGAGGTGTGGGATACCGGGCGAGGCATCGCGCAGGATCGGCTGCAGGCCATTTTTCTCGAGTTCAACCAGCTGGACGTTGGCCGTGCTGCCGATCGCAAGGGTGTTGGCCTGGGGCTGGCCATCGTTGAACGGATCGCCAAGATTCTCGGTTACCGGATCGAAGTGCGCTCGTGGCCGGGGCGTGGCTCGGTGTTCAGCATCGAGGTACCTCTTGGCAAAGAAGTGCCGCTGGCTGTTCATCAAGCTGTGCCGCTGCCCAGCGCCGGTAATCCGCTGCCGGGCCGCCGCCTGCTGGTACTGGACAACGAAGTGAGCATACTCGAGAGCATGGGCGCGCTGTTGGGGCAGTGGGGGTGCGAAGTGGTTACAGCTACCGACCAGGAGGGCGCCTTGCTGGCGTTGCAGGGGCGAGCCCCGGAACTGATCCTGGCCGACTACCACCTGGACCATGGCGTGGTGGGTTGCGAGGTGGTGAGGAACCTGCGTGAGCATTTTGCGACTGCCATACCGGCAGTGGTCATTACTGCAGACCGCAGCGATCAGTGCCGGCGTGGCTTGCAGAAGCTAGGGGCGCCGCTACTGAACAAACCTGTGAAACCCGGGAAATTGCGGGCGGTGTTGAGCCAGTTGCTCTTGATGCATTGACCGGGTAGTCGTTCACCACTCGGCGAAATAGAGCACTTAAATGGCCTGTCGCGAAGTTTGGATCCACGGGCCTTTAAAACTTACTATTCGGTCAGCTTGCAAGCAGTTAGTAAACTAACTAATACGGCTTTAAATACCGCTGGTCGGTGCTTTTGCTCAGGAAATGAACGATTTGCCAGTGGGTCGCTCATATTTGCCAGCAAGTGTGTGCTTCAAGCAGCGCACTTCGCACCTCTCCCCAGAACGTAATGGACGTTCAACTTGATCTGAATCGCAGGGATACACACGGGGCATTTTTACCACTGACGATGGAGTAACGCCATGCCCAACCGAGGCTCAACGGTTGAGCCACTGTGTGCAATTGAGAAACCATTCTCTGTTTCAATTAACGATATGAATTTGGTCTTCCCGGTGCGATCAATTCGCACGCGTGCTTGTTGCAAGGCCATCTAGCACTGATGCATTACGTGGAGAATTCGACGTGGAGTTTAATACAATTATTAGCCTGTTCGGGCAGAAAGAATCCATGGAACTGGTGCGGTTGTCGGTCATTTATGTTCATTTGCTGGCCTGTTGTATCGCCATCGGCCTGGTCTTTACCAGCGATGCCGAGATGGTCAGGGACTTGTTGAAGGGGCATCAACAGGCCAGCCATGACGGTAAGCACATGGCGCGATTGCAGGCGTCCGTTGCCAATGCCTTGATATTCTTGTGGCTTACCGGTGCTGCGGTCATTGGTATCGATTATCTTGAAAAGGGCATGAGTTATTTCGCCAATCCCAAACTTCACGCAAAAGTCATTATTGTCTTGCTCCTGACCTTTAATGGCATGTTGTTGCATCGTTATGTATTACCTGCCTTGCTCAAGGCCGGTTCTTTGCTTGACCTGAATATAGGCGTGCGGATGTTTGCGCTGTTTTCTGGTGCACTGTCAGGTGTTTCCTGGTTATATGCAGCGATGCTGGGCGTCGGTCGGCCACTGGCCTGGAAGTATTCGCTGACCGAGTTGCTGTTGGCCTATCCGGTGATGATCCTGCTTGGCTTTGCCCTGATGGCCGCACTGACCCAGTGGGCGCGAAAACGCAATATGGTCAAAGCGACGCCAGCACCTGTGTGGCCGCTGGCGGGCATTCCTTGCTGATGGCCTGAAGCACTGCAACGGCGCTGCGAACCGGCGCTTCGGTTACACGTTTGCCTGCTCGCTGCGCCCTTTGGCCAGATAAGCGTTGAACTCTTCTTCCGGCACCATGCTGCCCCCCGTTCCCCAGACGAGGTGGGTGGCCTGTCGCAGCCGGGCTGGGGTGAAGCGTTGGCGGGCCAGGTACTCGTCGGCTTGCAGCACCCGTAGCATACCCGGTACGCCGGCCAGGGCAGAGGGCTCCAGTTTGACCTTGTCCTGCTCATGGGCGATGACCATCAAGCGGTACAGCTCTTCGTCGGTCACGGTGTAGTAACCATCGATCAGCCGCTGCATGGCTTTGCCGACAAACCCAGATGGGCGCCCGACCGCCAGGCCGTCTGCGGCGGTGATGTTGTCGATGCCGAAGTCCTGCACGCTGGTTTCATCATGCAGGCCGGTATAGACACCCAGCAGCATGCAGGGGGAGTGGGTGGGTTCGGCAAAGATGCAGTGCACGGCATCGCCGAACACCAGCTTCAGCCCGAATGCGACACCGCCCGGGCCGCCCCCTACGCCGCACGGCAGATACACGAACAATGGATGGTCTGCGTTCACCTGAATGCCCGCCTGGTCGAGTTGCCGTGCCAACCGTTCGGCGGCGACGGCATAGCCGAGAAACAGCTGTGGGGAGTTTTCGTCGTCGACAAAATAACAACTGGGGTCTGAGGCCGCCTGCTGGCGACCCTGCTCGACCGCTACGCTGTAGTCGCACGCGTGTTCTACCACGGTCACGCCGTTGGCCCGCAGCTTGTCCTTCTTCCATTGCCGGGCGTCTGACGACATGTGCACGCTCACCTTAAAACCCAGCTTGGCGCTCATGATGCCAATCGACAGCCCCAGGTTACCGGTCGAACCCACGGCGATCCTGTGCTGGCTGAAAAATGCGCGGGCCTGGTCGCTCGCCAGTTGGGTGTAGTCATCCGTTGGCGTGATCAAGCCGGCCGCCAGGGCCAGGTCTTCGGCGTGCTTGAGCACTTCATGGATACCGCCCCGGGCCTTGATCGAGCCGGAGATGGGCAAGTCACTGTCCGCCTTGAGCCACAGGTTGCCTGCGTTCTGCAGTGATCCTTCTTCGACAAGCACCCGGCGCAGCTGTGGCAGCGGGATGACAGGCGACTCGATGACCCCGCCGGCAGCGGCTGTTTCGGGGAACACAGTGGCCAGGTAAGGCGCGAACCGCTGCAGCCGCGCGCTGGCCGCTTGCACGTCGGCAGCCGTCAGGCCCACATCGTGCAGGGCTTCTGCAGCCTTGGCGATACCCGGGTTGAACCAGCTGGTCTGCTTCAGGGCAACCAGATCGGCGATGATCGGATGGCTTTGTCGCCAGGCTTCCAGGGTTTTTCCGTGAATCATGATTTCACCTGCAGGCAGTCTGTTGTCCGCCTGCAGCAGTCTCGTGACAGGGGGAAGGGGCAGGATAACCCACGGAGTCTCGAACATTACACATTGGCTTTACTGAGGTGTTGCCTGTACCGGCCCCTTCGCGGGCTCGACCGTTCCCACAGGACATCCCAGCCTTAAAGGCTTGCGCAGTACCTGTGGGAGCGGGCAAGCCCGCGAAGGGGCCGGTACAGGCAAAGGATCTGAACCGTTTGCTTGTTCAGCCATAAGGCGGCGCTGGCAGTTCGGCCAGGAGGGTTTTCAAGCCGTCGCTCCACTGCCTGCGAATCTGCTGGTAATAGGCATCGTCGCTGGTAATGCGCTTGCGCGTCATGCTTTCCAGGCTGTTATTGCGGTACACCAGCAAGTCCAGCGGCATGCCCACCGACAGGTTGCTGCGGATGGTGGAGTCGAACGAAATCAGGCCGCAGCGCAGCGCTTCATCGAGCGGCGTGCGGTAATCCAGGTTGCGGTCGAGTATTGGCCTGCCGTACTTGCTTTCACCCAGTTGCAGAAACGGGGTGTCCGGCGTGGCCTGGAAGAAATTGCCTTGCGCATACACGTTGTAGATGGCCATGGGGCCGCCGGCTATCTGGCCGCCGACGATGAATGAACTGCTGAGGTCGATATCGGCCGTGAGCTTGCTGCGGTCTCTTCTGACCACCTCGCGCAGGGTGTCGGCGACCAGCACCGTTGCATCGTACAGCGTGGCAACGTTCAGCAGGTGGGGGCCGTTGCCCTGGGTGCGTTGCTGCAGCAGGTTGATCACCGACTGCGAGGTCGCCAGGTTGCCGGCGGTCTGCAGCACGATCAGCCGCTCGCCCGGCACGCTGAAGACGAACAACTTGGTAAACGTGGAGATCTGGTCGATGCCGGCGTTGGTGCGTGAGTCGCTGATGAAGACAAGCCCGTCCTCCAGGTGCATGGCGACACAGTAAGTCATGCGGTTTCCCTTGCGTTGCGTGTGAAAGGGTCTTGCCGCACTCGGGCGGCAAGACCGGTCTGAAGCCAGCCTGTCACTGGCGATGCACGTGGACACTGGCCTGCATCGATTCGGCGCCGCCGCCGCGGCGTACGCCCCTGACCGGACAGGCGTCGAGGTAGTCCAGGCCCACCGCCAGCTTCAGGTGACGCTCTGGCCGGGTCAGGCGGTTGGTAATGTCGAAGCTGTACCAGGCATCGTCGACCCAGGCTTCGGCCCAGGCGTGGCTGGCCAGGTGTTGTTCATCCTCGGTGCACAGATAGCCGGACACATAGCGTGCCGGCACCCCCAGGCTGCGTGCGCAGGCCAGGAAGGCGTGGGTGTGGTCCTGACACACGCCCGCGCCACCGCTGAAGGCTTCGATGGCCGTGGTGCCCACCGACGTGGCCCCAGGGCTGTAGGGCATGTGCTCGGCCAGGCCTTGCATCAGCCCGATCAGCGCTGCCCGGTCGCGGTGACTGCCACATTGCCGGGCGGCGAAAGCAATCAGGGTGTCGTCGGCCTGCGTCAGGTGGCTGCCGCGCAGGAACGGCAGGGGCGACTGGCTCTCGGTTTCGTGTTCGCAATCCGGGTCGATCTCGACCTGGCCGTGTGCGGTAAGCGCCAGGTGGCCATGGGGTTTGTCCAGTGTCAGCACGTGCAGGATGTTGCCATAAGGGTCGATCTGGCCCTTCACCTTGCAGGGCAGGTCCAGTTGCCATTGATTGATACGTTGGCGTTCGCTGCTGCGCGGTGTCAGGCGCAGGAACTGGATACTGTTGCACACGTCGCTGGCGTAGCTATAGGTCGTGTCGTGGCGAATGGACAGTTTCATACAACCTCCAGGTAGGAGTGATGGACGGCCTGGCCCAGTTGGTTGATGCGGCCAATGAAGTCGCTCAGCCAGGGGTGCAATCCGGCATCGAGGATTTCGTCGATTGCGGTGTAGCGCAGGCGCGCATTCAGTTCGGCGGCCATGCGCTGGGCGGCACGCCCGGTACTGCCCGGCAGGCCCGCCAGGATCAGGTCCAGTTCCTCGATGCAGGCATGTAGCGAGCGCGGCACGTCTACCCGCAACAGCAGCAGTTCGGACACCGGCCGGGCACTGGGCGCGGCGCGATAGAGCTCGTTGAAGGCCTCATACGAGGTCAGCGCGCGCAGCAGGGCGCTCCATTGGTAATAGCCGCGGGCGGAGTCGTCGCTGACCTCTTCGGAGGCCTCGCCGAACATTTCATAGCGCGAATCGAGCAGGCGCAGGGTGTTGTCCGCCCGCTCCAGGAAGGTCCCCAGGCGAATGAAGCTGTAGGCATCGTTGCGCATGATGGTGCCGGAGGTCGCGCCGCGGAACAGGTGCGATCGTTCCTTGACCCAGTCGCAGAACTGGCTGATGCCATAGCGACCAAGGCCATTGCTGGCAATGTTGCGCATTTCGATCCAGGTGGCGTTGATGTTCTCCCACATGTCGGCGGTGATACGGCCGCGTACTGCATGGGCATTGGTCCTGGCAGCCTGCAGGCAGCAATAGATGCTGCTGGGGTTGGTGGCGTCGAGGGCGAAGAAGTGCAGCATGCGCTCGGTGTCGAGTTCATTGTGCCGACGCAGGTAGTCGTCCAGCATGCCCGAGGCCATCAGCGACATTGCCAGTTCGGTATGGCCGTCGCTGCGCCCGGCCTGGGGCATCAGCGATAGCGAGTAGCTGACCTCGAGCATGCGCGCGAGGTTTTCTGCACGTTCCAGGTAGCGGGACATCCAGTACAGGTCGGAAGCGGTTCGCGAAAGCATGGCTCAGTCCTCCACCACCCAGGTGTCCTTGGTACCGCCGCCCTGCGACGAGTTGACCACCAGCGAGCCTTCCTTGAGCGCCACGCGCGTCAGGCCGCCGGGCACCAGGCGGGTTTCACTGCCCGACAGTACGAACGGGCGCAGGTCAATGTGACGCGGTGCGATGCCGCTGTCGACGAAGGTCGGGCAGGTTGACAGGCACAGCGTCGGTTGAGCGATATAGGCGTGCGGGCGGGCTTTGATGCGCCCGCGGAAGTCCTCGATCTGGGCTTTGGTCGACGCAGGCCCGACCAGCATGCCATAGCCGCCGGAGCCCTGGGTTTCCTTGACCACCAGTTCGGGCAGGTGGGCCAGTACATGGGACAGCTCCGCCGGCTTGCGGCACTGCCAGGTCGGCACGTTGTTCAGGATGGGCTCTTCGCTCAGGTAAAAGCGGATCATGTCGTCGACATAGGGGTAGATGGATTTGTCATCAGCCACGCCAGTGCCGACGGCGTTGGCCAGCACCACATTGCCGGCGCGGTAAACCGAGACCAGCCCCGGCACGCCCAGCATCGAATCAGGGTTGAAGGACAGCGGGTCGAGGTAGTCGTCGTCCAGGCGGCGATAGATCACGTCCACCTGCTGGGGGCCGGCCGTGGTGCGCATGTACACATGCTCATCACGCACGAACAGGTCGGCGCCTTCGACCAGCTCGATGCCCATTTCCCGGGCCAGGAAGGCATGCTCGAAATAGGCGCTGTTGAAACGGCCGGGCGTGAGCAGCACCGCGGTGGGGTTGTCCAATGGGCTGGCGCTCTTGAGCGTGTCCAGCAGCAGGTTGGGGTAGTGGTCGATGGGCGCGATACGCTGGGCGGCAAACAGTTCGGGAAACAGGCGCATCATCATCTTGCGGTCTTCGAGCATGTAGCTGACGCCGCTGGGGGTGCGCAGGTTGTCTTCCAGCACGAAATAGCTGCCATCGCCGTCACGTACCAGGTCGACACCGGCAATATGCGCATACAACCCACGGTGCAGGTCCAGGCCCTGCATGGCGATCTGGTAGCCCTCGTTGGCCAGCACTTGCTCTGGCGGGATGATGCCGGCCTTGAGGATGCGCTGGTTGTGGTAGATGTCCTGCAGGAACAGGTTCAGCGCCTGTACCCGTTGAATGCAGCCACGCTCGACCGTGCGCCACTCGCTGGCGCGGATGCTGCGCGGGATGATATCGAAGGGAATCAGGCGCTCGGTATCCTGCTTGTCGCCGTACAAGGTGAAGGTGATGCCAGCGCGGTGAAACAGCAGGTCGGCCTCGCGTCGGCGCTGTTCCAGCAACTCCAGCGGGGTGTTGGCCAGCCAGCGGGCGAACTCCTGGTAATGCGGGCGGCAAGTGCCGTTCGCTTCGTACATTTCATTGAAAAAAGCCCGGGACATACCCACTCCTTGCCGCCGTTGCCGGCAGCTTCATTGCGGTTCATCTGCGTCTTTCAGGGTGCTGCCTTGCTGGGGTAAGTGGGAGCTGTGTCTCGCGTTAACCTCGGTCTCGGTAGATTGCCTGTGCGTTGAGTACAACCGGTCTGTGCAATAAAAGTGCCGAATACCCCTGGCGGTTCTAGCGATGCAGGAAATGTGAGGGGCACACCCGATGTGTGCTGCCTGGCCGCAAGGGCCGGCGCATCAAAAAAGGGCGCTTTTGATCCGGGCGTGGGTTTTGAACCGAAATGGGGCGCAAGCCGGTGCCGGGCGGCAGAAAAAGGGAATAGGCCGGGTGCATGACTTGGGGGGAGGGGGCATGCATCGAGTGCCGCGCGGGCGGCACCCGATTGAACACACGCTGAATATCGCGAGGCGAGCGCCTTCAGGCCCTCAGAGGCAGGCGTAGACCACCAGCTCCACCAGCATTTCTTCCCGGGCGAGGCCCGCCACCACGACGGCCGCGCGGTTGGGGTAGGGTGCCTGGAAATACTCGGCGTACACGGCATTTACAGTTGCCAGATAGCGGCGGTCGGTCACGTAGATCAGTACCTGGGTCACGGCATCCAGCGAGCTGCCAGCGGCTTCCAGGGTGTGGCGCAGGTTGTCCAGTGTCTGGCGGGCCTGTGCCTCGATGCCGCCGGCAACCACCTGGCCCTGTGTATCGATTGGGATCTGGGCCGTGTACAACGTACCGTTGCCGACGACCGCCCATTCCAGTGGCGCCCTGGAGGCGAACAGCTCGGTCTTTATTGCATGCTTCATGGGTTGTTTCCTCAGTGGCAAGGGTGTTCAGTCGGCGTCGCTGCCGCCGCCTGCACCGTGGCGGCGTGAGGCATCGGTGCTCTCGACAAGGATGTGTTCGGCCAGTTGCCTGAGCCTTTGCCAGGTATGTTCGTTGACGGTAAAACCTTGCTGCAGTGTACGTTGCGGGTCGGTTATCGCCTGGGCGGTCTGGCCTGCTCGGGTGAACAGCACCGTTACGTCTTGCGCGGCCGTTTCAATGCCCCGGGGCCGGGCTTCACTGCTCAGTTCCGGGCGCGGCATGCCGGCGGTAAAATCGGCCAGGTGGTATTGGCGGGCGTCCTCCCAGCGGGCTTGCACGTGCAGCCCCTGAATAGCTGCCCGGCTCAGGTAGCCCAGCAACAGCAAACGGTTGTGGCAGTGGCGGATGCGCAGTTCGGCCTGACCACAGCGCATGGCCTTGGCTGCCGCCAGTTCCACCACCGTCGCGGCGCAGCGCAATACGCTCTGGCCCTTGGCGTCGATCACCAGCAGGGCGTTATCCTCATGGCACAAGGCGTATGGCCGTGCAGCTTCGGCTTGCAGATAACGCAACGCCTTTTCCAGTGCACCGACGCCATCGAGCCCCTGCAGTTGCAACCAGCCCACGAGTTCGGCGGCATCCTCGCAGTCGCCCGGGGCGAAGCCCATGCCTTCGAATGCCTTGCGGCACATCACCTGTATTTCGTTAAGCGATACGCGCATGGTCAAAGCTCCCTTTGCGGCATGACTGCGAAATTCCAGTCGTCTGCGAACGGCTGACCGATGTCGCTGACCAGCGGCGCGCCCTGGAACAGCGTGATACGCACCCAGCGGCTTGACTTGGGGTCGAATTTCCCCGCGCCGAAAAATGCCAGTTTGCAGCGCAGCAGGTGAATCGGCAGCATGTCCCGGGCCAGCAGATTGGCACGGATTTCACCGAAGTTTGTTTTTGCCATGCCTTGCAGGCGGCGTACCGCGCCCTTGAACCTCGGTTGGGCGATCAGGAAGTGAGCGGTCAGCGCCTGAGGCTGCCGTTGCAGGTGCTCCAGCAGCGCGCCATGGCACTGCTGGATATTGCGGGCAATACCCAGCTGCATTTCTTTTTCGGCCCCTGGCTCCTCTGCGCGAATGCCCAGGCGCGGCTCTTCTTTTTCAGCTGAGCGGTACCAGAAGAAGTGCTCCGCATCGGCAGCACTGAAGTCGTAGCGCAACGCCCAGCCATACTGCTGCTCGATGAGCTGGCGCAGTTGCCCAAGGGGCATCTGGGCGTCCAGCTGCCAGCTTTCGTTGACCCCCATGTGCTCGGCCAGGGGCGTGACCTGCTCGGGGTACAGCTCCAGCAGCAGGCTGACCAGAAGCTCCTGGCAGCCCACCCCCGTGTGTAATTGCGCCCAGGCCAGCAGGCGCGGCCAAAGGCCCGCGCCGTCGGCTTGCGTGCCAAGCCAGGTGGCCAGTAAAGCAAGCTCGGCCAAGGTTTGCAGGTTCTGCTCATGCTGGCGCTGGTCTTCGGTCCGGGACTGGCTCAGGTGCAACTGGGCGCGCGCCAGCAATTGCTGCAGGCGCGCCAACGGGGCGGGCTCCGCCGGCTGCGCCAGCACCAGGGCCAGGGCCGTTTCCCGCGTACTGATCCAGTGCTCCACCAGTTGAGGGTGGTTGATCAGAAAAGGGGCCATTCCCAGCCCGGTCGCGTTGCCGACCCCCAGGTAGCGCTGTAGCGCCGGGGCCAGTTGCACTGCCCGCTGCGGGGCGAGTGCCTGGGCCATGTGGTTGATCTGCTCGATGCTGAAGTGACGCAGCAGGTAGACGGTGAACATCTGCGCGCTGAACGGCTGGTTGAAGTCCGGGTTATCTTGCAGGCAACCAAAATCGGCGATGCCGAACTTGCCGTTACCGTAAACCGCGGTGGTGCGATACAGGTAGCCGACTTCAGCCAGTTGCTGTGGATCGGGCTGGCGACCTTCTGCCAGCGCCGCCAGAAACCGGTCGAAATTGCGCAAGCTACGGTTGGCCCGCGACAACACCAGCACGCGTGCATCGAAGCGGCCGGCTTCCTGCAGCGGCACGTTGCGTTGCAGGTCGGCCAGTTGTGCCGAGTCGACATCGCCGGCCACCAGCACGAAGCTGACGTCCCACTGGTCGGCGATGACCCGATCGCTGCGCTTTTCCGGCGGCAGGTAGGCCGAGAAGATCACGCAGTGGTAATGGCCGTTCGGCGTTTCGATGCGGTAGATCGCAGTGCCGAAGCCTTGGCCATCGAGGTCGAAACAGCTGCGCCGGATTTGCCAGCGCTGTTGCATCATCCGCCGCATGCTGCTGCGCACGAAGCTTAGCGGGCTCTGGTAGTGGCTACCCAGCCGGGCCAGGTCCATGACTTGGCTGGCAGGGCGCAACGCGGGTATTGCAGGCACGCTGTTGGGCATTGTTGTTGTACCTGGATGGATCATGTTCAGACGCCTTGTTCACGGGCCATGTGTCGAGCGATGCGCACGGCATCCCACAGGGCTGGCAGGATCACCAGCGACACCGGCACCGCGGTGATGACAATGAAGGATTGCAGGGCCGTCACACCGCCTGCGCCAATGGTGATCAGTACCACCGCCGCCAGGCCCATGCCGATTGCCCAGAAACCGCGCAACCACTTCTTCGGTTTATCGTCGCTGGACATCGCCAGCGCCACGGTGAAGGCCATGGCGTCGCCATTGGTGGCCACCGAGATGAAACTCAGGAACAGGAACAGCGCGCTGACAAGGCCACCCAGTGGCAGGTTCTGCGTCACTCCCAGCAGCAGGTCTTCAGGCTTGGCGCCATGGGCGGTGACGCTGCCTGGCGTTTGCAGCTCCAGGCCGATCCCGGTACCGCCTACCACGGTGAACCAGAACATGGTCACCAGCGGTGCGATGATCGACAGCGTCATGATGATCTCGCGGATGGTGCGGCCCCGCGAGATCCGCGCGACGTACAGTGCCACCATGGGCGCGTAGCCGATGAACCAGCCCCAGTAGAACACCGTCCACCAGTCCAGCCATTTGGGGTCGGCGCGGAACATCGTCAGGGGGATGAAGTGCTCCACGTGCAGGGCAAAGGCCGCCGGGAAACCGCCGAGGATGAACAGCGTCGGTCCGAATACCACCATGAACAGTGCCAGGCCGATCATCAACCAGACGTTGATCTCGCTGACAAAGCGGATGCCTTTGAGGCCCACCAGGCACGAGACAGTGTACATCGCGGTGACCAGGACAATGGTCAGCGACTGGGTGACGATAGTGTTGGGCAACCCCCACACGGCGTGCATGGCGCTGCTGATCTGCAGGCCAAGGAAACCGATCGGACCGATGGTGCCGGCCACTACCGCGATGATCGAGGCAGCGTCGGCCAAGGTGCCGATCGGGCCCTTGAGCGCTCGCTTGCCGAACAGGGGGTAAAGCAGGGTGCGCGGCGCCAGCGGAAGGCCTTTATCGTAATGCAGGTGCATCAGCACGATCGCCAGCAGGCTACCCAGCACGGCCCAGGCCAGGAAGCCCCAGTGCACGAACGATTGCGCCAGTGCCGCGGTGGCCGCCGCTTCGCTGTGCGGTTGCAGGCCGGCGAAGAAGGGCGGTGGGCTGGCAAAGTGCATCAAGGGTTCGGCAGCGGCCCAGAAGGCGCCACCACCTGCCAGCAGGGCGCACATGATCACGGCGATCCAGTTGAAGGTGCTGACGTCCGGGCGCTGGGTGACCCCGCCCAGGCGTACACGCCCGCACCTGGAAAAACCGATGAACAGGCTGACGGCGAAGGTTGCCAGCATCAGCACTTGCCAATAGAGGCCAAAGGCCTTTGTCGACCAGGCGAACAGGGTATTGACCAGCGCCGACACGGTGTCGATGTCGATCAGCGCCGCCATCAGGAAGGCGCCGAGGAATCCGCCGCTGATCAGGAACAACGGCCAGTCGATATCGCGTGCCATAGGCAGGCCCATGGCCTGGCCGTCGGCCTGCAAGGTAGTTGGGTTTTTCATGAAACCTCCGGAACCTGCGATTCTTTTTATTGTTGATGCTGTCCGTGCAAGGGGTTCAGGCCTGTGCCGTGGTGGCGGTCTCCAGCAAGCGCAACCAGTTCAGCCCCATGATGTTGCCCACGTCGTGCTCGGCAAAGCCGCGGGCGCGCAGGCCCTGGGCAATGTTGCGGAAGTCGCGGCTGTTGCGGAACCACTGCAAGGGCGCCGGCCAGTTGGCGTTGTCCCTGGAGCCTTCGCCGTAGTCCTTGTCCTTGCTCCAGCGGCCGTTGCGCATCCATTCCAGTACAGACAAGGGTTGCGCCTGGCACAGGTCGGTGCCGATGCCGATGTGCTCCACACCCATCAGGTCGGCGGTGCGCGCGACCATGTCGCAGAAACTTTCCAGGCTACAGTCCGAGGCACCCTTGAGGTGGAACGGGTAGGTGCTGAAGCCCAGCAGCCCGCCGGACTCTGCGATCCCGCGTAGCACCGCATCGGATTTGTTGCGCTTGGCGGCGTGGAAGCTGGCAGGGTTGGCGTGGGAGATGATCACCGGTCGGCTGGACAGTTCGATGGCCTCAAGCGTGCTTCGCTCGGCGCTGTGAGACATGTCGATGAGCATGCCGACGCGGTTCATTTCGGCGATTACCTGGCGGCCGAAGCGGCTGATGCCGTTGTCCTCGCGCTCATAGCAACCGCTGGCCAGCAGGCTTTGGTTGTTGTAGGTCAGCTGCATGACGAACACCCCGAGCTGGCGGAAAACCTCCACCAGGGCAATGTCGTCCTCAATCGGCGAGCAGTTCTGGAAGCCGAAGAAGATACCCACCCGGCCCTCCTCGTGGGCCAGGCGGATGTCGCTGGCCGTGCGCACCGGGCGGATCAGCTCGGGCCATGTCTCGAAGCGGCGGTTCCACTCGCCCAGGCGTGACAGGGTTTCGCGAGCGTTTTCGTGGTAGGCGATGGTGGCGTGCACCGCGCTCAGGCCACCGGCCTGCATCTGCTGGAATATTTCCTGGCTCCAGTTGGAGTACTGCAGGCCGTCGATCATCAAAAGGTCGTGCATGGCATGTATTCCTTCAGGGCCGCAGGTAGGTGGTCTTGACCACGGTGTAGAAGTCGCGAGCGTATTGCCCCTGTTCCCGGGGGCCGAAACTCGAGGCTTTGCGGCCCCCGAATGGCACGTGGTAGTCGGTCCCGGCGGTGGGCAGATTGACCATCACGCAGCCGGTCTGGGCGCGGCGCTTGAAGTGGCTGGCGTGGCGCAGCGACTGGGTGATGATCCCGGCTGTGAGGCCGTACTCGGTATCGTTGAGCGTGGCCAGCGCCTCTTCAAAATCGCGCACGCGGATCACGCAGGCGATGGGGCCGAACACTTCCTCGCGGTTGATGCGCATGTCGTTGCGGCTGTTGATGAACAAGGCCGGGCGCATGTAGTAGCCATCGGAGGCCAGTTGCAGGCGCTCGCCGCCTTCTATCAGGGTGGCGCCTTCGGCCTGGGCCAGTTGCAGGTAGGCCAGGTTCTGTTCCAGCTGACGCGCGTCAGCGACCGGGCCGATCTGGACGCCAGCCTCCAGTGCATGGCCGACCTTGAGCTGGCGCATGCGCAGGCGCAGCGCCTCGACGAAGCGGTCGTGGATGCCGTCGCAGACGATCAGCCGTGACGACGCAGTGCATTTCTGCCCAGTGCCAAAGAAGGCCCCGTTGAGCGCGCATTCCACGGCCAGTTCGAGGTCGGCGTCGTCCATGACCACCAGGGCATTCTTGCTACCCATTTCCAGCTGGCAGCGCACCAGGTTACCGGCGGTGGCCACCGCTACGCGTCGGCCCGTCTGCAGAGAACCGGTGAACGTCAGGGCATCGATCTCGGCGGACTGGATCAGGGCCTCGCCGACGTCGGCACCGCTGCCCATCACCAGGTTGAAGGTACCGCTGGGCAGGCCCTGGCGGCTGATGATCTCGGTGAGCGCCCAGGCACTGGCCGGCACCAGGTTGGCCGGCTTGAACACCACGGCGTTGCCGAAGGCCAAGGCCGGGGCGATTTTCCAGGCGGCGGTGGCCATGGGGAAGTTCCATGGGGTAATGATGCCCACCACACCCACCGCTTCGCGATGCACTTCGATGTCCACCCCTGGGCGCACCGAGGCGGCAGTCTCGCCCATCTGGCGCAGCACTTCGGCGGCGTAGTAATGGAAGAACTGGCCACTGCGGTTGACCTCGCCGATGCCTTCGGCCAAGGGTTTGCCTTCTTCTCGCGACAGCAGTTCGCCGAGCTCTTCCTTGCGGGCGATCAGCTCGTCGCCGATGGCCATCAGCACTTGCTGGCGGCTTTCCAGGCCACTGGCGGCCCACAGGGGTTGAGCGGCGCGGGCGGCCTGGATGGCCTGGCGGGCCTGTTCGGCGCTGGCCTGATGGTACTGGCCGATCAGGTCGCCAGTGTCCGAGGGGCTGTAGTTGCCCAAAGTGGCGTGGCCTTCACACCACTGGCCATCGATGTAGTTGTTGTAGGTCTTGTGTGACATGGATGAACGCCTCCGTTTGCATGGCATTCATCATGCGAGCAATATGCAGCAAATAAAAATTAATAAAAAAAATGCTTTGATAAGGAATGCTAACCATGTTGCCCGAGCTGAAAATCGCGCAGTTGCGTTACTTCGTACTGGTCGCCGAACACAAGAGTTTCCACGCGGCCGCCCGCCAGGCCTTTCGCACCCAGCCTGCGATATCCCTGGCCCTGCGTGAACTGGAGCAGAAGCTGGGGCAGGCACTGGTCGAAAAGGGCGGTGGCCGGGTAGAGCTGACGCCATATGGCGAGCATTGCCTCCCGTTGTTTCGTGGCTTGATCGAGCACCATGACCGTATTGCCCGTGAAGCCATGCTGTTTGCCCGGCATGAAATCGGCCAGGTCAGCATCGCCACCGTGCCTTCTGTGGCCAGCCGAATGCTGCCAGGGCCGCTGGCCCGCTTTGTGGCCGCGCACCCCAATGTGCAGGTCAGCATTCAGGACGGCACGGCCGAACGTGTGCAGCAGTTGCTCGCTCAAGGGCAGGTTGATTTTGGCATCAGCAGCCTGTGGGTGGACGATGACCAGCTCGAATTCGCCCCCATCGTGAATGATCAGGTTGGCGTGGTGTGCCGCAGCGACCACCCACTGGCGCAGGCGGGGGGGCAGCTGCATTGGGCGCAGTTGCTGGGCGTGCCGATGATCCGCAACGGTACCTCGCAATTACTGGCGGGTACCGAGGCCGAGGGTTTGCTGGCCGATAGCCGGCTGTTCATTTCCAACATGATTTCGTTGATAGCCATGCTGGAGGAGGGGGTAGGGATCAGTACCTTGCCGTACCTCGCTTTTCCGCAGGAGAACGAAAAACTGGCGTTCGTGCCCCTTGTGGAGCCCAAGGTAGAACGGCACATCGGCATGCTCACCCGCAAAGGGCGCAGCTTGTCACCTGTGGCGGGGGCACTGATGGCGTTTCTGCAAGTGCAGTTGGCGAAGGCTGGCTGATTCGTTGGCGGTAGGGGCATGGCGCGCCATCGCCGGCACTGAGGTTCGCAAACGCACGCCCGGCTTTCAGAGAACCGGGCCTGAAGGCACGCTGACACCTGCCAGCGTGGTGAACGAAATATCCTTGGCCGTCAGCAGAAAATCACGCACGTACGGCACCTCCAGCATGTCACTGCGCAGCGCAGCATAGAGGTTTGCCTGCAGGCCGTGTTCGCCAAGGCGCTTGGCGGTTACATAGCCGCGCGAGCTGTATTCGTGCACGGCCCAGTTGGGCAGGCAACAGACGCCGCGCCCGGACGCAACCAGTTGCATCATCATCACGGTAAGTTCTGAGGTACGGACCTGTGCGGGCTCGACGTCGGCGGGGTCGAGGAAGCGGGTGAAGATGTCCAGGCGGGTGCGTTCGACCGGGTAGGTGATCAATGTCTGGCTGGCGATATCGGCGGGCTCCAGGTACGGCTTGTGGCGCATGGCGTGGTGGTTGTCGATGGCCAGCAGCGCCTCGTAGCTGAACAACGGCACGTAGCTGATACCCGGCAGTGTCACCGGGTCGGAGGTCACCACCAGGTCCAGGTCGCCGCGCTCCAGGGCTGGCAGTGGCGCGAAGGAAAAGCCGGAGGCGAGGTCCAGTTCCACCTCAGGCCAGGCGCTGCGGAACTCATCCACTGAAGGCATCAACCACTGGTAGCAACTGTGGCACTCGATGGCGATGTGCAGCCGTCCGGCGCAGCCCCCGGCCAGTTTGCCCAGATCCCGTTCGGTATTGCGGATCTGAGGCAGCACCTGATCGGCCAGCTGCAGCAGCTTCAGCCCGGCGCTGGTGAAGCGCACAGGCCTGGATTTGCGCACGAACAGTGGCATGCCGATGCGCTCTTCCATATCGCGGAACTGGTGCGACAGGGCTGATTGTGTCAGGTGCAGGCGCTCGGCGGCCTCGTGCAGGCTGTCGGTTTCACGCAGCGCGTGGAGGGTTCGCAGGTGGCGTAAATCGATCATGAGTAAAATGGCGGATCAACGCAGTAATGGCGGGCTTTCTTCACTGTTGCGTGATCCTGACAATTCCTTTGATGGGTTTTCCGTGAGTGGGGTGAGGCTCAAGCCGCGTGAGGCGCGGCGAGGTTGCAGTACTGCCCCTTGAAATACAGCAGTGGCTGCGTGGCAGCAGTGGCCTGCAGGTTCAACGCTTTGACTTCGCCAATCACGATCAGGTGGTCCCCGGCGGCATGTTCGGCGTGAATTTCGCAATCAAGCCAGTGCAGGCTGCCGGCAATGATCGGGTTGCCCAACGGCGATGCTTGCCATTCGACGCCGTGCCACTTGTTAGCGCCGCGCCGGGCAAACTGGTTGGAAATGCCGACCTGCTCACCTGACAGAATGTTGACCGTGAAGCGCCCAGCCTGGCGAATTTTCGGGTAGCTGGCCGAACTGGACATCACGCTGAATGACACCAGCGGCGGGCTCATCGACACGCTGTAGAACGACTGGCAGGTGAAGCCGATCGGCTCACCTTCGTGGTGCGATGTAATCACCGTGATGCCGGAGGCGTAGTGCCCGAGTGCCTGGCGAAAAGTCGACGGCTCGATCGCCGTACCGGAAAGCAACATGGTAGGTCCTGTGGCTGCATTCATTTTCAGCGTGCGTTAGCGAGTTCCTGGCGGACAATTGCCGCGCCTGCACTCAACGCCTTGAGCTTGCCGCTGGCGACCTGGCGAGGCAGGGGCGCCATGCCGCAGTTGGTGCAAGGGTAGAGCTTGTCGGCATCGACGAATTGCAGTGCCTTGCGCAGGGTGGCGGCGACCTGTTCGGGTGTTTCAATGACATGGGTGGCCACATCGATGGCGCCGACCATGACTTTCTTGCCGCGAATCAGCTCGAGCAGGTCCATCGGAACATGCGAGTTATGGCATTCCAGCGAAATGATATCGATGCTGGACTGCTGCAGTTTGGGGAAGGCCTGTTCATATTGCCGCCATTCTGAACCGAGGGTCTTTTTCCAGTCGGTGTTGGCTTTGATGCCATAGCCATAGCAAATATGGACGGCCGTTTCGCACTTGAGGCCCTCGATGGCCCTTTCCAGGGTAGCTACGCCCCAGTCATTCACGTCGTCAAAGAAAACATTGAATGCCGGTTCGTCGAACTGAATGATGTCTACGCCCGCAGCTTCCAGTTCTCTGGCTTCCTGATTGAGAATTTTGGCGAATTCCCAGGCCAGTTTCTCGCGGCTTTTGTAGTGATTGTCATACAGTGTGTCGATCATGGTCATGGGGCCGGGCAGCGCCCACTTTATCGGTTGTGTGGTGTGCTGGCGGAGGAACTTGGCATCTTCGACAAACACCGGTTTTTGTCGAGCGACAGCACCGACCACCGTCGGCACGCTCGCATCGTAGCGATCGCGGATTCTGACGGTTTTCCGTTGCTCGAAATCAACGCCGCTGAGGTGCTCGATAAATGTGGTGACAAAGTGCTGCCTGGTTTGTTCACCGTCACTGACGATGTCGATACCGGCGTGTTGTTGTTCTTGCAAGGCCAGGCGCAAGGCATCCTGTTTGCCTTCGATCAGTTGCTCGTCTTGCAACTTCCACGGTGACCAAAGTGTTTCGGGTTGAGCAAGCCAGGCGGGTTTCGGCAGGCTGCCGGCCGTGGAGGTGGGTAGCAATGTGTTCATGAACAGTGACCTTGTGCTTTGAATGTTCAACGTGCGTATTGAGCGGACCATTGCGCCAGCGTGGCCTGGTAGGGTTTGACAAATTGCTCCTCGGCAAATTTGCCCTGCTCGATTGCCAGGCGGCTGCGCTCTTCCCGGTCGTAGACAATGCGCGTGAGCGAGTAGTCCTGGTTGTTCAGGCTGGGCTGGTAGGCCTTGCCTGCAGGAGAATTGGCGTTGTAGATCTCGGGGCGGTAGATCTTCTGGAAGGTGTCCATGGTGCTGATGGTGCTGATCAGCTCAAGGTCGGTGTAGTCAGCGAGCAAGTCACCGGCAAAATAAAACGCCAGCGGGGCGACGCTGTTCGGTGGCATGAAATAGCGCACCTTCAAGCCCATTTTCTTGAAGTATTCATCTGTCAGCGAGTATTCATCCTGCTGGTATTCAACACCTAGCACAGGGTGCTGATTTTCGGTGCGCAGGTAAGTCCTGCTGCTCGATACGCTCAGGCAGATAACCGGTGGTTTGCTGAAATGCTCCTGGTAGGTTTGCGAGTTGACGAAGCACTTGAACAGGTTGCCATGCAGCTCGCCGAAATGCTCGGGTGTGCTGAAGGTCGACCGATGCTTGTTATGCTCCAGTAACACGACGCTAAAGTCGTAATCGCGTACGTACGAGGAGAAATTGTTGCCTGCCATGCCTTCGAGGCGAGTATTGTTTTTGCGATCGACAATATAGGTTTTCAAGATTTCTATCAGCGGCAGGGCATTGCCATGCTGCGCGTTCTCAAGATTCATTTCCACCGATATGATGTCCAGCTCTACGCGGTAGCGATCATGTTCGGGGTTGTCCCAGTGCGCCAGCGCATTGAAACGGTTATTGATCATCGTCAAGGTGTTACGCAGGTTTTGCTGGCGGTTTGCACCCCGTGCCAAATTGGCGAAGTTGGTCGTGATGCGGGTGTTTTCGGCGGGGCGATAATCTTCGTCGAACGCAATGCGCTTGACGGTGAATGTTGGCGCTTTATTCATGGTGACGGCTTCCAGATGCCTGAGTGTGAGCAACTCAGTGCTTGTCAGTTGCATAGGCTGAGTCGTTCACACCGTAATCTTGATGTGTTTGATTGAGGTGTATCCTAGGCGGGGCGCGGCATGAATGATATTGAAGTTATTTCACAGTTTTTTTAGCTCTGCTCATGATGCGTTGCCTGGTCGACTGCGGCATCATGGCTGCCTGGCCTTCACCTCACCCAGGAGACAGCGATGATCAAAACCGGCGATCAATTGCCCGACGTTACCCTTTATCAATACAACAACGACGCAGGCGCCTGCGCGATCGGCCCGAATGCCTTTTCCCTTCGCGAGCGTTGCAAGCACAAGAAGGTGCTCATCTTCGCGTTGCCGGGTGCATTCACGCCTACGTGCTCTGAACGTCATGTTCCCGGTTATGTAACGGCGGCCCCTGCGTTGTTTGCGGCTGGCATTGACGAAATCCTGTGCATCTCGGTGAACGATGCCTTTGTCATGAACGCCTGGGGCAATAGCTTGCAGGTCGGGGACGCGGTGAAAATGATCGGCGATGGTAATGGCGAATTCAGCGAGGCGCTGGGCCTGACTCAGGACCTTTCGGCACGCGGTTTGGGGCGGCGCTCGCAGCGGTATGCGATGTTGGTCGACGACCAGATAGTCAAGTACATTGCGGTTGAAAGCCCCGGCAAGTTCGAGGTCAGCGATGCGGCCAGCATGCTGGCTGTGTTGCGTTAGCCATACCTTTCAGGCCTTGCCGACAACGACTGTCAGGGCTGCCAGAACACCTTTCGCACCGGCCGCTAAAAACAAGGTACAAACGGTTGAAACTTCACCAACTCAGGGCGCTGGTCGCCATTCATAACGCAGGCAGCATCCTCGAAGCCTCCAAGCTCATGCACATTACTCAGCCCGCACTGAGCCGTTCGATCAAGGAGCTGGAGCGAGAGGTGGGGTTTACCTTGTTGCAGCGGTCGCACAAAGGCATGGCCCTTACCGAGGAAGGCAAGCGTGTCATCCGCCATGCCAACCTCGTGGTAGAGAGCATACGTCGCCTGCAGATCGAAGCGGCGAGCATTCAGGATGCGGCGCTGGGCGCCGTGTCGATCGGGGTTACGTCGTTGACGGCGATGCTCGATGGCGTCGATGAAAGCATTCTGGCCTTTCGGCGCAAGTACCCGCGGGTGAAGATCACCATCACCGACTTGCGCCCAAGTCAGATCCTGCAGCGCTTGCGCGATGGCAGCCTGGACTTTGCCATTACTTCGCAGCAACCGCTGAGTCGGCTGAGCCTGGACTGGGAGGCACTGGGCAGTATCAAGGGCACGGTGATTTGCCATGCGTCGAATCGGCAGAAGTTCAGCCAGTCACTGCGCACCTTGCAATACGCCCCTTGGATCAGCCTGGACGAGTTGTCCGATCAGGCTTCGCAGTTTCACCAATTGTTCGAAGTCAACGGCCTTCGGGTGCCACAGAACACCGTTGAATGCACGTCAGTGATGATGGCGCTGAAGCTGTTGAAGAACACTGAATCGTTGATGACCATCAGCGAACTGGCAGTGGACCAAGGGTTTACCTACGGTATCGATTGCGAGTTCGTAGCCATGGCGGTGCAGGAGTTGATTCCGGATTACCCCATCAACCTGGTCTGCATTGACCGCCACAGCCTTACGGCGCCTGCCCAGGAGCTGTTCCACAGCTTGCGCGGGCAGGTGCTCAAGCAGACCCGCCCCGTGGTTTCAGAAGTGGTAGTACATGCCTAGCGAGATGTTGCTCGGGTTATCGCCAGCCTGGTCCACCGGGGTGCCGGCGTAGGTGACCGACGAGGCGCGCTGGTTGGCGATCATACCGAGGCGTCCATAAATGGCCCAGCGGGGGTTGATGAAGTGGTCATAGCCGATCATCACACCCCACGCGTCCTTGTCGCGGGCGCTGACCTGGCGTTGCATCACCGCCAGGCGCAGCACGTCCAGTTCGCCCACCGGCGCCATCATGCCGAATGTGTACAGCGTGGTGCTGGGCGTGCCGGCCTGGTCCACGTCCTGACGTTGCCAGGTGAGGCTGGTGGCCAGCGGGCCGAAATCGTAGAACGCCGACATGCTCTTGAAGTCGTTGACGGTCTGGCGTGAGACACCACCATCGTCCCATGGGTCGCTGTAGTACCGGTTGTAGGAGGCCAGCAACATCACCCGGCTGTTGCGGTATTGCAGCCGGGCGCCACCGCCACGCACGGTGCGCCCCGAGCTGGCGGCATCGTCGAAGCCGAAGCTTAGCGCGGTACCGAGGCTGAAGCCGCTGAGGGTCGGGCTGGTGTAGGCCAGGGTGTGCTTGGGGCGCAGGTCAAGGTAGAAGGCGCCCTTGCCGGCGGCAGGCAGGGCCAGGTAGGTGTAAGGCGAGCCATAGGTGGCCAGGAACGGGTCGGCATAGGTGGGCGTGCCCATGCTGTAGGTCTTGCCGAACTCGAGCTTGCCCAGGGTGCGCGAGCGTAGGGCGACTGTTGCCAGGCGCAGGTTACCGACGGTGTCCCAGGTGCCCTCCAGGGCCTTGCCATTGAGGTTGAAGCCCTCCTCGACGTCAAGTTCCACGACGGTATCGGGGCCAAGCCCCTTGCGCGCGTACAGCCCGAGCTTGTTGGTCCAGGCGCCGCCACCGGCCAGCTTGAAACCCGTGTGGTGCTGCGAATCGTGATAGCTGGCGAATGCATCCACGGTGCCGTACACCTTGAGCGTGTCATCGAAGCCGTAATCAACTCCGTAGTGACCGAAACCCGGCGCAATCCGCGCGAGCGTCGGAAAACCCTCTGCCTGTGCCTGCGCAGCAAGGCAAACCCCTTGGATCATCAACAGCAACGACGTAGTGCGAGTGTTCATTCACGACTCCAGGCCAGCACGGTGATGTGGTGGCTTTAGCGTCGGTGAACAGAACGTTGCAGCGTGATTGCTTATTCGGTCAGGTCATGCCGTTTGGTTAATCAGGGGCTGGCGCGGCGTGTGGATTGGCGAGCGCATCCGTTTTAGAAGGGCTTCGTAACAGCGTCAACGCTGCGCTACGGATGCTGGTTTGTGGGCGTTTTTGGGGCCGCGCGCGGAGCGAGGGCGAACGGTGCGCCAGCTCAGGGCATTTTGGCCAACGATCGTTCCGGGTAATTAACCATTGGTTAGGCACATGCCGAAAGCGCAAGTGTATTGAGTGCCCGATTGGCTGATATTCGCTGCACGCCGCGATTTGCCAACGGAGATAACAATGATCAGACCGCTACCCACATCGCCGAGCCTGCAAAAAGGTGCGCATTCAGCCGCGCAGGTATCGTCCTCCCGTAAAACCTTGATCGCCTGCTCGCTGGGCAATGCGCTGGAAATGTACGACTTCACGATCTACAGCTTCTTCGCTGTACTGATCGGCAAGCATTTCTTTCCCTCCGACTCGGCAATGGCGTCATTGTTGATGTCGCTGGCCACCTTTGGCGTCGGTTTCCTGATGCGCCCGGTCGGGGCGATGGTTATCGGTCGCTATGCTGACCGGCATGGACGCAAGGCAGCATTGAGCCTGACCATCGGGCTGATGACCCTGGGCACCGCAATGATTGCCTTTGCGCCCACGTATTCACAGATCGGGATTTTCGCCACGCTGTTGCTGGTGACCGGCCGGCTCATCCAGGGCATGTCGGCTGGCGGGGAGGTCGGTACCGCGTCAGTGTTCCTGATGGAATCCAGTGCGGTCGGCAATCGCTGCCAGAGCGTCAGCTGGCAGGCCGCCAGCCAGGGCTATGCCGCCTTGGTGGGGGCCGGCTTTGGCCTGGCCCTCAGCCAGTTGCTCGACCCCGCGGCGCTGGAAAGCTGGGGATGGCGCATACCGTTCATTTTTGGCCTGCTGATTGGGCCGGTCGGTTGGTATATACGCACGCGTTTGCCGGAAACCCATGAGGCCGTACCGGCGCAGAAGGGGGAGCAGGGGCTGGATGCCGAGCTGCTCAAACGCATCGCCCAAGGCATCGGTCTGATGGCCAGCTCGACCATTGGCATGTACCTGTTCGTGTTCTACATGCCGACCTACCTGACCACGGCTTTGCATTACCCGCCCGGCAGCGCCATGGCGATTGCCTGTATCAGTAGCGGCTGCATGGCAGTCATCTGCCCGTTGGCCGGCAAATTCGCCGACAAGTATCAGCTCAGAAAACGCCTGCTGGTGTGGACGGTCGCCGCGCCGGTGGTGTTGACCCTGCCAGTGTTCTATCTGCTTGGGCACGTGCAGCACATGGGCCTGGCCATGATGAGCGTGGCGATCCTGATCTTGCCGACCTGTATCGGTGCCGGTGCGTTCTTCGCGCTGATCATGGAGGGCTTTCCGAAAGCCAAGCGGTCCTTCGGCACCTCGGTCAGCTACAGCCTGGGTGTGACCTTGTTCGGTGGCTTTTCGCCGTTGGTGGCCACCTGGTTGATTGCAGCGCTGGGCACGCCGTTGGCGCCTGCCTACTTTTTGCTGGCCGGCGGTGTTGTAAGCCTGGCCTGCCTCAGGTACTTCCCCGAAAACAAAGGATGCGAGTGATATGGGTATTTTGCAGAGCAATCAAACACCGGGCTCAGCCGCCGAGCTGGAACAGTTCGTCATGCTGCGCCGGCAGATCCACGCTGCGCCGGAAATTGGCGGCGACACCCCGGATACGGCGGCCCTGGTAGCCGACAAGCTGCAAGCTTTGGGCTACGAAGTGCATCGCAATGTGGGCGGGCATGGTGTGGTCGGCGTGCTGAAAGTGGGGGACAGCCCGCGCAGCATCGGTTTGCGTGCAGACATGGACGCACTGCCCATGGGCGAGAAGAATGCGTTTGCGCATGCCAGCAAGATCCCCGGCCGCATGCATGCCTGTGGCCATGACGGGCATACCGCGATCCTGCTGGCAGCCGCTGCGCAACTGGCGACTACACGCCAGTTCAACGGTACGTTGAACGTGATATTCCAGCCCGACGAGGAAGGCCTGACAGGGGCCAAGGCGATGATCGACGACGGCCTGTTCGAGCGCTTCCCGTGCGACTCGGTGTATGCGCTGCATAACATGCCCGGCCTGCCGGTGGGCACTTGCGTGGTGCAGGCGGGGCCCACCATGGCGTCCTCCGAGCGTGTCAGCATTCGGATTACCGGCAAAGGCGGGCATGGGGCGATGCCGGAACTGTCGGTAGACCCGGTGATGGCGTTGAACAGCCTGATCAGTGGCATACAGACTATCAAGTCGCGCAACCTCAGCGTCGAGGACTACGCCGTGATCAGCATCGGCATGATCCAGGCCGGCACTGTCTACAACATCATCCCTGACGAGGCCTGCATGTTGCTGAGCGTGCGCACCGACACGGCCCAGACCCAGCAGAAGATCAACAGCCGCATTGACGCCCTGGCCAAGGGGCACGCTGAAAGCTTTGGCGTGGAGATCGACGTGCAATTCACCCAACTGGCGCCCGCCTTGTGCAACAGCGATGACGAAAGTGCGTTGCTGCGTGAAAGCCTGAGGCCGTTGTTCGCCGACGGCGCGCTGCTGGACAAGATGCCGAAGAAGGTCATGGGCACCGAAGACTTTGCCTACATGTTGCAGGCGCGGCCTGGCTGTTACTTCATGCTGGGCAATGGCACGGGCGAGTTCCATGGTTGCTCGGTGCATAACCCCCACTACGATTTCAATGATGCGTTGGTGAAGATTGGCGCTGATTGTTGGGTGAAGTGGGTTCAGGACTATCTGCGTTGACCCTGCGTCATCTGCGCTGGAATGGTCTACGCTCTCAGCCGAAGCGCGTCGTTACAGGCTTCATCCCGATATCGTCGCTCTGGCGATTCACACCGACGGACCATGCTCGGTCCAAAGAGGGTGCTGCAATGGCGACTATCGACACCGAGAACCTTGCAAAGGGGCTGCAGCAGGTTGAAGCCTGCTGGCAGGCGTATACCTTGTCACAGCGGCTTGTCGAAGGCCTTGAGGGCATCGACCTGAGCAGTGCCATTGAAACCGCCAACCGCGATTTCACAAGGTTTCAGAACCAGTGCCAGCTTTTTTATGCCGAAGTGCGCAAGAGGGCAGCCGATGCGGACAAACTGGAGAGCGACATGGCACTGTATCCCCATTACTTTCAGTGACACCTGATTGAACGTCGCGCTGTGCCCGGGTTCTGACAAGCAAAGGGTACGGCGAGGACGCTTTCATGAGCATCGAACGCAACATTCCCGAGCTTGAAGCCTGGTACGCCCAGTACGACGACATCAGTTACCGGCGCGAGTCACCGGATGCCTACCACCATGAACTGCTCCGCACTGCCGAGGCCCTGCGCGACGACGGTGCCATCGACTGGGACGACTGGTTGGCGCTCAAGGCGCTGGCCGATGAAGCGCATATCCGCGCGCTGGAAGATGCCGTGCAGGCCCATGTGAGTGACCCGGACGCATGAAAGCGCTGAAGATTGCCACCTTCAACATCAATGGCATCCGCAGCCGTCTGCCGGCGCTCTTGGCCTGGCTGGAACGGGAGCAACCTGACATCGCCTGCCTGCAGGAGCTGAAGGCGGCCGATCAGCAGTTCCCTCGTGCGGAGCTTGAGGCGGCAGGCTATGGCAGCCTTCATCATGGGCAACCGTCATGGAACGGCGTGGCCATTCTGGTGCGGGGCAGCGATCCGCTTGAGGTTCGCCGCGGCTTGCCCGGCATGGAAGAGGACGGCCAGAGCCGCTATCTGGAAGCTGCGGCACACGGGGTATTGGTCGCGTGCCTCTACGTGCCGAACGGCAACCCGCAGCCCGGGCCCAAGTTCGATTACAAGCTGCACTGGTTCGAATGCCTGATCAAGCATGCACGCAGCCTCTATGAAAGTGGCCACCCCACGCTGCTGGCAGGGGATTTCAATGTCGTGCCCACTGACATGGACATCTATAACCCGCGTTCCTGGATGAAGGACGCATTGCTGCAACCTGAGTCGCGAGCGTGTTACCAACGACTGCTTGACCAGGGCTGGCTCGATGCCATACGCCATCTGTACCCGGACGAGCGTGTCTACACCTTCTGGGACTATTTCCGTAACCACTGGGCGCGCAATGCCGGGTTGCGAATCGATCATCTGTTGCTCAACCCCGAGCTTGCGCCTTATCTGAAACGGGCGGGTGTCGATGCGTGGGTGCGTAACGAGGCCAAGGCCAGCGACCATGCACCCGTCTGGATCGAGCTGGGTACGCGTCGTGCTCGGTCATAGTCAATCCAGCACATGAACGAATGCCTGGCTGATGCGCTTCGACGGTAGTCGACTTCAGATTGCATTCAGATTCGGCCCTGATAATTCCCTCCGTCGCACCCAGGCGGGGATATTTCATGACTCAGTCTCATCAATGGCACAGTTTGCTTCCGTTACCCATCGGTAGCCATGCCGATCATCAGGCGCATCTTTCTCTTCACCTCAGCGACGATCAAGGGCGCGGCGAGCTGGAGCACTTCATCCACGAGCGCTTTGCCAGCGTGCACCAGGCGGATGTGCAGCATTACCTGCCGGAACTGCTTGCCTTGCAGGGTAGCCACGGTCGCCTGATCGCGGCGGCAGGCATGCGACCGGCCAGCGAAGGGCCGCTCTTCCTTGAGCGGTATCTGGACGAGCCTCTGGAATCTGCTGTTTCACGGGTAACCGGTGCCTCACCGGATCGCAACTGCATGGTAGAAGTAGGCAACCTGGCCTCGCTCAGCGCCGGCAGCGCTCGAATAATGATCATCGCCGTTACGTGGTTGCTGGCCATGCGCGGTTTGGAGTGGGTGGCATTCACGGGCGCCGCGACACTGTTCAACAGTTTCCGGCGACTGGGGCTGGTGCCCACTGTTCTGGCCTCAGCGGATCCTGCTCGCATGCAGGGCCAAGTGGACCAGTGGGGGACCTACTACGACCAGCGACCACAGGTATTTGCCGGCAACATAGGCTTTGGCTTCGATGCCCTGAAACAGGCGGGCATGTTCGAGCGGCTTGGGTTTCCCATGTTAGCCCTGGAGACCGGCCATGCGGCATGAACTGACTGCCTTTAAGGCACTGTTGCGCCAGCACGGGGTGGAACATCCTGACGCCGTGGCCGTCCAGGGAGATGCGCAGCGTTACACCTACCAGCAACTGCTTGACGAAGTCGAATCTCGCGCGGCCAGCCTGCGCAACCAACCTGCGGGAACCTTCGCCGTGGTGCTGGATAACGGGCCCGAAGCGCTATTCTGGGATCTGGCGGCGCTGTTCGCTGAACGTGCCAGTGTGATAGTGCCGTCGTTTTTCAGCGCAGCCCAGTTCCAGCACTGCTTGCAGCAAAGCGGAGTGACAACGGTCGTGTGCGAGGCGCAGTGGGCTGATCAGCTCACTGCGCTTGGCTTTGACCGGCAGGCAACAGCTAATGTCTGGCTGCGTGACCGTGTTGTCGCCCCGGCGCTGCCTGAGGGCACTGCCAAGATCACTTACACCTCCGGTAGCACCGGTACGCCCAAAGGCGTGTGCCTGAGCGCTGAAACCATGCTGCGTGTGGCGCATGAGCTGGAGGCCGCCAGCCGCCCAGCCGAGCCGCAGCGATACCTGGCGGTACTGCCACTGGGCGTTTTGCTGGAAAACCTGGGCGTCTACGCTGCGCTCATGGCTGGCGCTTGTGTGCAGCTCTATCCACAGCAGCAGTTGGGGATGGGAGGGGCAAGCCAGGTCGACTTCAAGCGCCTGCTGGGCGCAATCGCCCTCAGTGGTGCGCAGAGCCTGATCCTGGTGCCGCAGCTGCTGATGGGGTTGGTGACAGCGATCGAGCGTGGCCTGATGCGGGTCGGCCCACTGCGTTTGGTGGCGGTAGGCGGTGCTCGGGTATCGCCAAGCCTGCTCGCGCGGGCCGAGGCGGTCGGTTTGCCGGTGTTCGAAGGTTACGGCTTGTCCGAGTGCGCCTCGGTAGTGGCGCTCAACCGCACAGGGGCTGTACGCCCGGGGAGCGTTGGCAAGCCGTTGCCGCATGTGCAGGTGCGCATCGCCGAGGATGGCGAAGTTCTGGTGGCCGGCTCGATATTGCTGGGCTACCTGGGAGAGCCGCCTGTAACCGGGCAGTGGTGGGCAACAGGCGATGTAGGCCACCTCGATGAGGAGGGCTACCTGTATCTGGATGGCCGCAAGAAGCACCAGTTCATTACCAGCTTCGGGCGCAACGTCAACCCGGAGTGGGTGGAAGCCGAGCTGAGCCAAAGTGGCGTGATCGCCCAGGCTTTCGTGCATGGCGAAGCCCTGCCAAACAACCTTGCCTTGCTCTGGCCCCTGGATCCCGGCATCAGCGACGAGGCCATCGAACAGGCCGTACAGCAATGCAACGCGCGGTTGCCCGATTACGCCCGGGTGCACGCCTGGCGCCGTTTACCTGTGCCTCTGAGCACGCTTGACGAAACCTTGACTGCCAATGGCCGCCCGCGACGTGAGGCGATCTTGCAGCGTTACCACACCCTGTTATCCGACATCTCGTTGTGAGGTTCACAATGTCCTTTTTCGACACCCTGCAAGTACAAACCGCCCAAGAGCGTCAGGCGCTGTTCGCCGTACCGGTGATCCGCGAGGCCCTGGCCGGCCAGGTCAGCCTGGACAGCTACGTCGCGTTCCTGACTCAGGCTTATTACCATGTGCGCCATACCGTGCCGCTGATGATGGCCTGTGGGGCACGATTGCCGCTACGGCTGGAGTGGCTGCGCGGCGCGGTCTGCGAATACATCGAGGAGGAATACGGCCACGAACAGTGGATCCTCAACGACATCAAAGCGTGCGGCGGTGACTGGGAGGCCGTGCGCGATGGCCAGCCGGTGCAATCCATCGAGCTGATGGTTGCCTACCTGTACGACTTGATCGCACGCGGCAACCCGGTCGGGTTGTTCGGCATGGTCAACGTGCTCGAAGGCACCAGCATCGCCCTGGCCACCCAGGCGGCGGGCGTTATCCAGAACACATTGGCACTGCCTGACCAGGCGTTCAGCTACCTTAGCTCGCACGGTGCGCTCGATCAGGACCACATGGTGACCTACAAACAGTTGATGGACCGCCTCGACGATGCCGGTGACCAGCAGGCCGTCCTCCACGCGGCCAAGGTCGTCTACCGCTTGTATACCGAGATGTTCCAGGGCTTGCCGCGTGCCGGGCAGCAAGAGGTGCACCATGCGTTTGGCTGAGTCCGTGGTGATCCTCACCGGCGCCAGTGGGGGCATAGGCCTGGAACTGGCTGAACAGCTCTGCGCTGCCGGTGCCCAGGTGTTGGCGGTCAGCCGGCATATGGGCAAGCTGGCTGGCCTGATGAACCGGTACCCTGATCGTCTGCGCTGGCAGGAAGCCGACCTGCGCAGCCAGTCAGGACGCGAACACGTCATCGAGCGGGCACGCGAGATGGGGGCTGTCAATGTGCTGATCAACGCGGCTGGCGTGAATCGCTTCGCTCTGCTCGACCAGCTGGATGAGCATGCGCTGGACGAGCTATTGGACATCAACCTGAAGGCGCCCTTGCAGCTGACACGCGCCTGCCTGCCGTTGCTGCGCGCTCAGCCCAAGGCGTTGGTGGTGAATGTCGGGTCGACCTATGGGTCGATCGGCTACCCCGGCTACGCCACCTACTGCGCCAGCAAGTTTGCGCTGCGTGGTTTTTCGGAAGCGCTGCGCCGCGAGTTGGCCGATACCACGGTGAACGTGCTGTATGCCGCCCCAAGGGCAACCCGTACAACGATGAACAGCAGCGCCGCGACTGCGCTCAATCAAGCGCTGAAAGTTGGCATGGACGACCCTGCGGACGTCGCTCGTGCTGTGCTTCAGGCGGTGCAATCCGAGCGCACCGAGCTTTATCTGGGGTGGCCGGAAAAGCTCTTCGTGCGTATCAACGGCATGTTGCCGGGCATGGTCGATCGCGCACTGCGCAAGCAACTGCCTGTCATTCGCCGCTATATCGGCAGCCATTCCAAGGAGTCGAACAAATGAAGCGTCTGTTCATTGCCAGCTTGCTGGCATTCGCACCCTTCACCTGGGCTTTGGACCAGGCAGGCAGCCAGCGCCTGAGCGATTTGCAGCAGCGCTGGGCGCAGATTCAGTACCAAATGCCCAAGGACAAGCGTGCCGACGCCTTCGAAAAGCTGGCAGGCGATGCAGCAACATTTGTTCATCAGTATCCCGGCACACCTGAACCCTTGATCTGGGAGGGCATCATCAACAGCAGTTGGGCGGGGGCGACGGGTGGCCTCAGTGCACTGGGCAAGGTCAAGGCGGCGAAAGCCAGCCTGGAGCAGGCCATGAAGCTGGAGCCCAACGCGCTGCAAGGTTCGGCCTACACCAGCCTGGGTACGCTGTATGATCAGGTGCCAGGCTGGCCTATCGGTTTCGGTGATACCGAAATGGCCGACAAGATGCTGCGCAAAGCCTTGCAGATCAACCCCAACGGTATCGACAGCAACTATTTCTGGGCTGATCATCTGTATCGGCAGAAGCGCTACCCTGAAGCTACCGCAGCCCTGCAGAAAGCCTTGCAGGCACCGCCCCGGCCGGGGCGTGAGTTGGCTGACCAGGGCCGGCGTGCCGATATCGATGCTTTACTCAAGGCCATCAAGGACAAACAGGACTGAACATGCGGCTGTTGCTGGTTGAGGATGACATTGCACTGGGGGAGGGGATCTGCGACGGCTTACGCCAGGAGGGGTACACCCTCGACTGGTTGTGTGACGGTGTCAGCGGCTTGCATGCGCTGCAACACGAGACCTTCGACCTGCTGATCCTGGATCTTGGATTGCCCCGTATGGATGGCATCGAGCTACTCAGGCGATTACGCGCCGGCGGCGACAGCTTGCCGGTGCTGATCCTCACCGCGCGGGATGCTCTCGATGATCGCATTGCCGGCCTGGATGCCGGCGCCGATGATTACCTGGTCAAGCCTTTCGACCTCAACGAGCTCAAGGCGCGCTTGCGCGCCTTGCTGCGGCGCAGCGTCGGGCGCGCCAAGGTGCTGATCGAGCATGCCGGGGTCAGCCTGGACCCAGCCACCCAGCAAGTGCACTACAATGGCGTCGAAGTTGTGCTCACCCCCAAAGAGTATGTGCTGTTGCATGAATTGCTGGCACATCCCGGCAAGGTATTCACGCGTGAACGCCTGACTCAACTGCTGTATGGCTGGGATGAAGAGCCGGAGAGCAACACGCTGGAGGTGAACATCTACCACCTGCGCAAGAAACTGTTCAACGGCCTGATTCGCACGGTGCGCGGCATTGGCTATCTGGTCGAGGTCAAGGCATGAGCTCGCTACGCCAGCGTACGCTGTGGCGTGTGATGCTCTTGCTGCTACTCGGCACCGGCCTGCTCGCGCTCTATAACTACCATGACAGCAGCCACGAAATTAACGAGGTGTATGACGCGCACCTGGCCCAGAATGCGCGTTTGCTGCAAGGTGTAATGAGCATGCCGGTACAAGAGGGCTCGCGTGAGGCGCTGTATCAGGCCTTCAACGATGCCTTGGGCAAAGCGGGGCGGCACCAGGTGGGCCACCCTTACGAAAGCAAGCTGGCGTTCCAGGTCTGGGGTGAAGGCATGGCATTGCTGGTACATACACCCAGTGCGCCGTCAATTGACCCACCACCCACTGCTCCAGGGTTCTACGACTTTTCCAGTGGTGGTGAACAATGGCGCGGTTTCGTTTTGCCGGTGCCGGAAAAACACTGGCTTATCTGGGTGGGTGAGCGTGATGATGTGCGCTACGACCTGATCGACCGCATCGTTCGCCACACGCTGTTCCCGTTCCTGCTTGGCAGCCTGGCATTGGCACTGTTGGTGTGGGCTGCGATCGGCTGGGGGCTACGGCCACTGCAGAACATGGCCAATGTCATCCGCAGGCGCCATGCCGATTCGCTGGAGCCGCTGCAACTGGTACCGCTTCCCACTGAACTGGAGCCCATGCAGGCGGCCATCAATCGCCTGCTGGCGCAGATCGACGATCTGCTGCGACGTGAACATCGCTTCATTGCCGATGCTGCCCACGAAATGCGTACGCCTCTGGCCGTACTGCGGCTGCACGCGCAGAACGCGCTGGCCGCCAGCAATGATGCCGAGCGCGAGAAAGCCCTGGGCTTTCTTGTGGGCGGGGTCGATCGGCTGACACGGGTGGTCAACCAGTTGCTGACATTGGCCCGCGTTGAGCCAAAACTGGGGCAGCGAGCCAGCACCCGGGTCGACCTTGCCGAGGTCGTCACCGAAACCCTGGCTGAACTGGCGCCATGGATACTGGACCGTGGCCTGGAACCTTCGCTGGACATCGACGAAGGGGACCACCACCTGCAGATCGACGCTGGCGCGCTGGGCATTGCGCTACAGAACCTTGTGTCCAACGCGGTAGAACACTCACCGCCTGGTGGGCGCATAGCCGTGTCACTGCGGCGCCTGGACAGCAGCGTCGAACTGGTCGTCGAGGATGAAGGGACGGGTATCGATGAGGAGAGCCTGTCCCGTGTATTCGAACGCTTTTATAGCCGCAATAGCCCAAATGGTGCTGGCCTCGGGCTCTCCATCGTCGCGACCATCATCGGCCGCATGGGTGGGCAGGTACGTCTTGAAAACAGATCGGCTGGCGGGCTGGCCGCTACCCTGTCGTTTCCACTGTCTTGAACCGAGGTTGCTTCAGATTGATCGCTGATTGACCCGCTCAGATAGCTGCTCGGCGCTTTCCTTGCGTTCTGAATATCGGTCCACCAGGAATGCCTGACGGTCGCGTAGCAGGACGGTGAACTTCACCAGCTCCTCCATGACATCAACCACCCGATCGTAGTAGGGCGAAGGCTTCATCCGTCCGGCGTCGTCGAACTCCAGATAAGCCTTGGGAACCGAAGACTGGTTCGGGATGGTGAACATCCGCATCCAGCGGCCCAGCACGCGCAACTGGTTGACCACGTTGAACGACTGCGAGCCGCCGCACACCTGCATCACGGCCAGGGTCTTGCCTTGGGTGGGACGCAGCGCACCCAGCGCCAAGGGAATCCAGTCAATCTGTGCCTTGAACACCGCCGACATCGCCCCATGGCGCTCCGGCGAGCACCACACCTGGCCTTCTGACCACTGCACCAGGTCACGCAGCTCCTGCACTTTGGGATGCTCCACGGGTACATCGTCAGGCAGCGGCAGGCCCGACGGGTCGAAGGTGCGGGTTTCGGCACCGAGGTGCTCCAGTAGGCGTGCGGCTTCTTCTACCAGCAAGCGACTGAAGGAGCGTTCTCGGGTAGACCCGTACAGCAGCAGGATACGTGGTTTGTGTTCGCTGGTCGGGGTTGCCGAAGGCGGCAGGTCGAACAGCGTGAGGTCGAGGTTAGGCAGTTGCTCGGACATGTATTTTTCCTGTTCAAAGCGAGCCGATGCGATCCAGCGCGTGCTTGAGCTGCGCGCGGTCGAGTTGATCGAACGGCAGTGCGAAGAAGGCCTGGCAGCGAGATTCGATGCGGGCCAGTGTGGCGCGGAAAGCCGCATCGACCGAAGCTTCGTCACCCACGACATCGGACGGGTCTTCCAGCCCCCAATGCGACTTCAGCGCAGGGCCGAAATACACCGGGCAGGCTTCGCCCGCGGCCTTGTCGCAGACGGTGATGACGATGTCTGGCGGGTTGCCCTCGAACGCATCGTTGCCTTTGCTGCTCAGGCCCTTGGTCGAGATATTGGCCTGCTGCAACGTGCTCAGGCTGCGTGGCAACACCTGGCCCTTGGGGAAGCTGCCAGAGCTGACTGCCTCGAAACCGGGCGGTGCCAGGTGGTTGAACATTGCTTCGGAAAGGATGCTGCGGCAGCTGTTGGCCGTGCACATGAACAGGACTCGCATGGAGGGCTCCTCCGCTGGGTGGCGAACGTCAGAGGCTTAGGCGCAGTGCCAGAGCAGAAAGGGTGATCAGCAAAACCGGTACCGTGAGCAGCAGGCCGACCTTGAAGTAGTAACCCCAGGTGATGCGCATGCCTTTACGCGCCAGCACATGCAGCCAAAGCAGCGTGGCGAGGCTGCCGATCGGGGTGATCTTCGGGCCAAGGTCGCAGCCGATGACATTGGCGTAGATCATCGCCTCACGTACCAGGCCGTCTGCGCCGCTGGCCTGGATCGACAATGCGCCAATCAGCACGCTGGGCATGTTGTTCATGACTGAGGACAGCAGCGCGGAGATCAACCCGGTGCCAATGGCCGCGCTCCACAGTCCCTGCCCGGCAAGCCAGTCCAGCAGATGGGTGAGCATGTCCGTAAGGCCGGCGTTCTTCAGGCCGTACACCACCAGATACATGCCCAGAGAAAAGATCACCACCTGCCACGGCGCTTCCCGCAGCACACGACGGGTTGAGATGCGGTGACCGCGAGCGGCCACGGCAAAGAGGATTGCGGCGCAGACGGCGGCCACCGCACTGATCGGGACGCCCAGAGGTTCCAGTACGAACAGGCCTGCAAGCAACACCAGCAGCACCCACCAACCGACTTTGAAGGTGGCGTGGTCATGAATTGCCTCGCTCGGCGCCTTCAGCGCATCGAGCGCGTACTGCTTGGGGATATCACGACGGAAAAACAGAAAAAGCACCAGCAGGGTGGTCGCCACGCTGGCGATATTCACCGGCACCATCACCGATGCGTATTCGGCGAAGCCCAGGCCGAAGTAGTCGGCCGAGACGATGTTGACCAGGTTGGAGACCACCAGCGGCAGGCTTGCCGTGTCGGCAATGAAGCCTGCTGCCATGACAAAGGCCAGTGTCGCAGCAGGTGAGAAGCGCAGCGCGAGCAGCATCGACATGACGATGGGGGTGAGGATCAGCGCCGCACCGTCGTTGGCGAACAGGGCCGATACAGCGGCGCCGAGCAGTACGCAGAAGGCGAACAGGCGGTAGCCGCCGCCGTTTGCCCAGCGCGCCACATGCAATGCGGCCCATTCGAAGAAACCTGCCTCATCCAGCAGCAAGCTGATGATGATGATCGCGATGAACGTGGCGGTGGCGTTCCAGACAATGGCCCATACGGCAGGGATGTCATGCAGCGAAACTACGCCTGTAGCCAGGGCAATGAGGGCGCCTAGCGCGGCGCTCCAGCCAACCCCGAGCCCCCTGGGCTGCCAGATGACCAATATGAGGGTGAACACAAAGACAGCAATGGCGGGCAGCATGAATATCTCGCTTGGTGATGATCAGCAGCAGGCCGAATCACGAACGGGGCGGCCGTCCATGTTCTTCAGCCGAAGGGCGTTGTCTGCCAGCCATTGCGAATTGGCTTGCAAGGTGACCTGCAGCATCTCGTGAACCCAGGAAGGCAGCTCCGGATTCAAGCGGTAATACACCCACTGGCCCTGACGGCGGTCCAGCAGCATGCCATTGCTGCGCAGTTGTGCCAGATGGCGACTGATCTTGGGCTGGCTGTCGTCCAGCGCGCACATCAGTTCGCAGACGCACAGTTCGCCCAGGCTGGCGATAAGCAGGGTGGCGCGAGCGCGGGTTTCGTCAGAGAGGCTCTTGAAGACATCGGGCGGAGTGATCATGGGGGCGCCTGAACATATGGAAAACCGAATATACGTATTACCATATGTACAGGCAAGCATTCTTGGGCGTGGGCACATGCAGCCCAGCATGGCCATGGCCCCTCCGGTCGACAAAAGCAGGGTTTTGGCAGGCTTCAGGCCCTGACGGCAATGCAGGGTGTATAGTGCCTGCTCGGGTGACTGTCGTTCAGTGGCTCATAACCGAGAGGCCAACATGTCCCAGACGTACCCCAACGCGGCCCAAAAAGCCCATGTGCGCATCTGCGAGCAGGTCGAGGCCTTCCTTCAGCATGGCGGCCGCATTCAGCAGGTAGCGATCGGTGTCACCGGTTACTCTGAAGGTGTCTCCAGGGCGCAATGGAAAAAAGGGCGCACTGCAAAGCCTTGAGAATGCCGGCACCCGCCGTGAAACGTTCCTTTCAGGTAATGGTTCACGGCTTGTGCATTCGCGAAGCGGAGTACGGGGTGGTCATGAAAGCTGAGCCTTGCCTCGGAACCGGAACGCGATCAGAAACCTTCCAGAACAATCTTGCCGCGTGCTTTCCCGCTCTCGATCAAGGCGTGAGCGCGTTTGAGGTGCTCGGCGTTGATGGTGCCGTAGTGCTCGCCGAGGGTAGTCTTGAGTACCCCATCATCCACCAGCTGTGAAATGCGATCGAGTAGTTGATGCTGCTTGATCATGTCCTCGGTCTGGTACAGCGAACGGGTGAACATGAGCTCCCAGTGCAGGGAAAGGGATTTGCGCTTGAGCGGCATGACATCCAGTTGTGCCGGGTCGTCGATCAGCGCGAGCTTGCCTTGTGGACGAAGCACTTCGACCAGTTGGGGGAGGTAGGTGTCGGTATGGGTCAGGCTGATTACATGATCGACCGGGTTCAGCTTCAGCGCTTCCAGTTGATGGGGGATCGGTTTGGTGTGATCGATGACATGATGCGCCCCCAGCTCCTTGACCCAGGCTTGGGTTTCAGGCCTTGAAGCGGTGCCGATGACAACCAGCTGTGTGAGTTTGCTGGCGAGCTGGACCAGGATCGAGCCCACCCCGCCGGCGGCTCCGATCACCAGAAGGCTTTGGCCCTGGCCCCCGTTTTCCTCAATACCCAGGCGGTCGAACAGTAGCTCCCATGCAGTGATGGAAGTAAGGGGCAGGGCTGCGGCACTGGCGTTGTCCAGGCTGCGGGGCTTGCGTCCGACGATACGCTCGTCCACCACATGGCGCTCACTGTAGCTGCCAGCACGGTCGATGGCACCGGCGTAGAAAACCTCATCGCCAGGTTGGAACAACGTGACCTCTGGCCCAACCTCGCGAACAACGCCAACCGCATCCCAGCCGAGAACCTGTGGTTGCTCACCGCCGCGGCTCGCGCGGATTTTCGTGTCGACCGGGTTGACAGCAATGGCCTTTACCTCGACCAGCAGATCCCGGGCTCCCGGCTTGGGTTCGGGCAACTGCGCGTCATACAACGACTGCGGGTCCTGGATCGGCAAACCGGGTTGGGTGTAAACGACAGCCTTCATTGGCGCAACCTCTTGGGTAGGGGAAAAGTGAGCTCAGGCTAGTCGTTTCGATTAAGGCGATAAACTGGCCAAATAGCGCAAGACTTTCCCTCCTTCAGTGAAAATGGTGTGAGGCGCTCGTTACCAAGTGTAAGCGCCTCACGCGCAACCGTCAGCTGGCGCTGTACCGCGGTGCAAGCTGGTTGCTGGATAATTGGCCGAACAAGGCCTGGCGGGCAGCTTCGTATTGGTCGAAGGCTTGCAGATCTTGCATTGACGGCAAGGAGATCAGCACCCCGTTGTCGAAGTCCTGCAGCGCACCGTCCACCAAGTCCTGGGCCGACATCACGATGCCGGGGTCGAGGTTTTCGACCGGTAAGCCGCCGATTTGCCAGAAATCAGTGGCGGTGGCCCCGGGCAGTACCGCCTGCACCTGCACCCCCTTGCCCGTCAGCTCCTTGTTCAAGGACTGGGTGAACGCAGTGACGTACGCCTTGCTGCCGCCGTAGACGCCGTTGAGCAGTTCTGGCGCCAGGCTGACGATGGATGAGATATTGATGATCGCCCCCCGCTCACGCGCCACAAAACCGGGTACAGCCGCATAGGTCAGGCGGGTGAGGGCGGTCACGTTCAGGCTGATCATTTCGGCCATGCGCTCGACATCGCTTTCCAGCAGGCTGGTATGGGTGCCGATGCCGGCGTTGTTCACCAGCATGCTGATGCTGGCATCTTCGCGCAGTTTGCGTTCTACCTTGGCAAGGTCATCTGTATTGGCCAGGTCGGCCGGGAACACTTCCACATTCTGCTGGGTTTCGGTGGTGAGCCGGCCCGCCAATGCGTTAAGGCGTTCCCGGTTGCGGGCCACCAGTACCAAGTCATAACCGCGGCGTGCCAACTGCTCTGCGTAGAGCGAACCGATGCCGGTGGAAGCGCCGGTGACAAGCGCGGTGCCTTTGAATGCCTGTGCCATGGTGATACTCCGTTGCTTTGAGTGGGTGGAGCCATGATGCAGAAGACGGTTATTGTCTTAAAGGACGTATATGGTAGTGTTTCAGGACATTGCTAAGTGGGGTTCAACCATGCACCGGGTTGGCTATTTGTTAACCGAAGGCTTTCAGATCATGTCCCTGGCAACGCAAACCGTGTTCGAGTTTGCCAACATCGTCGCCGGCAAAGCGGTTTACAGGCTCGAGAACTTTTCTGTCGGTGGCGGCACGGTGCGCTCCTCGTTGGGGATGTCTGTCGAGACGCTGCCTCTGGCCGCCCCTGGTCTGGCTGACACCTGGATGGTGACGGGTACGCTGACGCCGTTGACACCGCCTGGTGAAGAGGTGCTGGCCAGCGTGCGGGGCTTCGTCGACGCTGCGCGGCGCACTGCGGGTCTTTGCACCGGCTGTTTCGTACTGGCACAGGCCGGGGTGCTGGATGGGCGGCGTGCTACAACCCACTGGGCCTACGCGAACAAGTTGCGTGAGTTGCACCCGGAAATCGACGTCGAGGAAGACCGGATCTTCATCGTCGATGGGTCGATATGGACGTCCGCCGGCATGACCGCCGCCCTGGACATGGCCCTGGGCATGGTGGAAAAGGATCTGGGCAACGAGATAGCCAGGTCGGTGGCGCACAAGATGGTCATGCATCAACGCCGTTCTGGTGGGCAGTCGCAACACTCCGAACTGTTGTCGCTGTCGCCCAGGACTGACCGTATCCAGAGCGCGCTGGATTACGCGCGCGGTCACCTCAGCCGCCCATTGAGCGTGGAAGAGCTGGCCCAGGTGGCGCACCTGAGCCCTCGGCAGTTCACCCGTGTATTCACTGCCGAGACCGGGCAATCACCCGCCAAGGCCATCGAGGGCCTGCGGCTCGAGGCTGCCCGGCTGATGATCGAGCAGAGCCGGCACAGCCTGGAGGTGGTGGCCAAGGAAACCGGGTTCAGGGACCGCCGGCACATGCGCGAGGTGTTCATCCGTGGGTTTGGCGTCCCTCCTCAGGCGGTGCGAAGGGATGCTCGGCAAGTGTGACCTGCGCTTTCGTTGAAGCGCTTTTATTCTTGCGCCATCCCCTCAGGTTCATGACGCACAACACAAGCTGCAGCACAATCAAAGCCCAGGCCTGGGCATGCCACCCCCAGACTGACCACAGTATGTTGCTGGCGATAAAACAGCAGAAGCCCACCATGCGCCGTCCTGGACGGTGCGACCCGATGCACCAGGCTGCCACCACCGTGACCAGCATGGCCGGCCACTCCAGCAAGTCGATCCAGCTCTCCATCGAAGCGAGTCCCAAACATTAACCCATGGCGCCAGGCTGGGTCGATCGTGCCCGACCTGGCCTGGCGCCTTTGATTCACGCGGCCCGTTGCTCACCCTTCAGCAGTTTTTTCTGGGCTTGCATGGCGAGCCCCAGCTCGTCCAGTCGGTCTTTTCCGAGCAGCTTTTTCGCGGTGGGGAAGAGCTCTTCTTCCTCTTCCTCAATGTGGCACCGAGGCCCGCGTCAGCAGGCCCCGGCAGCACGTTCACAGAATAGGTTTGCCCCCTGTCACGGCGTAGCGCGAACCCGAGATGTAGCTGGCTTCATCGGACCCCAGCAAGACATAGATTGGCGCCACCTCGACAGGTTGACCCGGCCGCCCCATCGGGTAACCGGAACCGAAATTTCTCACCGCCTCATCAGGCATGGTGGCCGGTATCAGCGGTGTCCAGATCGGGCCGGGTGCGACGCTATTGACGCGAATGCCCTGCTTGCCCAGCAATTGCGCAAGGCCTGCAGTGAAATTGGCAATGGCCCCTTTGGTGGCCGCATAGGCCAACAAGCTGGGTGACGGGTCGTCAGAGTTGACCGAGCTGGTGTTGATGATCGAGCCGCCTTTTGGCATCGAGGGCAAAGCGCGTTGGCAAATGCGGAAAATGGCGGTGATGTTGGTATCGAAGGTCTTTACCCATTCATCGTCGTCAATGTCGTCCAGGCTTTCATGGGCCATCTGGAACGCGGCATTGTTGACCAGGATATCGATGCGACCAAACTGCGCCAAGGTCTTGTCGACGATGTCATGGCAATGCTGTTTCTGTGCCAGGTCGCCGGGCAGCAGCAGGCACTGGCGGCCAGCCGCTTTGACCCAGCGCGCGGTTTCCTGCGCATCGTCGTGTTCATTTAGATAGGCAATGGCAACGTCAGCGCCTTCCCGGGCATAGGCAATCGCTACCGCACGGCCGATGCCGCTGTCAGCACCGGTTATCAAGGCGATCTTGCCTGCGAGGCGATTGTTGCCGGTGTAGCTCTGCTCACCGCAGTCCGGATACGGATCCATCTTGCGCTGGGAACCGGGAACGCTTTGCGGTTGGGATGGGAATGGAGGGGTAGGGTAGTCGCTCATGCTGGAAGCTCCTGCAGGGTTGGAACGCTCATTCCCGTTCGAAAGGCGCGCCAGGCCAGTGTTGAAGTGGATCTTCGTGCTGAGCGACGAGCGGTTGGTGCACCCACTTCCAGTGAATTTTTACCCTCCGCCTGGCTCTACCGCTGACGGGACTTGCTGGCATGGGTGAGGCCCACGTTATCAAGGAGCCTGCAGTGCCTCGAATCATCACGCCTTCCACGCCGGAACATGAGATCGATCAGACGAACGAGAGGATGTTCGGTACGCCCAAGGAGCGGCTGGATTTCTATCGACGCGAAATTCAGTATGAGACCACCATCCTGGCCAACCGTACCGACGCTTATCTTGCGGCCCAGTCGTTCCTGGTGATCGCCTACGTGTCATCGATGGGTAACCTGAACCAAAGCTGGGGCGAAATGTTCACCCTGATGGTCCCGGCTTTTCTCGCACTGCTCGGCGTGCTCAGTACACTGAACGCCTGGCCTGGCATCCGCGCGGCCTTCCGGATTATCGAGCACTGGCAGATGAAGCAGAGCCACCTGCTGCGCAGCGAGCCGATGATGGGCCTGGCCTATGACGAGTCGCCGCTGTTCTGCGAGGCCGAGACCTCTCAGGCAGGGCACCGTAAATCGCTGCTGTTTTCCTTGCGCACGCCCTGGATTTTCCTGTGCTTCTGGGTTTTGCTGGGCAGCTATTCGGTTTTCATCCAGCTGGCGTGATCAGCGCGAGCTGGTCGGTGCCATGGGCGACCAGCACGCGCTGAAGAGAATCAGGCCCAGCCTGCCAATGCCTTGATCAACTGCTCATTGAAGGCGGGGATGTCATCCGGCTGGCGGCTGGTGATGAGGTTGCCATCGACCACCACTGGTTTATCCAGCCACGTACCGCCCGCATTACGAATGTCATCTTGCAAGGTTTTGTAGCTGGTCATTCGCTTGCCTTTGGCCAACCCGCTCGATATCAGCAACCACGCGCCATGGCAGATGACCGCCAGCGGCTTGCCGGCCGCATCGTGGCTTTTAACCAGCTTCTGCGCGCCGGGAATCAAGCGAATCGTGTCCGAATTCTGCACACCGCCGGGCAGCACCAGGGCATCGTAGAGATCAAGCTGCGCACTGTCGAAAGTCGCATCCACGCTGAACGCGTCGGCGGGTTCGTCATGGTTCCAGCCACGTACCGTGCCTTCTTTCTCGCTCAGGATATCGACCACTGCGCCGCTGTTTTCCAACGCTTCACGCGGGCCGGTCAGTTCCACCTGTTCAAAGCCATCGGTGACCAGAAAGGCCACGCGCTTGCCGTTCAATTGTGCACTCATCATTCTCTCCTCGTGCTGATAGGCCTTTCATAAGGGCCTGCAAACAGCGAGCAAAGTTCCTGCTCGATGCTTGGCGGTATGGGGAGAACAGGCTAACGGTTGCGCACGGTATCCAATGCAGGCGACCAGACCGTATGACCGCAACGTGAACACGCCAGGGTGTCGTGAGGCTCATGGTAGGCCGGAAAACCGCAGTCCACGCAGCAATGCAGCCCGGCGCCGGGCGGTGATCTGTACTCTGGGCGATGCTCGAACGGCAGCACTGAGAGGCCGGGACGTGTGTCTTGCTGGTTGTAGAAATACAAACTGAGGTCGCCATCGGTTTCCAGAAGGCCCAGTCGAACCTGGCCCAGGTGCTCGACACCTTGCTGGCGTAGCTCCATGAACAGCTCATTCGGTGAAATGTTCATGTGACGCAGCGAATGGATTTCGTACATGCCATCTTTCACTACCGTGACTGGCAGCCCGTCGATCCAGGCCTCGCAGGTTCTGTTTCGCCTCATGAGGTAGACCGTTCCTCGGTAAAGCATGAACAGTGTGAGGAAAACCAAGGCCACCGGCAGCAGCGGTACATCTTCATAAAAGGTTACATCGCCGGCTGCTGAGCCTAGAGTGAGAATGACCACGAGCTCGAACCGGGACAGCTGTCTGATACCGCGCCGACCACTGAATTTCAGAAAAAAGAACACGGCCAGGAAGGCCGCAGAAACACGAACAGCAACTTCCAGCAGAAAGGTAAAAGGGAAGTCGCCTATCAGCATCCGTTGCAGATCAAACGAAACCATTCGTTCCACCCTTCCTTCTGCCGTTGTCAGATAAAGGGTTGACCCCTCTCGCTCAGAGCTGGTTCATCGACTTTGCCTGGAACTCTCCGCGCGCGTCACCAAGGAATCGGCGTGCCATCCCACGCCCAGAACGTTCCGCTCTGCGCCGGGCCGTGACGGCTCACAAGTGCCAGGATGCAGGTAGCGGCAAACGCGGGCGAGAACAGTTTGTCCGGCGCCACGTTGCCCTGAAAGGGGCGGGAAAGCTGGGTGTCGGTGGTTCCGGGATGCAATGCAAGTACCGTTGAAGCGGGGTTCAGCCGCTTCAGCTCGATGCTTGCAGTGCGCAGAAGCTGGTTGAGCGCGGCTTTGCTGGCACGGTAGCTGTACCAGCCACCCAGGTGATTGTCGCCGATCGACCCGACTCGCGCGGACAAGGCGACGAAGGCCATCGGTTGCCGACGCAGCAGCGGCAGCAAATGCTTGAGCAGCAGAACAGGGGCGAAACAGTTGGTTGTGAAAGTGCTCAGCAACCCCGCCATATCAAGCTGGTTCAGCGCTTTTTCAGCCCGTGCCGGGCCTTCTTGCAGCACGCCAAGCGTGCTGAAGACCAGGTTCAGCTGGTCGCAGCAGGCGCCCACCTGTGCTGCCAGAGTGTGCAGTGCCTGCTCGGATCGGGCGTCGCAGTCGAGGCGAACCAACCGTCGTCCGTGCTCTGTGAACAAGGTATCCAGCGCAGGGCTGGTGGTGGCTCGTCGCGAAACGGCGAACACCAGCCCGATGTCATCGCGCGCCAGCAACTGCGTGCACAATGCCAGGCCAATCCCTTCACTGGCCCCGCAGACCAGCACGTTGGCGGGTGTGTGAAGGTCGTTTATCAGGCTCATCAGAGTGTCCTCTTGGCTGGGCGCTGGCGCCTCGTCCTGTGATGCCTGCCAACGTTCTTGCACCTGGCAGGGGTGAGCTCACAGCAGGATATAGTCGCTGTACTGCCGTAAGCCGTCATGGGGCCCTTCGATCAAGTGCACGTAACGGTCGTTCACCCAGTCGATCGGCAGGCAATCGTCGACGTCCAGTACCGCGTCGGTATGCGGCTTGAGCCAGTCTGCCTGCAGGCGCTGTTTGCCCAGTTGCCTGGCCTCGGCCTTGTCCTTCGCCACCACTAGCAGGTAGCGGTGTGCCTCGCCAAACACCCTGGGCTCGTAGCCTCCAAGGTTGATGAAGAACAGCCTGGGATCGTGTGGGCCAGGCGCTACTTGGCTGAACGCGACGCGGTAGCGGTCAATACCGTCGACTTCCATCCATGCGTCGATGTGCAGGCCCGTTCGGCTCCCGAACCAGGCTTGGCGCATATGTGGGTAGGCCTGTTCAAGTGAGTCCGCCTGCGCGAACACCACGTCGTGGACCTCGATATTGGCCCGTGGGTGGCGTCCACCGAGCATGACGACGTACAGCATGAGCAATTCCTTCTATCTCGACTTTCATGGGTGTTCGATAACGGGGCGCGAGGCTTGCAGAAATATGCATGCTGGGCATTAAAAACTATACATGGTTCGTCAAATATCTGTACAAGCGTCTACTATTGTATAGTATTTAGCAAAGTGCTCGAGGTCAGAATGGCGCACCCTGCACGTTGGACCTGTTTGTGCCTGCTGCTAGCCGCCATGTCGTCGGCGGCAGACTGGCGAGCGGAGCTGCCTGCGGCGCAACGGCTGGGCGCCGGTGATTTCACCTGGTTCGGCCTGCGGCTGTATACCGCCCGGTTATGGGCAGTTGGCCCGGTTCAGGGCTGGAACCAGCCGTTCGCCCTTGAGCTGCTCTATCACCGGTCATTGTCCAGGGACACGCTGGTCAAGGCCAGCCTCGAGGAAATGCAACGCCTGGATGGCGGAAGCATGACGGCACAGCAGCGCGCGGCATGGACCAGGGCGATAGAGCAGGCATTCGTGGACGTGAGCCCTGGCATGCGCATCACGGGCTTGTACCTGCCGGGGCAGGGTTGCCGCTTTTACGTCGACGGCAAACTGAGCCACGCGATCGACGATCCGGTGTTCGCCCGGGCCTTCTTCGCCATCTGGCTCGACCCGCGGGCCAGAGACCCCCAATTGCGTCAGCGGCTGCTTGGGCTGGCTGGCGATGACCGAGGAGCCTGAACATGTACAAAGCGCTGTTGCTGGCTGCCTGCCTGCTTCTGGGCAGTTGTGGCAATGTCGGTGTCGAGCACTATGCCCAGGAGCAGCCGAAGCTGGACCTGGCGGCATTCTTCTCGCGCCCGGTTCAGGCGTGGGGGATGTTCCAGAAGCGTTCCGGGGAGGTGGTCAAGCGCTTCCATGTGCGCATCGACAGCCGCCGCGAGGGTGAGCGGCTGATCCTCGACGAACATTTTCTCTATAGCGATGGTACGCGCCAGCAGCGGACCTGGACGCTGGTGCCGGACGGCCCCGGGCGCTGGCGGGGAACAGCGGGGGACGTGATCGGCGAGGCGCGTGGCGAAGTGGCGGGCAACGCGCTGCGATGGCGTTACCAACTGGACCTGCCGGTCGATGGGCGGCACTGGCAGGTAGACCTGGACGACTGGATGTACCTCATGGATGACGACACCCTGATCAACCGCTCGAGCATGAGCAAACTGGGCGTGGAGATTGGCCAGATAACCTTGTTCTTCCGCCGCCTGCCAGAGGGCACACCATGAACCTGAACGCGCTGACCCAGCTGGTTTCGACCGGCGAAGCCAAGGAACTTGAACTGCTGTCGCTGGAGGGAGGCTTCTACCTCCTGCGTGCCCTGACCGACGCCGGCCCCGTGACATTGAGCGATGCCCAGGGGCAGCCCGTGCGCGTGCGCTCCACGACCGAACTGCGGCAGTTGCTGGCCGACCTGCCGCCGGTGCCGTGCATGCTGGTGCAGCAGGTGGTGCACGATGAGATGTGCGGGCAGCGCGACGGCCCCATCGCGCCGCTGCGCGTACCGGTAACGCTCACCAGCCAGTGGTAGCCCGGACGATGCGCCTGGGCCTGGTGCTGGGTGACCAACTGTCGTTCGACCTGGCAAGCCTGGCGTCCCTTGACCCTGCTCGCGATGCGGTCCTGATGGCGGAAGTGGAGGGGGAGGCCCGATACGTACCGCATCATCCGCTGAAGATCGTTCTCATCTTCAGCGCCATGCGCCATTTTGCCCAGGCCCTGCGTGAACGGGGTTGGCAGGTGCACTATGTCAAGCTGGACGCCGAGGGTAACAGCGGCAGCATCGTGGGTGAGTTGCGTCGTTGGCAACAAACCTTGGGCGCCACCCACATCCACCTGACCGAGTGCGGGGAGTGGCGCCTGGAGCAGGCCTTGCGTGATGCCGCACTGCCGCTTGTGTGGTTTCGCGACACGCGTTTTCTGTGCTCCCGTGAAGCCTTCGGGCGCTGGGCCACAGAACGTCGCCAGCTGCGTATGGAGCACTTCTACCGTGGCATGCGCAAGCGGACCGGCCTGCTCATGGAGCCTGACGGCAGCCCGGCAGGTGGGGCCTGGAATTTCGATGGCGACAATCGCAAGCCATTGCCACGGCACCTGCGTGGCCCGTTCGCTGCGCATTTCGCGCAGGACGACATCACGGCAGCGGTGGTGGCCTTGGTGCGTCAGCGCTTCAGCGACCACTACGGGGGCGTCGACGGTTTCGACTACCCGGTGACCCACGCCGAGGCACAACAGTTGTGGCAGCATTTTCTGGATTTCGGCCTGGCGGCTTTCGGTGACTACCAGGACGCGATGGCCGAAGGCGAGCCGTACCTGTTTCATGCGCGCATCAGTGCGGCGCTCAATATCGGGCTTCTGGATGTGCGTCGTCTGTGCGACGACGTCGACAAAGCCTGGCGCGAGGGGCGGGTGCCGCTCAATGCAGCTGAAGGCTTCATTCGCCAGCTGATCGGCTGGCGTGAGTATGTGCGAGGCATCTATTGGCAGCGCATGCCGGCGTATGCCGGGCTCAATCACCTGAACAACGACCGGGCGCTGCCAGAATTCTACTGGACCGGGCGCACCCGCATGCGCTGCATGGCGCAAGCCATCGGGCAAACCCTGCGGTTGGGCTACGCTCACCATATTCAGCGGTTGATGGTTACCGGCAACTTCGCCCTGCTGGCCGGTATCGTGCCAACCGCGATTTGTGAGTGGTACCTGGCGGTCTACATGGATGCCTTCGAGTGGGTCGAACTGCCCAACACGCTTGGCATGGTGATGCACGCCGACGGCGGCTACCTGGGGTCCAAGCCGTACTGCGCCAGTGGTCGTTATATCCAGCGCATGTCCGATCATTGCAAGGCTTGCAGTTACAAGGTTGACCAGGTGACCGAAGAGGATGCCTGCCCGTTCAATGCCTTGTATTGGCATTTTCTCATTCGTCATCGCCCCCAGCTCTCGGCTAACCCGCGCCTGGCCCTGGTCTATCGCAGCCTCGATGGCATGCCCCCTGGCCGTCGCGATGCCGTGTGGCTACGTGGCCAGTCATTGTTGGCGCGGCTCGATGCGGGGCAGGCGTTATGAAAAAGAGCTTTCTGCCCAGCAAGGTTTGCGCGGTGTGTGGCCGGCCGTTCAACTGGCGCAAGCGTTGGGCACGTTGCTGGGAGCAGGTGCGCTACTGTTCCGAGCGATGCCGCCGGTCAGCGCCTCGCCGCGACCCGCACCAGCAGCGGCAAGGCCAAAGCCCATATCGGCATCAGTAGCAGGCCGGTTTCCAGCGCGCCCAATGGCAAGGTGACATCTGCCAGCCTGGCGCCGCCTACATAGGCCAGAGCGCCGCCAATCGCCCCCAGCAGTGCGCCGCTTCGCCAGTGCCTGCCGGCCCATGCCAGGCTGTGACGCATCCCACTGGCCAGCACCAACCACAGCAGCGCTAGCCACAACGGCAGGGGCCTGGCGTCGAAACTGAACACACCCAGTGCTCCCAGCGCGCTGTCGAGCACGCAGCCGATAAAGGTGACGCGCAACAGTGCCTTGACCTCGGCATTGATGTCCGGGCACAGGCGCAGGTGCACAGCCACGCCCGGAATCACCAGCAGCAACAGCAAGGGCCGCTCGGCGCCCAGCACGCAGACCCACCAGCCGGCTTGCAGCCAGAGGGCATTGCCGATCAGCCAGCGGCTGGGCATCAGGCACCGCCAGGCAAGGGCGCGCGGCGTGCCTGGGGCGCTGCCCAGAGCAGGTGTGCTACGCCAATGGCGCGCTCCTCGAAACCGCCTTGGCAGTAGCAAAGGTAAAACTCCCACAGGCGCTGGAACATGTCGTCGTAGCCAAGGTCCGTCAGCGCGGTGCGAGCCTGACGCAGGTTTTCGCGCCAGTGCCGCAGGGTGTGGGCATAGTCCAGGCCGAAATCTTCCATGTGCACAAGGTTAAGGCCAGTGTGCCGGCTGGCGGTGTCGAGCAACACGCTGAGCGAAGGCAGGGCGCCACCGGGGAAGATGTAGCGCTGGATAAAGTCGACCGAGCGCTGCGCCTGGGCATAGCGCTGGTCGCGGATGGTGATCGCCTGCAGTAGCATCAGGCCTTCAGGCTTGAGTCGCGAGGCACACTGGCGGAAATATACCGGCAGGTAGCGATGGCCAACCGCTTCGATCATCTCGATCGAAACCAGTTTGTCGAACGTGCCTTGAAGGTCGCGGTAGTCTTCGCGGAGCACTTGCACACGCTGCTCCAGCCCCAGGGCCTGAACGCGCTTCAGGGTATGGCTGTACTGCGCCTCGGAGAGCGTCGTGGTGGTGACCCTGCAGCCGTAACGGGTGGCTGCGTGGATAGCGAGGCTGCCCCAGCCGCTGCCTATTTCCAGCAGGTGATCGTCAGGGCTCAGCTCAAGTTTTTGGCAGATGCGCTCCAGCTTGTGCAACTGGGCCTGCTCCAGTGATTGGTCAGGGTGTTCGAACTGCGCAGCCGAATACATCATGGTGGGGTCCAGCAGCCGCTCGAACAGGGCATTGCCCAGGTCGTAGTGCGCCAGAATGTTGCGCCGGGCACCGCGCTTGTCGTTGCGGTTGAGCCGGTGCAGCAGGCGCAGGGCAGGGCGCCCCAAGCGGGCCAGGCCGCCCTCGAGCGCGTCGAGCACTTCAAGGTTGGCGACGAACAGGCGGGTCACCAGCGCCAGGTCGGGGCTGCGCCAATAGCCGTGAATGTAGGCTTCGCCCGCACCGATCGAGCCATTGCCGGCGATCAGGCTCCAGGTGGCGTCATCGAGGATTTCCACCTCGGCCTGCAACGGGCTGTCGGCATCACCGAAACTCCACTGCTGCCCGTGGCTGAGCAGGCGCAGGTGGCCGTGACGCAGCTTGCCCAACTGGGCGAGCACGGCGCTTCGTGCCAGCCCGCCGAGCAGTGGCGCAAGGCCTGCGAACTTGCTAACGCTCAGGGTGGGATTCGACATCATCAAGGTCCTCGCAAGGTTGGCCGAGTGCCAGGTCACCCTGGCAGGCGGTGTGGTCATGCACGGGCGTGCGTTTGAGTAACAGACGGAGCGCTTGCCAGTAGATGGCCGAGACGGTGCGCAGGCTCATCCACGGGAAGTTCAGGACATACCGACGCAGCGCGGTTCCATCCAGTGGCGTGCGGCGCAAGGCGAGGTCGGCTTCGAACACCTTTGTGCCGCCTTGCCAGTTCTGCATGTGAATGCGCACATGGTCCGCGTCCAGGAAAAAGCGCAGGCGATAGTCCATGTCCAGCGGCATGAACGGCGACACATGGAAGGCCTTGCCGACGCTGAAGGGCCTGGCAAGGTTGCCTTGCACCGGTAGCACGTAATGAAAGCGTTCACGCCAGGGCGTGTTGCGCACTTCCATCAGGATCGCGGTCAGGCACCCGTCGCGGTCATGGCAGAAATAGAAACTCACCGGGTTGAACGACAGCCCCCAGCAACGCAGTTGCGTGAGCAGCTGTACCCGGCCTTCGGGCAGGTGCCCCGTCGCCTGCCCGACCAGCAAGCGTGCAGCCTGGGCCAGCGATTCGCCTTGGCGGGTTAGGGCGGGCAGGTAGTCGGTCTCGCGCCAGCACAACGGCGCCAGGCGCCAGCGCCCCAGCCAGCGTGACAGGCCCATCAGCCAGGTTTGTTCGTCCAGGTCCAGGTAGAACATGCCGATCCGGTAGCGGAACGCGTGGGCCCGCGGCGTCAGCCGACGGTGGCTGATCCAGCCCAGGCAGAGGCTGCTGTTCACAGTTGCTCTCCGAAATGCGCGGCCACCTTCAGTGCGCTGACCACCCCGTCCTCATGAAAGCCATTGCCCCAGTAGGCGCCGCAGAAGTAACTGTGCTGCTGCCCCTGCAGTTGCTCCTGGCACGCCTGCGCGGCGGACGCGGCAACGCTGTACTGGGGATGGGCGTACTGGAAGCGGGCGATGACCTGCGCCGGGTCTATCAGTGCGGTCTGGTTGAGGCTCACGCAGAAGGTTGTCGGTGCCTGGATACCTTGCAGAATGTTCATGTTGTAGGTCAGCGCGGCAGGAGCCTGCTCTGGGCCGCCCAGGCGGTAGTTCCAGCTGGCCCAGGCGCGCTGGCGACGTGGCAGCAGCCGGGTGTCGGTGTGCAGCACCACGTCGTTGCTGGCGTAACCGATGGCGCCGAGTACGGCGCGCTCCTGATTGCTGGGGCTTTCCAGCAGTGCCAGGGCCTGATCGCTGTGGCAGGCGAACACCACATTGTCGAAGCGTTCGGTGCCGGCTGCGCTCACAAGGGTCACCCCACCTTCGTCGCGGCTGACCCGGTAAACCTTGCAGTTGAGGCGAATGCGCTCAGCGAACGGTCGGCACAGCGGCGCGACATAGCTGCGCGAGCCGCCTTTGATCACCCGCCACTGAGGGCGTTGGTTGACCGACAGCAAGCCGTGGTTGCGACAGAAGCGCACAAAGAACTCAAGCGGGAAGTGGAGCATGTCTGCGCGAGACATCGACCAGATCGCCGACCCCATCGGCACGATGTAATGATCGATGAAGCGCTGCCCATAGTGATTCGCCTGAAGGTAGGCGCCCAGCGTGGTGCTGGCATCGATACGCTGGCTGTCCAGGTCGGCCAGTGCCTGACGGTTGAAACGCAGAATGTCCCGGATCATCCCCCAGAACCCTGGGGACACCAGGTTGCTGCGTTGGGCGAACAGTGTGTTCACGTCGTGGCCGTTATATTCCAGGCCCGTGATCGGGTCATGCACGGAAAAGCTCATCTCGGTCGGCTGCGATGGCACCTGAAGCTGGTCGAGCAAGCGGATGAAGTGCGGGTACGTCCAGTCGTTGAAAACAATGAAACCGGTATCTATTGCATGGCGCTGGCCTTTCCAGACCACATCAAGGGTGTGTGTGTGCCCCCCAATCCATTGCTCGGCCTCGAAAACCGTGACTTCGTGCTTGCGTGACAGCAAATGGGCGCAGGTCAGCCCCGCGATGCCACTGCCGATGATTGCTATACGCATGGATCATCATTCCTGTTCATGACGGGCGAGGCGTTGGCCCAGCGCCAGGCGCAGGCGCGCGGGCAGCGCCCCGAGCAGGCGCAACACCAAGGTGAAAAGACCGGGGAAGTTGATTTCCAGGGGGTGGCGGGGCAGGCGCCTGGCGATATGCCGGGCGGCACGCTGCGCAGACCACAGCTGTGGCATGGGGAAATCGTTGCGGCGGGTCAGTGGTGTGTCTACGAAACCTGGGCTTACCAGGGTGACCGCGATGCCTTCGCGAGCCAGGTCGATTCGCTGCGACTCCACCAGATAGCGCACCGCGGCCTTGGACGCGCCATAGGCGCCAGCACGGGGCAAGGCCAGCCAGGTTACCGAACTGCCCATCACCACCAGGTGGGGGCGTTGGCCGGCGCGAAGCAAGGGCAATGCTGCCGCCAGGCAGTAGCTGACGCCCAGCAGGTTGGTGCGCATGACGCGCTCGACCAACGCCGGATCGAAGTGCCCTGGCTCCAGGTATTCGCAGGTGCCGGCATTGAGAATGGCCATGTCCAGGCCTCCCCAGGCCTGCTCGATATGCGCAGCGATGCCGGCGACCTGCTCCGGGTTGTCAAGATCGCCAATGGCCAGCAATGCCTGCCCGGGAAACCGTTCGGCCAGCGGGGCAAGGTGGTCGGCGTTGCGCCCGCCCAAGGCCACCTGGTGGCCTTGCTCCAGGAGGATTTGCGCGAGCGCGGCACCGATCCCGCTGCTGGCGCCGGTCAGCCAGCAGCGGCTCATGCCAGCCTGCCTTTGAGCCAGCGGATCGCAGTGCCCATGACGGGAAGGTGCTCATAAAGCAGGGCACCGGCGTCGAAATAGTCCTGGTGAAAATGCACACGGTCGCGCCAATGCAGGCAGCTGCACCCCTGCAACGTGATCGGCTGGCCGCCAGCCAGGCGCGGGTGGCAAAACTGTAGCGTCCAACGCAGGTAGCCCTGCCCGGGCCTTACCTCGTCAGCGCTGGTGAAGGCGTAGCGGATATCGCTGGCGTTGGCGTACAACTGCTCGAAGTAGGCGCGCAGGGCCTGCAGCCCCTGTATCTGGTGCAGGGGGTCACGAAAGGTGACATCTTCGCTGTACAGTTTTTCCAGCGTGTCGAGGTTAGCCCCATCAAGGCGGGCGAAGCGCTCGGCGAATTGCTGTAAGTACGCTGACATACTGGGCTCCAGACAATCCTGTACAAAATCGTATTGCTGTACAGGTATAACTGAAGCCTAAGCCTTAATCTATACAAGTCAACGTTCTTGTATAGGTTTTTTTGTCAGAGCTTGGCCTGGCCCTGTTGCCGGCGCAGTTCCGTCACTTCAGCCTCCAGCTCGCGAACCCTTTCCTCGGCGAATACTTGCGCTGTGACATCGCGCTGGATGCCGATGTAGTAGGTCAGCTGGTCCGCCTCGTTGTGCACGGGTGTGATGGACAACTCATTCCAGAACAGGCTGCCGTCCTTGCGGTAGTTGCGCAGCACCTGGCAGCAGGGGCGGCCCTCGCGAATCGCTTCGCGGATGATTGCGATGCCCGGCTGGTCGTGATCCTCGCCCTGAAGAAAACGGCAGTCCTGATAGAGGATATCGTCGGCGCTATAGCCGGTCAGGCGCTCGAAGGCCGGGTTGACGTAGATAAGGATGCTCTCATTGCCTTCCTGTTCGGCGACGACGATGCCATCGTTGGAATGCTCGACCATCAGTTGCAGGAGTTTTGCGTTGATCATGGGGCTCACCTACAGACATTTCGTATGCGATGTGCGCCGAAGGCTTCCGTGCAGAAGCTTTTGGCGCTGTTTGTTGCATGATGAACCAAGGAGGCTCGCCGCAGAAGGTGCATCTGGGTTTAGAATATGCAACCACCTGGATGACCCCTCGTTATGACCGACGCCACCCCACCCGAATTGCTACCCATGCGCGATGTGGTCAGCCTGACCGGCATCAATCCGGTGACCTTGCGTGCCTGGGAGCGGCGTCATGGGTTGATACACCCGCAGCGCACCGAGGGCGGCCATCGCTTGTACACGGCCCAGGATGTGCAGCGCATACGTGACATCTTGCGCTGGACCGCCAACGGCCTGCCCATCAGCAAGGTTGGCGACAGGCTCGCCGGCCAGCCTGTGGCGCCTGTGCAGCAGCTCTCGGCCTTTGACGACTGGCGCGCTGCCGTTGCGCGCGCTTCCAGGGCATTCGATGCGCAGGCGCTGGAAGCTATACATGGACAGCTGTTCACACTCTTGCCAAAGGCCACGGTGCTGCGGGAAGTGCTGATGCCGGTTTGGCATGAGCTGGCTTCAGGTACTGCGCCAGGCCAGCGTAGCCAATGGCTGTTTCTCGATACGTTCTTGCGCGCCAGGCTGCTGCTGCGCTTGCAGATGAACCAGGCCGATGCGCCGCGGGTGCTGCTGGCGGGTACCGAGGGGCAAGCCGAATGCCAGGTGTTGTGCGCCGGGCTGCTGTTGAGCAGCGAGCGACAACGCATCGAAGTGCTCGGCTGCGGGCAGCCCCTGGAAGAGCTCCCGCTGCTGTGTGCGGCGATGCAGCCTGCGGCACTGGTGATTGCGCTGCAGCCACCGGTGAGCCCTGCCTTGGCCAAGCGCTTGCGCTCGCTGCAGATGGAAATTGCTTGTCCGCTGGCCTTGACAGGCGAGGGGCTGGCCGGTGTGCAGGCTGCCTTGCACGGGCTGCCGGTGTGCCTGCTGGACGAGCATGGTGCTGACGTCGCGCGCGTGCTTGACGCCTTGCTCCGAGGGGCGCTGGACCTTTGAGTTTGGTTCTGCGCCGTGCTCAAAGTGGTTGGGTGCATAGCGGGTTGGTGATGGGGGCGCGACTCGGCACGCTTTGGACCCCTATCGGTTTCACCGTCTCCAATGCCCTGTTGGCGCTCTATAGGCCGAGCACCTGAGGCCTCATTGCTCACGCGGTGTTTTCAGGTTTGGACGGGACCGCGTGCCACTGCTCCTTGGGCACCCATTTAGGTTGCTCGGGATCGCCCAGGTAGTGAGGCGACATGATTTGCACGCCATACTCGTTGAACACGTCCTGGATATTGGCGTGCAACAGGCTCAGGAGCTGCGCGCGTGGCCTGGGCTCTGACGGAATGGCCTGGGCCACTAATCGATACTCGGGGTAGAAGTCTGACAGCGCCGTCTGGAATACCTGGGGCGCGGGCGTTTGCAGCACGCCTTCGGTGCGCCGAGCCGCTTCCAGCAACATCGCCTCGACCTGACGCCAGGGGGTGTCGTAGCCGATGGTCACCACGGTATCGACCACATAGCCTGGCCCTTCCACGATACGCGAGTAGTTCTTGGTCACCGAGCCGGTAATCATTGAATTGGGAAGTGTCAGCACTTCGCCAAGCCCGGTGCGTATGGATGTGGTGAAGATGCCCACTTCGGTCACCGTGCCCTCGTAATCGCCCACGCGTACAAACTCGCCGACGCGCATCGTGCGTGTGTAGGTAAGGATCAATCCGGCGGCCCCTTGGCCGATGACACTGGTCGCCCCCAGTGAAATCATCAGACCGAGCAACACCGAGAGCCCCTTGAAGGCATCGGTGCCCGAGCCAGGTAGATAGGGGTAGGCCATCACCAGGGCGAATAGCCAGATCGCCAGCGACGTCAGGCGCATGGTCGGTTGCAAGGTTTCGGCGGTCAGCCATTTCAACGTGCCCGGGCGTGCCATGCGCCTTAGCACACGTTTGGAGAAGGCGCTGATACCACGGGCGATGAAAAAGATCGACAGCGCAACTACCAGGCCGGGCATGGCACGTAAAATGCCGCTGACCAGGTAGTTGAGCAGTTCCATCAGGTGGATATTGAGGCTTTCACCCCAAGACCTTGTGTAGGGGAACTGAGACAGCACGAAGCCCAGCCACTGGTAGCAGAACAACAACACGACCAACCAGTACAGCAGCCAGAGTGAGCGGTCGATCAGGTAGTACAGGTTCTGCAGGTCGAACAGTTGCGTATGGCCGACCTTGAGGCGCTCGGAGTGTTTGCCCATCAGTTTGGGCAGCAGTCCCAAGAGCTTGCGTCGACAGTAGCCTGCGGCCTTTACCAGCATGAAGAACACCAAGGTTGCCGCAGCGCTGTAGCCTATCGCAGTGAGCAAAAAGCGCAGGCTACGCGCCTGACGGGTTTCCTCGACGACAAGGCGCAGGTTCTCGGCCGCCTGCTCGGCGGCTTCGCCTGCTGTAATGCTATCGGCCGCAGCATCCAGCGGCGTCACGATGAATGCACGGCGCCCGCCCAGCAGCACCAGGTAGCTGCGCAGAATAGGGTCTACGCGAACCTCCAGGTCGTTTGTTTCCTGGAGCGTTTCCTCGATGACCTTCTTGGCGCGCTGGGCGCGCACCTTGGGTGTTTCGCCCAGCAGCGTCGCACGAAAGACCAGTACCGTGCGGTTGATGACGGTCAGCGGGGCGGGCTCGGCAATCACACCCTCTACCTCTGGCCCGGACTGAGGGGTGTCCGCATGGAGCAGGGGCGAGAACAGCAAGTGGGTCAGTAGCATCAGCCAAGCAGCCCGTCCGAACCTGCGCTTCTTGCCCATTTAACAGCCCCTGTGCCGGCGTGTGGATTGCTACCAGCATAGTCGGCTTCAGCCAGCATTCAGTGGCTTAGTTCGCGGGCAAGAGGATCACGAAGTTCTTCTTCATGTCTTCCACTACGGTCCATTTGCCCTTGGCGCCCGGTTCGATAATGAACGTGTCGCCAGCCGCCAGTGTGACCGGGGCGCAACCCTCAAGCTCGATGACGCAGCATCCACTCAAAACGTGGCAGAACTCCCAGACTTTGTAGTCAATGCGCCACGCCCCGGTGCTGGCTTCCCATTCTCCGGAAATGCGACCTTGCTGTTCATCGTGATAGTACTTGGACGTCAGCGTGTGAGGGGTACCTTCCAAAACTTCTTCAAAGAAGGGCAGGTCGCGCAGCGGTTGGATATCCAGTTCGCGGAACACGGTCAGTTTCTGGTTCATGGCTGTTTCTCGAGCACGTTGTGAGTAGGGCGATACATTAAATAGGCTTCACCGGTTACACCGAGCATCGGGTGCGGAACGATCTGGCAGGTTTTCACGATCTGAAATCCATGACGTTCGTAGAAGCGGCGTGCACCGTGGTTTTCTGCGTAATCGATCAGGCACAACCCATCGAGGCCAGCGTCGTCAGCGCGCTGCTGGGCGTGGCGAAGAAACTGGGCGCCCAGCCCCTGGCTCCGCCAGGCCTCATCCAGTGCCAGGCTGGATATGTACAAGGTATCGGGTATTTCCATGTCGGAATAAGGCGCGAGGACGGGGTCGGTCTCGGCTGGCCTGTCAGGCGTCGCGCGCAAGACATAGCTATGCATCATGCCGATGACGCGCCCTTCGAAAGTGGCCATCAGGCAGTTCTTGTATGAAAAGTCGCCCTGTTCTCTGGCATAGCGAGACGCACCGACACTCAGCAGTGCTTCTCCGGGGGCAGCGAGCTTGCTCCATATGTAATCGGCCATGCCCTCCGATGTCAGTTGAAAGAAGCGCGCAATATCATGCGCGTCCGAGACTCGAGCGGGTCTGAAGTCGATAGACATGTACAGTGCTCCCAAGGGGTCGCGTGGTCAGTTTGCAAGGCTTAAGCCTTTGGCTGCGGGGCAGGGTAGACGGTTTCAGCGGTTTCCATGATGCTCTGCGCGAACACCATCAGCACGGCGTGCGACACTGCCCTCATGCCCACATGCACGTGGCGCTATAAAAGGTTCGGGATGGCTTGGGTATTGGATCGTGCAAACCATTTCAAACCGCCGACGAAGCCTCTGTGCCGAGCGTTCGTAAATCCACTAAATTGTGGGTAAATGTAGAAACAAAACGATAAGACGCAAATTAAGGGAATTAGCTCGCTTGATAGGGCCGGGCGTTAATTCTATAATTTTGTGGATTAACTGGCGCAGAGCGGGCTAGGTATACACTATGTTGGATTTAAGCTTCAGCAAGCCGAGTGAGGTCGTGAAGCGCCTCTGCGATCGCTTGCGCACAGAGCGCTTGGCGCGGGACATGACACAGGCAGACTTGGCCGGGCGTGCCGGCATCGCTACAAACACAGTGTCCAACCTTGAAGCCGGGCGCAATGTCGGATTCGAGAACGTCGTTCGGGTGGCGATGGCGCTTGGCCGGACCAAGGAACTGGAAGGCCTTTTCCTGCCAAAGCTGGACAGCATCGAGGATATCCGGCGCTACGAAAACAGCGCCAATCGTCTTCGTACCAAGAGGAAGCCCGGCAATGCTTGAGCAGGTGAACGTCTTCTACGAAGGGTGGGGGGAGCGATGGCAATGGGGCACGCTGGTCTCCACGACTGCCCTGACCGGTCGTCCACTGATTGTGTTCGAGTACAGCAATGAAGCCAGGCAAAGGGGCTTGGAGCTGTCGTCCTACACGCTGCCGCTGGAGGGGGCTCAACTGCGCCGAGACTTTCCAGACCACCAACTGTACTTGCCAGGGCCTGTTTACGACGCCTTGCCGGACGGATGGGGCATGTTGCTGATGGACCGTATGTTCAGGCGCCGCGGGCTCACCACAGCGCGCATCGGCTCACTGGAACGGCTGGCCTATATCGGTGGTAATGCCATGGGGGCCATGACGTTTGAACCCGTGGCGCCCGAAGGGCAGGCGTCTGAAGTCCACATCCCGCTGGAGCAGCTAGCCGCCGAAGTGCAGGAAGTGCTCCATGGAGACGGCGGTGAGTTCCTGCAGAGGTTGCTGCTGGTGGGTGGCTCGCCTCAAGGTGCAAGGCCTAAGGCCCTCGTCTATCGTGATCCCGAAACTGGCCGGTTTACAACTGCCGTGACGGCGGGCTTTGAGGCCTGGCTGGTCAAGTTCCCGGCCAAGGAAGAGCATGCCGAGGTGTGCGCTGTCGAAATGGTCTACGCCGAATGCCTGCGCATGTGCGGTATCGAGACCCCTGACACGCAGTACTTCAGCCTGCCTGATGGGTTGGCGGCGTTTGCCAGCAAGCGATTTGATCGTCAGGATGGCCTGCGCGTGCCCATGCAAAGCCTCGCGGCCTTCACGGGGGCGAATTACCGGTCTCCAGGCGTGTTGGACTACGTCAATTTCCTGCGGGCAACCCAGATGTGTACCAACGACGTGCGAGAGATGGCGGTGGCCTTCGAACGTGCCGTCTTCAATGTAGCGTTCAACAACCGAGATGATCATCCCAAGAACTTTGCCTACGTCATGTCGCAGGACGGTCATTGGAGACTTTCGCCGGCTTACGATGTGACCTTTTGCGAGGGGCCAGGTGGATATCACCAGATGGATGTAATGGGGGAGGCCCTGTCGATTACCCGCACACAAATGCTTCGGCTTGCCGAGGAAGCCGAGGTGCCCCCGGAGGTTGCAGGCAGAATGATTGACGGCATTTGTGAGGTGGCTAGCCAGTTTGCAAGCATCGCCGAGAACCTGTACCCACAGGTCATTACGCCAGACACCTTGCGCACGATCCAAGGCCGCATCGATCAGAACGTAGCTCGGTTACAGGGCAGCGGTTGCCATTGAAGCAGGGAGGAGCGGGCGCTCAGTCGGCGCGCCGATTTTTGGCAAGGGAGATCGAAGGGCGGGATGGTGATGCCCTCATGGAGAGACCACCAAGCTGATCGGATAGCGCTCGGCGCTGGTTGGGAACAGCAAAGAAGGAAATTGTTGGAAAGCTTCCGGGGAAGGCCCAATGCGATGGGCTAACCGGTGATCCTTTAGCATTGAGGTCTGCGCATGGAATATCGCGTTCGTCCCGCCACACGCAACGATGCAGCAGCGATTAGCCGCGTAGTTCTAGCCGCCCTGCGTGAGTCAAATTCACAGGACTACCCGCCCGATGTGATCGCTCAGGTTGAGCGGAGCTTTGCTCCTGAAGTCGTCACTGCACAACTTGCCAAGCGCAGGGTTTTCGTAGCCTTGCTGGGCGATAACATCGTTGGCACTGCCGGTCTTGACGGTGATGTGGTCAGAAGTGTTTTCGTTGACCCGGCTCACCAAAAAGGCGGCATTGGCCGGCATCTGATGGATGTCATTCATGCGACCGCTGCCCACGCCGGCATTGGGGCTGTACGTGTGCCATCGTCGATTACCGCTGAGAAGTTCTACGCCGCCCTGGGCTATCAGAAAATCCGCGACGAGTTTCATGGGGCTGAGCGCACCATCGTAATGGAAAAACGGCTCCAGGATTAGCCCAGGCTAGTTACCCGTTTATTCGGTAACGACTCAGCACATCCTTGAGATCGGCATACAGATCGTGCCCATTCATGATGACTTCGTCCGTGGCTGTCCGGCAGCAGCCATGTCTTCGTCTTCAGCGGCTAGCACTTCTTTGAGTGGCGTCTCTCCCACCCCCATCGCTCGCTCGATCAGCAGTTCGCTTCCATTACCCTGAAGCATCGCCTGCAGGCGCCCGAACTCGTTGCACCAGATCGTCTCGATGTCCTTGTCGCGTTGCGTGTCGCGATCACGGCTCAATGCCACCGCACGCACCTGCATGCGGCCATTCTCGGCCTTGCCGCCCAGCTCCACGCCATAGCCTGGCGTGGCCGACTTGCGCAGTACTATCTTGCCCGCGTCAGCCCAGGCGGTGGTCATGCCTTCGCGCACTTCGTAACCGAGTTCGGCCAGGCCCTTGAGCATGGCTTCGCGACGGGCGAGGGCGGCTTGCGCTTGCACATGCACGGCGAGCAATGCTTCGCAGCGGCTCGTCAGCTCGCTCACCGTGGCTTTCGGGCTGGTGGTCGTGCAAAGGCGGACCTGCTCGAGCAAGGCCTCGTTCCCGGCGCCCAGGCGGGTTTGTACTTCGTTTGCCAGTTCGTGGAGCTTGGCGAGCGAATCGCGACTCAGCTGGAAGTCGCGGCTTTTATCAGCCAACTCGATCACCAGGCTGTCGAGCAGCAAGTTGCGCTGTTGCGCCTGGGGCTGCGCCTCGGCCCGGGCCAAGGCTAGTACGAAGGGCTCAGCACAGGCTGTGCCTTGCAACAGATGCAGCTCGGCGATATGCCGGTCGATCTGCTGCAGGCGTGGGTCGCGGGTGGCTTGTGCTCGCTCGGCCAGCCACGTGGTGAGGTTGGGCGTGGGGGCGTCATCCATGAGCCGCCGAGCCAGCGCGCGTTGCTGTTCGTCCAGGGTTTGCGCTTCGTTGCTGCTGCTCAATTGGGCGAAACCTTGGGCAAGCAGTTGCTCGGCATTGTCCAGTTGGGCGCCATCGGCCAGTTTTGTCAGGGCCTGCACCACCTGCGGGTCGGCGTCGGTGCGGCTGACCAGGGCCTTGAGCAGAAGCGCTGCATTTTCCTTCATGCGGCGTTGATGCTGGCGCTGCTCGGTCGCTTGCCCAATGGCGCGCTCCTCGCGGGCAAGCTGGTCGCGCCGCAGGTGTTCGATCTCGATGGGGACGGCTTTCTGCAATGCCTGGTACTGGTCCTCAGTGAGCAAGGCGCGCAACCGCGCTTGCCGTGCCCGCGTGGCCGCGCGTTCCTGCTCGCTCAGTTGGCCAAGCTTTTCGGCCTGGGCTTCCCAGCGGGCCACAGCCTGATCAAGGCGGCGCAGATGGCCTTCGCAAAGGGCGATGATTTCTTCACGGGTGACGATGCGCACCACCTTTGGGCCACTCATTGGCAGGTCTCCTTGTCGTTGGATGCGGCCACCGGCTGCCCTGCCTGCATGGCGTCCTCGATGGCTGCGCGCAAGCGGGCGCGCTCGTTGTCGCCGTCGTGATACCAGGCCTGGGACGAGACGCGGTGGATCTGCGGAATCGCCCGGCGCAGTACCGAGGGCCGCCAGATTTCCCGGGCCCGGGCGCGCTCGAGCAGGGCGTGGCTGGGCGCGTCGCATTCGATGCCGATGGCATAGGTTCCGGTCTGTGGGCTTGCGATGGCGAAGTCCAGGCCAAACGCGTCGCCTTCGCTGGCCGGGGCGGCATTCCAGCCCAGGGACGCGATGAACGCGCCAACGATCCTGGCGAAGCCGTCGTGGCCCTGGTCGTGCCCATGCACCTGCGTGCTGCGGTCCGTCTGCAGGCGGCCCAGCAGCTTGCCGCTGTAGTCGAACTCGCCGGCACACAGCGCGCGTGCATATTCCAGGTAGCCTTGCAGGTAGTCGCGCGGGCTGGCCGGCGCGCGCTGGGTGTTGAGCATGTCCGAAATGTCGGCGATGGGCATCGAGGTGATCATCACCACCTTGCGCCGAGCACGGGTCACCGCCACGTTCAGGCGGCGTTCGCCACCGGTCTGTCCGAGCACCCCGAAGTGACGGCGGAAGGTGCCCTGGCTGTTGCGGCCGAAGGTGGAGGAAAACACGATCACGTCGCGCTCGTCACCCTGCACGTTCTCGACGTTCTTGACGAACACCGACATGTCTTCACCGCCCTCGCTGCGTTCGCGCTCCTGGGCGTACGCGGCGCGGAAGGCTTCGTTTTCGGCGGCATGGGCTTCCAGGTGCTCCTCGATCAGCTCGGCCTGCTTGCGGTTGAAGGTCACCACGCCCACTGACGGGCGCTGCGCGTAAGGCAGCTGCCAGAGCGCCTCCAGGTACTGCACGACACGCGCGGCTTCGGTCGCGTTGCTCTGGTTCTGGTACAGGCCCTCGACCTGGATCAGTTCCAGTGGCTTGAGCTGACGAATGCTCGCCTGGGGGTGGCGCACCGGCACATTCAGGCGGTTGCCGTAGAACGAGGCATTGGAAAAACCGATCAGTTCGCGGTAGGCCGAACGGTAGTGGATCTGCAGCGTGGTGCTGGGCAGGGCGTTGCGCGCCAGTTGCAGCAGGTCTGGGCAGTCCTTGATCTCGCGGCGGTTCCAGGTGTCTTCGAAGGCTTCGCGTTGTTCCTCGTCAGCGTCCTCGTCAGGCTCATCGCCATCGAACAGTTCGGCCTCGTCACTTTCGACCCGGCTGGAGAAGAACGCCGTCGGCGGCATCTGCTTCTCGTCGCCACTGACCACGGTGACCTGGCCGCGGAACAGCGTCGGCAGGGCAAACTCCACCGGCATCTGTGATGCCTCGTCGTAGATAACCGTGTCGAACAGGCCGTTCTTCAGTGGCAGCACCCGACTGGCCACGTCCGGGTTCATCAGCCATACCGGGCGCAATGTCATCAGCCCCAGCGGAGCACCCAGTTCTAGGAATTCACGCAGCCGGCGCGAGCGCTTGCCGGTCAGCCGGGTCACATCCTCCCACTGCTTGCGGCTGCCCAGGCGCGTGGGGTCGATACCGGTGGCCAGTAGTTGGCGGTTGAGCTCACGCATCCGTGTATCGGCTTGAGCCAGGCTGGCAACCTTGGCCTGGGCCTCTTCTTGGCTGAACAGCAGCTCCGGGTTGGCCTGTTCGATACGGTGTTTCCAGCCCAGCCGCGCTTCGCGGTTGAGCAGGCGGCGCACGGCGGCGTCGAGCTGCTCTGAGGGCAGCAGGTCGAGTTGCGCCTGGCGCTGGCGCAGCAGGGCGAGCAGCTCCAGGTCAGCCTCGGCGAGCTGCCCGGCGCGGGCGCGGAAGCCTTGGTAGGCCGCCAGGTGGGGCAAGGCGTCGTGCAGGCGGCTGAGCGCCAGTTCGTTGCTCAGGTTGTGTTCCACGGCATGCCGCAGCTGTTGAGCCAGTTCGTTGCCGAGCCAGTCTTCGAGCCGCTTTAGCTGGTCAAGGCTGGACTGGCGCACGCCTTGGCGCAGCAGCGAGGCATCCAGGTCTCCGAGCAAGGCCTCCAGGTGTTGTTTGTCGCCGGTAAGCACGGCGTCGTCTGCCTGGCGTGCGCGGGGCGACTGTGCCAGTGCCTGCGCCAAAACCTGGATCTCGACGAGCTGATGGATATCAGCCTTTACCAAGGCCGCCAGCTCCAGGCCTGCCTGCGGGGCAACGCTGTCCAGGGCCAGGGCCTGGTGAAGTGCAGCCAGTTCGGCGCGCAGGGGGCGCCATCGCTGTTCCAGTTCGATGGCCGCGTGCAGCCCTGGCAGGGCTTCATCCACACGGTCATTACCCTGAGCTACGAGGAAATCGCGCAGTCGCTTGCGCCTGAGCAGGTGCATGGGGTTCATGCGCGTCAGCCAGGAGCGAGCGGCCATGACCTTGGCGCAATCGCTTTCCAGGCCGCGCAGCGGCTTGCTGTCCACCAGGCTCAAGGCAGGCGACAGTGCTGTCAGGTAATCGCCTTCGGGCAGTTGGTCGAGCTGCTGCTGCAGTTGCCGCAGCTCATTCAGCATCGCTTCGCCACGCGGCAGCTGCTCGCCGTCCTTGCTGCGGAACAGGGGGAGCCAGCGGGCCAGGCGCAGTCGCTGGTCCTGGCTCAGCCCGAGCAAGGTCGCCACATGGGTGGCCATCCATGCCCGGTACGGCGCAGGGTCGTCGATCTCGAAGCTGGCCGGGTGTGCTTGCAGGGTCGTTTGACGCTGTAGCTCAGCCTGGCTGAAGGCTTGCAGGCTGTCGGTAAAGGCCAGCAGAGTGGAGCGGTCAGTGGCGAACGGCTGCAACTGCACCAGAGGGCTGCCTTCGTAGCGGGCAGGCAGCCACAGGCGTATCAGCGGCGCACAGTTTTCTTCCAGGCGTGTCAGGCTGGCAACGTCAAGCACGGCCAGGCGCTGGCGCAACGCCGGGAATTCGAGCGGTGGCGGCCCGTCTTCGAGCTCGATCAGTTCGCCCAGCAGGCGCCGGTAGCTCAAACCGGTTGCCGGGTCCGGGCGGTGCAGGCTCTGGTGGAAGCGGTCCAGCTCGCCTTCGAGTGTCTCGATACGCGCCGCCACTTGTTCGCGCTGGCGGAGCAGGCCCTGGCCTTCATCGCCACCGATGAACAGGGTTTCCAGCTGTTCGCGAATACCGCGGATGATCGGTTCGCGGTCGCGATTGACGTCGTTGAGCATGACGATACGCTGCCCCAACCCTTCGGCTACCAGGCGCTTGTACACCACCTCCAGCGCCGCGTGCTTCTGGCAGACGATGAGCAGGCTGCGTTGGCGGCCGATGGCATCGGCGACCATGTTGACGATGGTCTGGCTCTTGCCTGTGCCCGGTGGCCCCTCCACCAGCAAACCCGGGCCTTGGCGCGCTTGCAGCACGGCCGCCTCCTGGGAGGGGTCGCTGGCGACGGTGAAGTAGCGGTGCAGTTCGGCCGGCGGGGCCACGGCCTCGTCCTCCTCGTCGGTCCTGAGCCGCAGTGCGGTCTCGAGCCCGCTGCCGGCAGGCGAGAGTGACTTCAGCTGGCGCAGGTCCTCGCCGATGGCCTGGCCCATGAAGGTGACGTGAAACAACACGCCAGCACATGCCAGTTCGTCCTGGTAAGGCACCACTTCCACGCTGCTGGCCGGCAGTCCGACGATGCTGCGCGAGCGCGCGGTGGCAAGCATGCCGAACGCATCCATCACATCGCTGGCGCGGATCGAAGAGCGGCCAAGCAACTCATCAGCCGTCTTGCGCCAGCGCTTGCAGGCCTCGGCCCCGAGGACGCTTTCCAGCGCCGGGTTCAGGCGCACTTCTTCGCGTTCGCTGTCGAAGGCCAGGGCCGCAAGGCCGCGGTTGCCCACTTCCAGCAGCAGCTTCACCGGCCACAACAGCAGCGGAATGATGCGTGTGCGCGTGGTGCCGCGCGGGTCGCGACTGAGCAGGAAAGGGAAGCCCAGGTACAGGCCGTCGATGCCGGTATCGCGTTTGTACAATGCGCTCTGCCGGTGCAGCGCGTGCAGGCGCGAAGCAATCTGTGGCATGGCCTGGAAGCATTCCGGGTCCAGATTCACGGGCCGTTCGTTGCGCAGCAGCAGGTGGTCGAGCAAGGCTGCCGCAGGGTGGCGCTCGCTGTGCAGTTCGTTGAGATCGACCCGGGCGGTTGTCTTGCCGATGGTCATGCGCACCAGCGGGCCGCGCATCACTGCGGTTACCACCTTCTTCTCGAAGAACTCGAGGATCTGCGACACATACTGCTGCTTTTGCGGCTCAAGCCACTGGCTTGCCGGAATGGCCAGCAGCACCAAGACCTGGGCCAGCGGCATGCGCCGTTCCAGGCGGAACTGCTCGGCCCATGCATCCACTTCGGCAACGCCGCAGCGGGCGAATCCGCGTATGCGCTCATCGACGCTGTGGTAAAGATCCTGGCGCGGGGACTGAAGCAGCGCTGTGGCAGCGTCGTTGTCGAACCAGCCGACTTCGACGCTGTTCGCCAGCTCAGCCGCTTCCTGGATGATCGCCTCCACCGAGCGGAACTGGCCGATCGAAGCGCTGAGCAACACAATCAGGTCTTCCTCGGCGATGATCCGTCGTTCCGCCAACGTCAGCAGGCCGGGGTGCGTGGTATCCGGCAGTAGGCGTTGGCGCGCCTGCCATTCGCTGGCCAGCTTTGCCCGCGAGGTTGACAGCAGGTATACCCTCAACGTCTCTTCGACCAGTTCGATCTGCTGATGCAGGGCACGCTGACGCACCTGCTCGGCGCGCAGTTTGAGGCGAGAAAGCCAGTTGTCGGTCTGCAGTTGCTCCAGCAGGTCGGGCACCGAGCCACTGATCAGTCGGTAGCCTTCCAGCGGATGCTCCAGCAACCAGCCCGGGGTGACGATCTCACCGCGGTGGATCAGCGGGATTTCCGGGTTGAGCAGTTTCAGCGCGAGCATCAAACGGAAATCGTCCTCCAGCCCGTCATGCTGCACCACTTGGCGCAGGCCGGCGAGCAATGAAGGGGAAAGGCCGAGCTGCTCGGCCCAGGTGACGATGACGCCGCGCAACAGATGGTCGAGCGCCTGCTGCCAGTGCTCGGCGTGCGCGGCGGCGAGGGCGAAGACCGCCGGCTTGTGGTAGCGCGTATCGCCCAGTTGCAAGGCAGCACCTTCGCCGTCGTCGCGTTCGGTGAAGGGTGAAGCCGGCGCCTGCACCGGGCGCCCGTCGAGCCAGGCCTCGACCTCGGGCCATTGCCAGCGCTGGTGCCGGTCGCGGGCCAGCAGGCCGCGCAACAGCAGGTTCAGCTGTGGGTCGAGGTCGTCGGGAATCGGGACACCATTGGCCAGTACATGGATGAGGAAGGCATTGGCATGGATGCCCTCGAAGCAGGCCCCTGCGGTTAGTTGCTCGAGCAGGATCATGCCGAGGCTCCACCAGTCCGAGGCGGCCGCCACACCGCCGGCGATGGCTTCAGGGGCCATGTAGCGGCTGGTTTCCAACGGCGAGACGATGTCCAGGTCGAACTCCGACAGGCGCGCCGAACCAAAGCCGCTGATCACCAGGTCCAGTGGCTCGTGGGCACGTACCAGCAGGCTGCTCGGGCGCAGGTCTCGGTGGCGCAAGCCGGCCTCGTTGAAGGCGTGCAGTGCCTGGCCCAGCTCCCGCAGCATATGACGCACGCTGTGGGCTTCACGGATCACGCCGCCGAGGTCGGCCAGGCTGCCGCCGGTCAGTTCCTCGACCACTTCGAATGCACGGCCATCCCAGCGGCCGGTGGCGATGATTTCGGGCACATGCTCGCGGGGCAGACGGCGGATCACGTCATAGACCGCTGGGTCCGGCTCCGCACCTGGTCGATAAAGGGTGAGCACCGCCTGGCGAGCGGTTTCCTGGTGCAATGCAAGGTAACGCTCGCGGACGCCGTCGGTATTGCTGATCTGGCGGATCAGCGACCAGCCGTCGATCAAGGTTTCGCTGGCTGCGGGCGCATCGTCGACCGGGGCAGCCGGCACACCGTTGGCTGCTGCAGACTGGGCCGGCGAAGCATCGCACTGCAGGCACATCAGGTCGCCGGGGTCCATGGCATGGCCGTTTTCACAGACGAGGCCGGGCGCCGGAGATGTGTTCGTCGGCGGGAGATTGTCCACGGTATGGATGATCTGCGGGCGCCAGCCGTCAGCGTGGATCGGCTCCCCGGCCAGGTCCCAGTTGCAAGGGTGCTGGTCGACGGTGCCCTCGCAGAACATTTCCTGTACCGGGCGTGCGGTGTTGCAGTTTGGGCAATAGCGAATCATTGGGCGAATTCCGGTCAGGGGCGGTGCGCGCTGGTGCTAACCTGGTGACCTTGCGCGTTCAAAAGGTCGCGCAGACGCAGTACGTCGTCACGCCGAGGGATCCCTGCCATCCACACGCTGCCGTTCTCGTCGAACATCAGGTCGAGGGCCTGGTCAGTGGGTTGCAGGGGGCGCTGGTAGCTGGCAAGGCGTTCATGGCCGAGCGGGGTCAGCAGGTTCAGGCGCTGATTGTCGCTGCCACGCAAGGCCAGGGATTGTTCGCTGCGCTGGTCGAAGGGGTCGCTGATCAACGCATCGATCAGGCCTTCGGCTTGTTGCAGATGGGGTTGCAGTTGCTCCAGCGAGTAGCCGCTGTACACCAGAATGTCCAGTGGGCTCGACTGGCGAAGCCCCTGGAGCATGGCAAGCAGGGCAGGGAACTGGTCGAAGGGTTCGCCGCCGGAGACGGTGATGCCCTCAGCCTCGGCCAGCCAGGGCATCAGTTGTTTCAGCAACTGTGCGATGCCCACACGGCGCTTGCCTGGCCCCCAGGTGTCGGCGGAAATACAGCCGGGGCAGCGGATGCTGCAGCCCTGAAACCAGATGCCCAGGCGACGACCTGGGCCGAGGGTGGTGACCGGGAAGTGCACACGGGACAGGCTCAGTTCCATGGTCAGCGACGTTCCAGGGTCAATCCGCCGACACCCAGACGGCTGATGGTGAAATGCTCGCCAGGTTGAGCGTCCTGGTCGAACAAGGCCCGCGCCAGCGGATTGAGCAGATGCGCCTCGAGCTGGTTGCGGATGCCACGGCCGCCGTTGGACAGGTCGTGCAGACACAAAGCGTGCAATGCCTGGCGCGCCTCAGGGGCGATGCCCACGTGCAGTTTCTGCTGCTGCAGGTCCTTGAAGGTGCCGTCGACCATCTGTTCGAAGATCTGCTGGCCGACCTCTTCACGAATGAAGTCGAACACGATGACGTTCTCGCCGATACGGTTGAGGATCTCCGGACGATTGAGCACCTGCTTGAAATGCCGGTTGATCTCGCTGTGGACTTTCTCCCGAACCTGCTCGTAAGGCTCGCACGGCAGCACGTTGGCAACGCGCTCGCCATTCTCGCCCAGGCGGTAGATGCCCAGGTTGGAGGTGAACACGATCAGCGCCTCGGAAAAGTACACCCGGTCACCGCGACCGGAGGTCAGTACGCCGTCGTCAAGAATTTGCAGGAACTTGTCGAGGATGCGCGGGTGGGCTTTTTCGATTTCGTCGAACAGCACGACGCTGAAGGGTTTCTCGCGAATCGCATTGGTCAGTTCGCCACCGACGTCGTAGCCGACATAGCCGGGTGGTGCACCGATCAGGCGCTGGTCGGCATGTTCTGCACTGAATTCCGACATGTCGAAACGGATATACGCGCTTTCGTCGCCGAACAGCAGGCTGGTCATGGTTTTGGCCAGCTCGGTCTTGCCCACCCCGGTCGGCCCAGCCAGGAAGGCTACGCCACGCGGGCGATTGCCCTTGCGGCTGGCGCCGACGCCGGTCATTGCCCGCTTGACGATGTCGAGCATGTGGGTCACGGCGTGGTCCTGGCCTTTCACTCGCTGGTGCACCAGCTCATCGCCCTGGCGGATGCGCTGGCGATCGATGCGCAGCCAGGGGTCTTCGGTGACACCCACTTTATACCGGCGCACGGCATCAGCGATCTGCACCATGGGCACACCTTCGACCCGTGCGAGTTGCGCGATGGCGCTGAGGTCGAGCAGCAGCAGGCCCTCGGTATTCTGTACGAAGGCGTCCGCAGCCTGGGCGAGCGCGTCCTGACTCGCCTCCTGGCTACCGGCGAGCCCCTTGAGCAGCGCCGGCGCCAGGGCGCGGCGGGCCAGTTGGTCAGGTTTGGAGACGGGAATGTGGCGAATCCGGGGGTTGTCGACCAGCAGCCAGTCCGGCAGGTCGCCTTCTTTCTCCACCAGCCACAGCAGCGTATTGAAGAATGGCTTGCGCGTTTGTGGCTGGGGCCTGCTGCGCGCCTGGTGGGCATGCACCAAGGCCTGAGTGAACAGCTGATGCTCGGCCGCGTTCAGGGAATCGCTACGTACCGCAAGGCGCGAGGCGAAGTCGATGATCAGGGCGACAGGCGTATCGGTGTGGGCCAGCAGCCGCTGCATGGTGGCGGCCAGCAGGTCGATACCCGCAGACGCGGCGCCGTTCACCGGGGTCAGGCCGAGTTCCTGGAGCAGGGCTTGGCCCGGTGCCGGGTCGCTGCCGGGCTTGCCAAGCACCCGAAAACCAACCACAGGGTCCCAAGCCAGCACATGGCCATAGCCGGTGTCGAGCAAGGCGTTGCACAGGGTCTGGTTGAAGCTCTGGGCCGTGACCGTGCCAGGAACGACCTCACAAGCCTGGAGGTCGCGGATGTTGCCCGACAGGACGAATTGGCTTTTCAGTGGCAGGAAGCGGACGAGGTCACGCATCCAGCGCGGGGTTTGAAACGGTGTAGTCCCTGACATGATCAACTCGTCTAGGTTGGATCCTTGGCAGGGTATTGGTCCTTGCGGGTATTTTCCAGTATTGCCGTCTGAAAGTTCAGCGCGTTGTAGGGCAGCATTTCAAGAATGCCTCGATACGTACCGAGGATGGCAACCAGACAAGTGCATGAGGTCAGCAATGGTAGACTTCGGCGCTGATTCAAGGAATTGTGTGTGGTGCTATGGGATAGCGACGCAGGCTGTAATAATGTGGGTAATCACAAGGGCCATGTCATGCTGACCATCACCAATAACGTGCATCTGCCGGATGCCGACATCGAACTGACGTACATTCGCGCGCAAGGCGCGGGTGGGCAGAATGTCAACAAGGTGTCCAGCGCCGTGCACCTGCGCTTCGACATCCCGGCCTCGTCGCTGCCCGAGTTTTACAAGGAGCGGCTGTTAGGGTTGCGTGACAGTCGCATTACCGGTGACGGCGTGTTGATCATCAAGGCCCAGCAGTACCGCACCCAGGAGCAGAACCGCGCTGACGCACTGGCGCGTCTTGCCGAGTTGATCATCGCTGCCGGCAAGATCGAGAAAAAACGCCGCCCCACCAAGCCGACCCTCGGCTCGAAGACCCGCCGGCTCGAAGGAAAAGCCAGACGCAGCACTATCAAGATGGGGCGGGGCAAGGTGGAGTTCTAGGCGCTGTAGTGCGGCTGCATCAAGCGCATGTACGGCTGGCTAAATGAGAGTGTCAGATGAGCAGCCCGCCCGACGACGCCTAAAGACTGTCAGGATCCCAAGGTAACAGCCGCATCCGCGAGTTCAGCTACCTGCAAAAGGATTACCCGGACAGCGACAACTTCACCCTGTATTTCTCCGCGCCTAGTGATGTGCGTGACGTCGCCTTCCACATCGAAAACCCGCGCGAGGTCCTGGGCCTCGAATACAGCCAATGGATGTATTTGCCGGTCAGCCGACAGACCCGAAGGATTTCCACCACCGACAAACGCGGGGCGTTCATGGGTAGCGACTACTCCTATGCCGACCTCGACCAGATCGACAGCATTCCCCACAGCGAAACCGAGGACTTCATCGCCGGTATTCGCTCTCGGCTGCGCTTCAACCAGTTGCAGTACAACGTCGCGCTGGACGACCGCCTGTTCACGCAGACTGCGATCAAGTGCGGGCTGATAGCCGGCGACTTGCCGGAATGCGCCGTGTCTGCCCATCCTCGGCATGCTGACGTTGCTGACCACGTCGGTGACTGTGTACGGCAGCATGTACCTGTTGGACATCGAGTTGAGCATCGGTACCACACTGGTGACGTTCCTGGTGGTGGGCGTCGTGGATTACGCCGCACCGATCAGGATGCTGGTGCAGAAGGGCATCGAGATCGACGAGGCTATCCTGGCGGCCATGCAGGGCGTCGGGCGCTCGACGGTGGTCAACGTCGTGATCTTCTCGATGGGCTTTGTCGCGCTACTGTTCTGCGCCTACAAACCCGTGATTGACCTGGGGGTATTGGTGATACTGGCGCTGTCATCCAGCGGCTTCATTAGCATTTTGCTGGTCACGCTGATTTCGCCGTGGTTCTTTGCCGCGATTGTGCCGCAGCCAGCAGTGCAAGAGGGTGAGCAGCCGGGGGGGCTGTGCCAGGTTAAATCGCCGGGGCGCCTGCGTGCTGAAAACGGCACCGTGCGCCATGGCCGTTCAGGGGCAGCGGAGCGGATTCAGCGGGCTCTTTCCAGGTGTTCGAACTGGCATTGCATCTGAGCATCTTTGAGGCTCAGCTCAAACTCAACCAAGCCGTCATGCACTTGCTGCAATGTCTGGATCTGCCCCATCAATTCCTGCTTTTTGTTATCGATGGCCTGCATGGCCAGATCCCAGGGCAGCGCCTGGCCGTGATGATCCTGCAGAATGGCCCGCATTTCCTTGAGTTTGAAACCGAGTTGCTGAGCGCATTTGATGAAGGTCAGCAGCTCTACGCTTTGCTGGCTGTAGATGCGGTACTTGCCTTCGCGCTGCGGTGGGGGCAGCAGGCCGATTTCTTCGTAATGTCGAATGCTTTTGACGGTGGTGCCCGACAGCTGGGCCGCTTTGCCGATGTACATGAAAGTCCCTTTTTTGACGCATCAGAAGCGAAAAGATGTCGCGTGCTCGTACAGGCGCGCGACATCTTTGCACGAGCATCAGGGTGTGGGAAGCCTGGACAAGGTGCCACAGCAGGGAGGCTCGGCTGGGCAGTGCGGGGGCACGGCCCGACCGGGGCCGATCAGCGGCTGGCGACTGCCTGGACTTGTTTGAGCCAGGCTTCGCGCTGTTGCGGCTTGGAGCCCAATACCGGACCGAAGGTCAGGGTTTTCAGGGGGGTTATGCCGCAGAACTCCAGGGTGGTCTTACGTACTTGGTTCAGGCCCGGCATGCGATACACCCACCGGTAGTACCACGGTGGCGTGTCCATGGTCACCAAAAGGTGAGCCGTGCGGCCCTTGAGCAGCTTATCCGGGAAAGGCGAGCCCTTGCGGTACTTGAAGGCAAAACCGGGCAGAAACACGCGGTCGAAGAACCCCTTGAGCAACGCCGGAATGCCGCCCCACCAGATCGGGTACACCAATGTCAGGTGTTCGGCCCAGGTAATGTCGTTCTGTGCGTCGATCAAATCGGGCTCAAGCAACTGGATCTGGTTATAGCCATCGTGCAAGACCGGATCGAAATCCAGGGTGCCCAGGCGCAGCAGGCGCACCTCATGGCCTGCTTGCGTGGCGGCCTCGACATAACGTTCGGACACAGCGCCGCAAAAGCTGTCGTTCGAAGGGTGGCCGAGGATTACGAGCATGCGTTTGCGCTTCATGACAAACTCCAGGTAATGAAGTGCCAAGGGTAAAGTCTGCCCCTTACGGTAGAGTCAAGCCTTGCCGGTTAGTGGTAGAGACAGACAGTCCAGCAGCGCTCGGGTGTCGCCCGGCAAACCGTCGAATGAGGGGGCGCAGAAACGCAATGTGCGTTACGAGTGGATTACAGTGGAAGCACCAAGGGGGGGAGTCGAACGTGCAATCCCTCACCCAGTCGCGCAGCTTATCCTTTGGGCTCGTCCCAGTCATCAGGAGGGTTGCCGCGGCCCAGCATCTTCTCGAATACGGCGTAGGGATCGGATTTTCTGCCTGCGGACTGCAGAGTATTTTCGTCGTTGCCCCATGCGTAGACGATGACCTTGGACCTTGAGTCGTAGCGAAAGAACAGCCGAAAGCGCCTACCGATTTTCGCCCGCCGCCAATGTCGGTAGGCGGTGCCTAGCGTGTTGCCTTGGCGGAGCTCGTCACGGCCCGGGTCGGCAGGCACAGCCTCCATGATCAGATGGCTTAATGCCCGAAACAGCTTGACGTTGGCGTTGCTTTCAAAACCTTGTGGGTCGTTCTGCGCGGCCTGGGCGGCGGCTTCTTGCAATTTGCGTAGCTGTAAAGTCACACCTTCATGGAACAACAGTGTCCAGCCATGTCGCAGCATCAGATCGCGACCTCACCGTCGATATCTTCGTCCAGATTTACATCGCGGCCCGCATTGGCGAGCATGGTTTGGGCCAGGTTTTCCGGCAGGGTGGTGAGGTTGCGCCCGCTTCGGATATCAGCCTCCAGCAAACCCAGGAACGCACCGATGGCAGGGTCCTCATGGATGGCTTCTACGCGGCTGACCACGACTTCCCCGGCGCGTACGTCGAATGCGATCTTGCCACCCGTGCCGAGGCCTAAAAGCTGGCGAACGGACTTGGGCACTGTGACCTGCCCCTTCGAGGTCAACGTGGCGATTTCGTGGATGGCAGGCATGAGCGTTCTCCCGGATGTATTGATTGAATGGCAAGGAATAATCCTTACACGGTCAATCTTGGTTTTCTGCTGATCAAGCATAGGCGGGGAGGACGCTAAACAGCGTCGCAGGATGAGTTACACCACCTCTCGGGACACGATCTTCTAAAGACTGTCAGGATCCCCAAAGAACATCTGTATCCGCGACCGCAGCCACCGCTCCGCCGGGTCATTGTCCTGTGCCCCGCGCCAGGCCATGTGCAGTTCGAAACTGCGCACGGGTATCGGCAGATCCTCGGCCCGCAAGCCGCCGGCGGCTGTCAGTGCATCCGCCGTGTAGTCCGGTACCGTAGCGACGATATCGGTGCCTGCCAGCAAGCTCCCCAGCCCGTTGAACTGCGGTACCGCCAGCACCACGTGGCGCTTGCGGCCGATTTCTTCCAGGGCTTCGTCAATGAACCCGGACAAGTCCCCGGCAAACGACACCAACGCATGGGGCCGCGCGCAGAAGTCATCCAGGGTGATGCTGCCGGGTACGCTGTCGGCGCGCAGCAGTTTCGGCATGCTGCGGCGCAGCACCTTGCGCTTGGCGTTGGCCGGCAGTTCGCTGGTGTAGCTGACACCCACCGAAATCTCGCCCGAGGCCAGCAGGGTTGGCATCAGCAAGTAGTTGACCCGTCGCACCACCAGCACGATACCGGGCGCCTCGGCGCGAATGCGCTTGAGCAGTTGCGGCAGCAAGGCGAACTCGGCGTCGTCCGACAAGCCGATGCGGAACACCGCATTGCTGGTGGCCGGGTCGAATTCGGCAGCGCGGCTGACTGCAGTGGAAATCGAATCCAGTGCCGGTGACAGCAGGGCGAAGATCTCGTGGGCCCGTGCCGATGGCTCCATGCTGCGCCCTGTGCGCACGAACAGCGGGTCATCGAACAGGTTGCGCAGGCGCGACAGCGCCGCGCTGATGGCCGGTTGGCCGAGAAACAGTTTTTCTGCGGCGCGGGTCACGCTGCGCTCGTGCATCAGCGTCTCGAACACAATCAGCAGGTTGAGGTCTACACGACGCAGGTCGTTTCGATTCATCGGTGCGCTTCGCCTAATGTGGGGCAGAGGTGAATCTTAAGGCCAAAGGCTGTTACCCTGCACGGGTTTAGGGGGACCAATCGCAGGGAAAGTCAGGTGCCCAATCGATGACAAGCATGTCGACTATTAATGCCCACTGATGGTCTAACGGGCAAAGCCCGGATAGAGTCAGTGGTAATTAGAGGTTCACAAAGGCGAGGTATGCGATGTCCCGCATGATCCGTTTCCACAAGTTCGGCGCTGCCGACGTGCTTCGTTGCGAAGAGCAGGCCGAACCGTCACCCGCTGCCGACGAGGTGCAGATCCGCGTCGAAGCGGTTGGCGTCAGCTGGTATGACGTGCTTTGGCGCCAGAATCTGGCACCGTCCCAGGCACGTCTGCCAGCAGGGATCGGTCACGAAATGGCCGGGGTGGTGACGGCGGTCGGTGAAGGGGTCGATGACATTGCCGTCGGTGACCGGGTTGCCAGTTTCCCGGCCACCAGCGCCAACGACCACCCGGTATATGGCGATGTCATCGTACTGCCGCGTACAGCCATTACTCGCTATCCGAATGTGCTCACCCCGATTGAGGCCAGCGTGCACTACACCCCGCTGCTGATTGCCTATTTCGCCTACGTCGACCTGGCACGGGCCAAGGCCGGGCAGACAGCACTGGTCACCGATGCCAGCCATTGCGCCGGGCCTGCCTTCGTGCAGCTGGGCAGGGCCCTGGGGCTGAAGGTGTTCGCCGCCACCAAGGATGCGGCGCAGCGAGAGTACCTGCTGGGTCTGGGCGCAGACAAAGTGATTGTCACTGAAGAGCAGGACCTGCTGCTGCAGATTGGCAAGTACACCGATGGCCGCGGCGTGGACATGGTGCTCGATGGCATGGGTGGCCCGCAGATGTCGCTGTTGGGCGATGTGTTGGCGCCGCGTGGCAGCCTGGTGCTGTACGGCCTGCAAGGTGGCAACCAGACACCGTTCCCGGCCTGCGCGGCATTCCAGAAAAACATTCAGTTCTATGTGCACTGCATCGGTAATTTCACCGGCAAGCCAGAGCTTGGCATCAGCCAGGATCAGGTGGCGCTGCAGCGTGCGTTGCGCGATATCAACCAGTTCACGGCCGACCAACTGCTGACGCCGCAGATCATCAAGGTGTACCCGTTCGAGCAGGTGGTCGAGGCGCATCGTTACATGGACAAATGCCCGTGCGGCGGGCGCGTGGTGCTGGACATGGCGCAACACTGACGGTGACTGAAATGACCAGCAAACCCGGGCAGCCCCCGGGTTTTTTTGTGCTCGGGGTAAAGTGATTCAACTTTAAAGTAGGACTGTTCCTACAATAAGTTGCGACGCGGACTACATGTAAGTCAGCGGTCTTTGGGGTTTCAGAAATATCCCGCCAAATATTCAGCCTTGAACGCTTTTCCCTTGCCAGCCACTGTGAACTGACACGGCCGCTGAATGGTTTTTTTACCGTGAACTGTGTCTTCAATTCGCGCTGCCTCCCTCTCGATAATGGCCCAATGATAGTTTGTGCAAGGAACGTGGGATGAGCATGGCTATGCCTGGTATAGAGCAGCATGTGGAAGCGACAGGCCATCGCAGTGGTGGTTTTTTCTCGATGGCCTGGCGACAGTGAAGGGTTACGTCATTACTTTCATTTAAGTTGTAGGAATTTTCTTCTGGGTAAGTTTGGCGCATGTTCAAGTTGAAATGGTTGGTACGGCATGCGCTGGCTGCATGAAGTTGATGAGGTGATTGCGTGACTGCTATTCACGACCAGGCGATGCATTATATCTACCAGCAAGTACTTGAGCGCTTGTTGAACCACATGTCCCAGGCGCAGCGCGCTTCCTTGCAGTTGTTGATACAACGCCTGTTGGTTGCTGCAGGCGGGCCCGAGTACATCGGTACTTTCAGCTTGCAGCTATTGCAAGGTAGCGACCGCCATAGCAGCCGGCTGCTGGCCATGTTGCGTGCCGCGCAACTGAGCATTGCCCTGCGTTCGCCGGTAACCTTTCAGCTGCGGGTATTGGTGGTCAGCCTGCCGGTTGCCGACAGCGCCACGCTGGAAGCTCATGAGCGCAGTTTTAGCGCCCTGTTCATGCAGGATGATCCGAGGGTGCAATTGCAGATGATCGAGGGGCGCGCAGTGGTGCCGTTCAGTCGTCGGCTATCGGTAATGCCTGAGCGCTGGCTGCTCGCCAGGGATGCGTTGTTGATGTTCGGCCACATGATCGATGCCAGGCCTGAAGCCCTGCTGGGTTGCCGCTTGCACCTGGAGCTGGCAGGGGCCGTGGATCATGCGCTGCAGTCAGCGGTGCCTCCCGATGCATTGGTCACTGCCGTGCCCGGGTTCCAGCGGCGCCGATACCTGGCTTGGGCCCGGCGTAGCCTGCGCCTGGCCAGCGAGTGTGGCCCGCATGCAGTGCACCAGTGCCTGGCGGCACTGGCCCAAGGTCTGAGCCGATTGCATGGCGCTGTTGGGGGCGCACCGGTTGGCCAGCACGGGCCGGTACCGGGCGCCGTACCGGGGCGTGCGCCAGTGCGGCTGATTGCTATTGATGACCTGTTGCCGCAGTTGCTTGAAGACCAGCAGATTGACGCGATGCTGGGTTGTCACTTCGAGGCAGCTGCGGATGCTTTGCCGCTGTCTGAATTCGTCGACTCGCTAGCCACGGCACAGTTGCACGAACTGCGTGCCCGCAGCCTGGAGCCGCAGGCCGGGCGCCCAGCGCTGAGGCTGGCAGGGCAGGGGGGTTGCAGCAAGCAGCGTGACGCCACCCCGTTGTTATTTGGCAAAGCCTACGGCATCAATCAGGCCCAACTGGTTTGCCTGCTGTTCAGCCCGTTTGCCAGGCAGGGGAAAAACCTCGAGCGGTTCTTGCAGTGCCGGCATGCCGACATGGTAGTGGCGTTGCCGTACCTGCACAGGGCCTTGCAAGGCAAACCCTGCCCTGACGCAGTCAAAGCCTGGCTGGTGAACACCAGTGGCCTGCCGTTGGGGCAACTGCGGCAGATTTATGATGGGCAGTTACCGCTGACGGGATGGCGCCTGCTTAACCACCTGGCCCGTCGGGATGTACACCTGAGGTTGCTACCGCAGCAGGCGGTGGGACGGCGGCGTGGTGCTGCGGGGCTGCCTTGATGGGGCGAGCGGCCCCAGGCGAGTTCGCGTATCGCAAGGTGTATCGCTACCTGGAAGCGTTGATCGACCAGGCTGCAGGCGTTGGCACATGCCGTTTGCCGTCATTGCGTGAGCTGTCCCGGCGGTTACGGGTGTCGTTGGCCACGGTACAGAGTGCCTACAGCCTGCTGGAGGAGGAGGGCCGTGTACATTGTCTGCCGAGGTCGGGTTATTACGTACAAAACGTTGGCAAAGATCAGACTGTGGCCGTGGCCCGGCAGCCTCCCTTGCCGACACAGCCACTGTTGGAGCGCATTCTGCTTGGTCATGAACGGCGTTTGGCCCGTCAGCGTGATCGCAGGGTTGCGTCCTGGGAAGCGCTTGGTAGCGCCCGTTTGCGCAATGCTGTGGCTGAGCGATACACCCGCTGCTCCAACCAGTACTGGCATGCCGATGATGTCCAGTTGGCCCCCGATGTGCTGGCGTTGCTGGAGACGCTGCTGACCGCACTGGCCATGCAAGGTGGTACCGCGTTGGTGCATTCGCCCTGTTGCTGGCAAGTGTTGCGCGCCTTGGGGCGTGTCGGCATGCGCGTGCTGGAGGTACCACGGGATGCCCGTGGCAACCCCGAGCTGCACGCTTTGGCCAAGCTGCTTGCTAGCGAGCCGGTAAACCTGTTGGTCATGCCGTCTTGCCTGGGCATGCCGCAAGGGCGGCTGGTTTCACCGTATTTTCAGCAGCAGCTTGGGCAGTTGCTTGACCAACACCCGGTATGGTTGCTGGAAAACGACCTGGACAGCGAGCTTTGTTACGACGGGCCGCCGAGCACACGCCTGCGTGACTGGATCGACCCGCGCTGGCTGTTGGTGATGGGCACGTTCGAGGCCGCGGTGGGGGCAGAGGCGCCGTATGCCTATTTACTGAGTCGTGACACCGTGTTGGCCAAGGCATTCGCCGAGCGAGCGTTTCGGCTTGCGCCGCTACGCTTGCAGGCGCTTGCTCACATGCTCGGCAAGGGGGAAATCGAAACGCAACTGGTTCAACAGCGCACAGACCTGCAAAGGCGCACGCAATACCTGGCGCATGTGCTGCAGTCGCAATTCGGCCAGCGGGTGGTCTTCGAGCTGCCGCAAGGAGGGCAAATGCTGTGGGTGAGTTTCCGCCAGCCGCTGGCGTGGGACGGTATTGCCTTGGCGTTGGCCGGCTCTGCATTGCATGCGCTACCGGGCGAGCAGTTCGGCCTGCGGGGGCATTACCCCCAACACCTCGCGCTGATTTGGCTGGGCGGGCACCCGGATGAATTGCAGCGGGCGGTAAGGCGACTGGCGCAGGCGCTTGAGGTGCACTGCGGGCGAAATATCCGCTTCTCGAGTTGAAACCAAGACGCTTGCAGGCGCTGACAGTTGCTGCGAAGGGGACGACAAGTCAAATGAACGAGTCAACGGGCTGACCCGCGGCTCTTGTCAGGTACGCTTTTCTGTATGTATAACCAGTGTCTGTTTTTGCTACCTGATGCCATCCCGTGATTGCCCATTCCGTCGACGACCCGTTCTACTACCTGCATAACTTCCGCCAGGTAGTGTCGTGGGTCGAACAGCGCTACCAGGACCTGCTCGATGACCAGGAACTGGCCTTCATCCGTGCCTTCAGTCAGTTGCAAGCGCCAGCCCAGGCCTTGATGGTGCGTATGGTCATGCGCAAAGGCGAGTTGTTTCGCAGCGATCGGCTCGACTACGCCGAAATCGGCGATACCGCGCTGGCGCTGCAGCCGTTGCTGGTCCTTGGCTGGGTAAGGGAGCCCGAGCAACTGGAGCTTGAACAGCTGTTCGCGTTGCTGCGCAAAGAAGAGCTGGCCCGCTGCTTCGCCCGGCAACTGAGCCGCCCGCGCGCAGCCAAGCATGAGCTGTTGGCACAGTTGCAACCCCTGGCCCTGGCGGCGCGGTCATTGGCCGAATGGTTTCCCGACAGCGAGGTGCGCATTCTGCAGTGGTGCCTGCAACCTCTGTGCGACCGCATGCGCCTGCTGTTCTTCGGCAACCTGTACCAGGACTGGTCAGACTTTGTCCTCGCCGACCTGGGCTTGCTGCGTTACGAGCAGGTACCATTCAGCTCCGATTCTCGCGCCCTGCAGCAACGTGACGATGTCGACCTGGCCATGGCCCTGCACCAGTGCGCCGAGCGCCTGGAGCAGGGCGGCGACCCGCAGCCGATCCTTGCCACCCTGCAGGGCCTGCACAGCGACAACCCCTGGCTGGCCCGGCGCCATGCACGGCTGCAATTCGCCGTGGGCCAACAATGCGAGCGCCTGGGTGAATGGGACCTGGCCACGGCCGTGTATGCGCAGTGCGACCATCCTCAGGCGCGCATTCGCCAGGTGAGGGTGCTGGAGCGCAGCGAACAGTGGCACCAGGCCCATGCACTGGCATTGCAACTGGCTGCGGCACCCGCCAACGCGCTGGAGGAGCAGGCGCTGCAGCGCATGCTGCCACGCCTGGCGCGAAAACTCGGCGGGCCGCCCCAGCGGCGCAAGCGCACCACGCCGCTGGAACTGATCGAGCTCGAACTGCCCCGCGGGAATGCTGCGCTGGGCGTTGAAGAAGCCGTGCGTCAGCACCTGATGCAAGAGGGGGGGCAGGTGCATTACGTGGAAAACACGCTGTTCAACAGCCTGTTTGGCCTGTTGTGCTGGGAGGCCATCTTCGCCCCGGTGCCCGGCGCATTCTTCAACCCGTTCCAGGCCGCGCCACAGGACCTGCACGACAGCGACTTCCAGCAACGGCGCAGTGCACTGTTCGAACGCTGCCTCGGGAGGCTCGACGATGGCAGCCATCGCCGGGCGATTCTCGACTGCTACGTGGCCAAACAGGGGCTGCAGTCGCCGTTCGTGTTCTGGTCCATGCTCAGCGAGGCACTGCTGGAGCAGGCCTTGGCTTGCTTGCCGGCCGCTGCGCTCAAGCAATGTTTTCTGCGCCTGTTGCAGGACATTCGCAGCAACCGTGCCGGCATGCCCGACCTTATCCAGTTCTGGCCCGAGCAGGGCCGTTATCGCATGGTCGAGGTCAAGGGGCCCGGTGATCGCCTGCAGGACAATCAGCTGCGCTGGCTGGAGTTCTGCCGGCAACACGGCCTGCCGGTCGCGGTGTGCCACGTGCGCTGGAGCGAATCGCCTTGAGTTACAGCGTAGCGGTGCGCGCCTTGTGTGAGTTCAGCGCCAAGGTTGGCGACCTGGACCTGCGTTTCACGCCGTCGCCCTCCGCTCAGGAGGGTATCGAGGGACATCAGCGAGTAGTGGCAAGGCGGGCTGCTGGCTACGAGTCGGAAATCACCCTTGAAGGCCAGTTCGAAACCCTGACGGTGCGGGGCCGTGCCGATGGCTATGACCCTGGCAGCAATCGCCTGGAGGAAATCAAGACGCACCGTGGCGATCTGGCGCGTCAACCGGCCAATCACCGTCAGTTGCACTGGGCGCAGGCCAAGGTCTATGGCTGGTTGATGTGCCAGGCACGACAACTGCCCGCCATCGAGGTGGCGCTGGTGTACCTCGACGTGGACAGCGACAGCCAGACGCTGTTCACTGAGCACTGTTCGGCTGCCGAGTTGCAGGCCTTCTTCGAAACCCAGTGCCAGCGCTTTCTGGGCTGGGCCCGATTGCAGCAACAACGCTTGGCCGAACGTGACCAAGGCCTGCTGGCGCTGAGTTTCCCTTACCCACAGTTCCGAAAGGGCCAGCGGCAGTTGGCTGAAACCTTGTACAAGGCGGTTAGCACCGGCCGTTGCCTGATGGCCCAGGCCAGCACCGGCATTGGCAAGACCCTCGGTACCTTGTTCCCGTTGCTGAAGGCCATGGTGCCGCAGCAACTGGACAAGCTGTTCTTTCTTACCGCCAAGACACCGGGCCGGGCGCTTGCGCTGGACGCCGTGCGCCAGATCACCGATGCCACGCCGCAACCTGCCTTGCGCACACTGGAGCTGATCGCTCGCGACAAAGCCTGTGAATACCCGGACAAGGCCTGTCATGGTGAGTCCTGCCCATTGGCCGCAGGCTTCTATGACCGTTTGCCGGCTGCGCGCGAGGCTGCTGCAGCAGTGCCGTTGCTCGACCGCGCCAACCTGCGTGAAGTGGCCTTGGCGCACCAGGTGTGCCCGTACTACCTGGGCCAGGAGATGGCGCGCTGGGCCGACGTGCTGGTCGCCGACTACAACTACTACTTCGATGCGCATGCTTTGCTGTTCGGCCTGACCCAGCTCAACCAGTGGCGAGTGGCAGTGCTGGTGGACGAAGCGCACAACCTGGTCGAGCGTGGGCGCGGCATGTACAGCGCAAGCCTTGACCAGGGCCAGTTGCTGGCGTTGCGCCAGAGCAAACCGCCTGGGCTGGTCAGTGCGCTGGACCGCCTCAACAGGCAATGGAACGCGCTGTATAAAGAGCAGCGTGCGCCGTACCAGGCCAGCGAGTCGCTGCCTGAAGGGCTGCTGCGTGCCCTGCAGCAGTGCGTCGGGCTGATTCAGGAGCAGATGAACCAGGCGCCCACGCACATGGACCCTCAGGTGTTGCAGTTCTTCTATCAGGCCTTGCAGTTCTGTCGGGTTGCCGAGCTGTTCGACGAGCACTTTCTGTTCGACATCAGCCAGCGCCAGGGCCCGCGCAAACGGCGCTTGGCCACCCTGTGCCTGCGCAATGTCATCCCGGCGCGGCTGCTGGCACCACGCATGCAGGCGGCGCGCAGTGTGACGCTGTTTTCCGCCACGTTGAGCCCACGGCACTTCTACAGCGACCTGTTGGGCATGCCAGCCGATACCGCCTGGCTGGAAGTGGCCGCGCCGTTCTGTGCCGAACAGCTGGAGGTGCGTATTGCCAGCCAGGTGTCCACCCGTTTCCAGCAGCGCCAAGCTTCCTTGGCACCGATCGTTGACCTGATTGCCCGGCAGTATGAGCGCATGCCGGGTAACTATCTGGCGTTCTTCAGCAGCTTCGAATACCTGCAACAGGTGGCAGGGCTGTTGGCCGAGCAGCATGGCCAGATTCCGCTGTGGTCACAGGCGCCGGGCATGGACGAGGCGGCCCGCCAGGCATTTCTCGATCGTTTTGTCGCCGATGGCCGAGGTGTGGGCTTTGCCGTATTGGGCGGTGCTTTCGGCGAAGGGGTGGATTTACCCGGCACGCGGCTGATTGGCGCGTTTGTCGCCACCTTGGGGCTGCCTCAGGTCAACCCGGTCAACGAGCAGTTCAAACAGCGCCTGGGGCGGCAATTTGGTGCGGGTTTCGATTACGCGTATCTCTACCCGGGCGTGCGCAAGGTTATCCAGGCGGCGGGCCGGGTTATTCGGGGTGAACAGGACCGGGGCGTACTGGTGCTGATTGACGAACGCTTCGCCGAGCCGCGGGTGCAGCAGATGTTTCCAGGGTGGTGGGCGGCGGCTACTGTCTAGCGGTCTTTCGCCTTTGGCGATCAGTCGCAATCGGGAGGGTGAGCAAACCACCCACCAAGCTCCCCTCATGGCACATCGCTGCAATGCGGCCCAAGCGCGTCAACCGGGCATTCCGTCTGCCCGGGGCCGCAGCAGGATCGGCAGGTAATGGCGCAGAAACAGCAGCAACGCAAGGCTCCAGCACAGTGCCGAAACACTTACCCCCAGCGATGTGAACAGCGGCAGAATCACCCGGGCCAGGGTCGCCAGTTGCATCAGGGCAAAGGCCCAGGCAATGCTGGTCGGTACCTGCAATGGCCTGCCGGTGTGGCCCAGGCTGACCCGCGCCATCATGGCCAGGATCAGCCCGGTCATGGCGCCAACGGTCAGCGCGTGGGTCACCAGGCTTGGGCTCAGGGCCACCCCACTGTGCCACAGCGCCATGCCCAGGCAGGCCAGGGCGATCCAGGCGTAGGCCAGGTGCAGCGACCACAGCAACGGTACGCGCCACAGGCCACGGTCGTGCCACAGCAGCAGTCGGGCCGCGTGCAGCGCGAACAAGGCAAAAAACAGCACCGCCAGGCTGGCACGGGGCTTATCGGCCAGGCCGGTGGCAAACGCCAGCGGTACTGCCACGCTGAGCAACAGGCACGCACGGTCCAGCCATGGACGGGCAGGGGCCGCGCCAAGGTGACCCAGGCCACGCCGGGTAAAAAATGGTATGACCCGGCCGCCGAGCACGGTCATCATCGCCGTCACCAGCCACAGCCCGGCAAATATTCCACGACGCTGCCACAGTTCGTCCTGCTGCAACCAGCCTGCCAAGGTCAACCACTGGCAGGCGGCAATCAACAGCACCAGTACCACGATAGGGTAGTTGTTGCGCAGGCGCCGTTGCACGATCGGTCGTGCCAGGCTCAGTGCCACCAATGGCAGGAAGCTGCCCTCGACCAGTATCAACACGCTACCCGGTAGTGGCAGAAACCAGCTCAGCCGGCCCAGCAGCCAAAGCAGGAACAAACCCTGCAGCGCCCGCCCGCTCAAGCCTGGGATGCCGCTCCAGTTCTGCACGGCGGTCAGCAGAAAACCCGCGATAATGGCGGCGGCGAAGCCGTAAAGCATCTCGTGGCGGTGCCAGGCGAGCATGCCGCCGGGCGGTGCAGGGGCCAGTGCCCCGGCCAGTACGCCGGCCCACAACAGCAGGGCGATCAGCGCAAACAAACTGCCACCCAGGAAGAACGGGCGAAAACCCAAACCCCAGACGGCTTGGCGCGGGCGTGAAGCAGTGGGTTGCAAGAGCATGGGCGATCCTTGGTTCGTTCAGTAGGCGTCAATTGGGGTAAGATCACGATCCGTGCCAGTTGCAAAGCCCTTGAATATCAAGGTGATGGCACTTCTCAGGGTCCGAATGACACGCGCGTTTTGCAGTCATTCGGACTGGCTTGTATGTCGTTTTGACTTGCTTCAGGGTTCGCCTGGTTCAGTGCCGGCTGACGCTTCGCTACAGGATTCACGTTTTGTCCGACCTCTCGAAAAACCCGCTGCTGCAGTACATGGCCCGTCTGGCCCCATCCAGTCAGCAAACCATGCGCTACATTCTTCAGGACGCCGCCGACCGGCTAGGTTTCGTCGACTGCAACATCGTCGATGTGCCTTGGCATCGGCTTGAGCCGGGCCATGTGATTGCACTGGTGGCAGCCCTGCGTGCTGATGGTTACGCGCCCAACAGCTCGTCGCTGTACGTCAACGCGATTCGCGGGGTGATGAACGAGGCCTGGCGTCAGGGCCTGATCGACCACGAGCAGTTGTTGCGCATTCGCGAGGTCAAGCCGGCCACAGGCTCCCGTCTGCCGCCAGGGCGCAACCTGCGCCGCAGCCTGATCCGCGAGCTGATGGATGTGTGCGCAGCCGACCCGCGGCCACAGGGGGTACGTGATGCGGCGATCATTGCCTTGCTGTACGGCACCGGCATGCGCAAGTCGGAGTCGGTCGACATCGACCTCGACCAGGTCGACTTCGAGGCGCGCAGCCTGCAAGTGGTGGGCAAGGGCAACCACCAGCTGGTCAAGTATGCACCGCCGTGGGCATTCGAGAAGCTGCAGGCGTGGCTTGAACTGCGCCGCCAGGACCTGCCTGCCGGGGCGGAGGACGACCCGTTTTTGTTCAACCGCATCCGTCGCGGCAGCCACATTACCCGTGCGCGCATTACCAAGCATGCGATCTACTACATTGCCCGCCAGCGCGGCGCGCAGGTGGGGGTGAAGATCATGCCACACGATTTTCGCCGGGCATTTATCACCCGGGTGATCGAAGAGCACGACCTGTCGATTGCGCAGAAGCTGGCGCACCATGCCAATATCCAGACCACGGCCATCTATGACCGGCGTGATGACAACGAGCGTCGGCGTGCCGTTGACCGCTTCGATTACTGAGGTTTGATTTTCAGGGGCTGCAAAGCTGCCCCATTCTCACGGGCGCCGGCACCGAAACAGGGCCGGCGCACGCCCCTGCTTTGTGCGCCATCCCCCCGTATGCCCGATGCCAGAGCGGCCGCAGCATAAGTTTCATCATCCTTCACCTGCGGAGTTGGCCCGCAACCTGCTATATCCAGCCTGCGAATTTGATCGAGTGGTCAGGCCGTGCGCGCTAGCAGCCGCCCGCGCCAAACCCTCTAAACGGCCAGCAGGCCACGGATTTCAGGGGCCGCAGGATGTCGCTCGCGGAGCAGATCGAACAACAACAAGACGATGCAGGCTGGAGTGCTCACCTGCAGTTGCGCTTTGTCCAGCGTGATAGCGTGACCCGCCTTGGTGCGTGGAGGCATTTTGGACCTCTTTTGGTGCAGCGGCCTTTTTATCCGGAGGGTGCGCCATGCCATGTCTATGTCTTGCACCCGCCGGGCGGCATCGTCGCCGGCGACCGCCTGGAACTGGACATTCACCTGGAGCCGGGTAGCCATGCGCTGCTGACCATGCCCGGCGCTAGCAAGTTCTATCGCAGCATCGGCCCGACCGCGCGGTTGGCCCAGCGCTTTCACCTGGCCGCGGGCAGCACCCTGGAGTGGCTGCCGCAGGACAGCATCTTCTTCTCAGGCGCCCGCGCCAGCCTCGCCAGCCGTTTTACCCTTGAGCCGGGCGCCCGCTTGCTGGCCTGGGAAACCCTGTGCCTGGGCCGCCCGGTCATGCACGAGCGTTTCGACCACGGCGCCCTCGACAGCCTTTTGCACATCGTACTGCCTGACGAGGTTGGCCTGCATGAGCGCCTGCGTCTCGAGGGCGGGCACCTGGACAAGCTGGGTGGGCATCCGCTACTCGCCACTTTCTGTGCCGCACCGGCCGATCAGGCCGTGCTGGAGCAGGTTCGCCCGCTGCTCGATGAACTGGGCAACCCGGCCGGTGCAACCCTGCTCGGGTCGTTGCTGGTGATCCGCCTGCTCGACCATGACAACCAACACCTGCAACGCACCCTGCAACGCCTGTGGCATGTGCTGCGTCCGGCCATCCTCGGCCTGCCAGCCTGCCCGCCGCGTATCTGGGCTACCTGAGAGAGCGCCATGGAGCTTACCCCGAGAGAGAAAGACAAACTGCTGCTGTTCACTGCCGCGCTGCTGGCGGAGCGGCGTCTGGCCCGTGGCCTGAAGCTCAACTACCCGGAGGCCGTGGCGCTGATCAGCGCTGCAGTGCTCGAAGGCGCCCGCGATGGCCGCACAGTCGCCGAACTGATGAGCCTGGGGCGCGAAGTGCTGACCCGTGAGCAGGTGATGCCCGGTATCGCTGAAATGCTTCACGACGTGCAGGTCGAAGCGACCTTCCCGGATGGCACCAAGTTGGTGACCGTGCATGACCCCATCGTCTGAAACCGCCAAGGAGCGTTGCATGATCCCAGGTGAAATCCAGGTCGCCGCGGGCGACATCGAGTTGAACAGTGGCCGAGAAACGGTCAGCGTCAGCGTGGCCAACCATGGCGACCGGCCGGTGCAGGTCGGCTCGCACTACCACTTTTACGAGGTCAACGACGCGCTGGTGTTCGACCGTGCGCCTACCCTGGGCTTTCGCCTGGACATTCCGGCCGGCACTGCCGTGCGCTTCGAACCGGGTCAGGCGCGTACCGTGCAACTGGTGGCTTACGCCGGCAAGCGTGAGGTCTATGGTTTTCAGGGCAAAGTGATGGGCGCGCTGGAGGGCAGGGCATGAGCCGTATTTCCCGTCAGGCCTATGCCGACATGTTCGGGCCCACGGTTGGCGACCGCGTGCGCCTGGCCGACACTGCGTTGTGGGTGGAGGTCGAGAAAGACTTCACCATCTACGGCGAAGAGGTGAAGTTCGGCGGCGGCAAGGTCATTCGCGATGGCATGGGGCAGGGCCAGATGCTGGCGGCCGAGGCCATGGACCTGGTGTTGACCAATGCGCTGATCATCGATCACTGGGGCATCGTCAAAGCCGACATCGGTATCAAGCATGGACGCATCGCGCTGATCGGCAAGGCCGGCAACCCCGATGTGCAGCCAGGCGTGAACGTGCCGGTCGGGCCAGGGACCGAGGTGATCGCGGCCGAGGGCAAGATCGTCACCGCCGGGGGGGTCGATTCGCATATCCACTTCATTTGCCCGCAGCAGGTGGACGAGGCATTGAACAGCGGTGTCACCACGTTCATCGGCGGCGGAACCGGACCAGCCACTGGCACCAATGCCACCACCTGCACGCCCGGCCCCTGGTACCTTGCGCGCATGCTGCAGGCCGCCGACAGCTTGCCGATCAACATCGGGTTGCTCGGCAAGGGCAATGCCTCGCGGCCTGAGGCACTGCGCGAGCAGATTGCCGCAGGTGCTGTCGGACTCAAACTGCATGAAGACTGGGGCTCTACGCCAGCGGCCATCGACTGCTGCCTTGGCGTGGCCGAGGAAATGGATATCCAGGTGGCGATTCACACCGACACCCTCAACGAGTCGGGCTGTATCGAAGACACGTTGGCGGCCATCGGCGACCGCACTATCCACACCTTCCATACTGAAGGTGCCGGAGGCGGCCATGCCCCGGACATCATCCGTGCAGCGGGGCAGGCCAACGTGCTGCCATCCTCGACCAACCCGACCCTGCCTTACACGATCAACACCGTGGACGAGCACCTGGACATGCTCATGGTCTGCCACCACCTGGACCCGAGCATCGCCGAGGACGTGGCCTTTGCCGAGTCGCGCATTCGCCGCGAAACCATCGCTGCCGAGGACATCCTTCACGACATGGGCGCCTTTGCCATGACCTCGTCCGACTCCCAGGCCATGGGCCGGGTTGGCGAGGTGGTGCTGCGCACCTGGCAGGTGGCGCACCAGATGAAGCTGCGTCGCGGGCCGCTGGCACCGGACACCCCGTACAGCGACAACTTCCGGGTCAAGCGCTACATCGCCAAGTACACCATCAACCCGGCACTCACCCATGGCATCGGTCACGAAGTGGGCTCGGTGGAGGTCGGCAAACTGGCCGACCTGGTGCTGTGGTCGCCAGCGTTCTTTGCGGTCAAGCCGGCCCTGGTGCTCAAGGGCGGGATGATCGTTACCGCACCCATGGGCGACATCAACGGCTCCATACCCACCCCCCAGCCGGTGCACTATCGGCCGATGTTCGGCGCGCTGGGTGCGGCGCGGCATGCCACACGCATGACATTCCTGCCGCAGGCGGCAATGGACCGCGGGTTGGCCGAGGAGCTGAACCTGCGCAGCCTGATTGGGGTGGTCAACGGCTGCCGGCGGGTACGCAAGCCGGACATGGTCCACAACACCCTGCAGCCGCTGATCGAAGTCGATGCGCAGACCTATCAGGTGCGTGCCGATGGCGAGCTGCTGGTCTGCGAACCGGCCAGCGAACTGCCGCTGGCCCAGCGCTATTTCCTGTTCTGAGGAGCACCCATGATTGTCTTGAACCGCCGTATCTCCGAACCCGGCACGCGGGTTGTCAGTGGCACTGTGACCCTTGATGTGGACAGCCGTATCAAAAGCCGCCTGCGAGTAACCCTGGACGATGGCCGCGAGGCCGGGCTGATGCTGGAGCGCGGCCACCTGCTGCGCGGAGGTGAATTGCTGGCCGATGCCGAGGGCACCCAGCTGATCCGCGTGCTGGCGGCGCCCGAGGCGGTGTCGACGGTGCGCTGTACCGATCCACACCTGTTGGCCCGCGCCGCCTACCACCTGGGTAACCGCCATGTGCCGCTGCAGATCGAACCTGGGCTGTTGCGCTTCCAGCACGACCATGTGCTGGACGACATGCTGCGGGGGCTGGGCCTGACGGTAGAGGCCGAACAGGCCCCGTTCGAGCCTGAAGCGGGCGCCTACCAAAGTGCACCGCATGGCCACAGCCACAGTCATGCCCATGGCCACGATCACCCGTTCGTTCGCCTGCCTGCCCATTCCTGAACTGCCCTGGAGCAACCGATGAAAAAGACTTTCGCCCTGTTTCTGTTGATGCTGGCACTGCCAGCCTTCGCCCATCCAGGCCATGACAGCAACCCGCTGCAGGACGGCCTGCTGCACCCGCTGACCGGGCTTGATCACCTGCTGATGCTACTGGGCACCGGCGTGCTCGCCGCGTTGACCCGGCGCAACCTGACGTTGCCCCTGGCTACCCTGGCAGCCATGTTCGGTGGTGCCGTGTGCGGTCACCTGTTCGGCGATGTGCTGGGCATGGAGACCCTGATTGCCGTGTCGCTGCTGGTGGCTGCCGGGGCGGTACTGCTGCCGAGCCGCCAGTTGCTGCTGGCCATGGCCATGCCGGTGTTCGCCTTGTTCCATGGCTGGGCCCATGGCGTGGAAGCCACGCCGAGCGCTTTCTGGCAATTTAGCGCGGGGTTTGTCGCGGTCAGCGGCTTGCTGCTGGCGGCAGGCTTTGCAATCGGTTGCCTGCTGCGCCGCCACAGCGGCCTGCAGAAGGCCTTTGGCGGTGGCCTGCTGGCCGGCGCCGCGCTGGTGCTGGCCGGTTGATGAACAGCGACCTGGCGCTGCTGCGCCTGCTGCAGTTGGCCAGCCCCGGCTTGCCAGTGGGTGGTTTTACCTATTCGCAAGGCCTGGAGTGGGCGGTCGAGGCCGGCTGGGTTCGCGGCGTGGACAGCTTTGCCAGCTGGCAGCGTGAGCAGCTTCACGACACCTTGGCTTGTCTTGACTGGCCGGTGTTGGCGCGCCTGTATCACGCCTGCCAGGCCGAGGACGCCGAAGCGTTCGGCCAGTGGAGCCGGTTCTTGCTGGCCAACCGCGAAACCGCCGAGTTGCGCCTGGAAGAACAACAGCGCGGCGCGGCGCTGGCGCGGTTGCTCGACGGTTGGCAACTGGGCCAGGCACCGGCCTGGCGCACCAGCCTTGAGCTGACCCAGTTGGGCGGCATGGCCTGGCTGGCCGCGCACTGGGCCATCCCGTTGCGCCAACTGGCATTGGGCCATGGCTTTGCCTGGCTGGAGGGCGCAGTCATGGCCGGGGTCAAGCTGGTGCCGTTCGGCCAGCAGGCTGCCCAGACCTTGCTGCGCGATCTCGGCGCCGACTTGCCCGCTGCACTGGACCAGGCACTGGCTCTGGGCGATGACCAGCTCGGCGGCGGCCTGCCGCTGCTGGCCATCGCTTCATCGCGTCACGAAACCCAATACACCCGTTTGTTCCGTTCCTGAGGACTGCCTGCATGCAAAGCTATCAACAACCCCTGCGCGTCGGTGTCGGCGGCCCGGTCGGCTCTGGCAAGACCGCACTGCTGGAAGCGCTGTGCAAGGCCATGCGCGATCACTACCAGATTGCCGTGGTTACCAACGATATCTACACCAAGGAAGACCAGCGTATCCTCACCGAGGCCGGCGCCCTTGAACCGGAGCGCATCGTCGGCGTGGAGACCGGCGGCTGCCCGCACACGGCCATTCGTGAAGACGCCTCGATGAACCTGGCGGCGGTCGAAGCGCTGGCGCGCAAGTTCGGTAACCTCGAAGTCATTTTCGTGGAAAGCGGCGGTGACAACCTCAGCGCCACGTTCAGCCCGGAGCTGGCCGACTTGACCATCTACGTGATCGACGTGGCCGAGGGCGAGAAGATCCCGCGCAAGGGCGGCCCTGGCATTACCAAGTCCGACTTCCTGGTGATCAACAAGACCGATCTGGCGCCTTATGTCGGGGCTTCACTGGAAGTGATGGAACGCGACACCCAGCGTATGCGGCCGCAGCGGCCCTGGACCTTTAGCAACCTGAAGAAGGGCGAGGGGTTGCAGGCGGTGATCGACTTTATCGTCGAGCGCGGGATGCTGGGTGCGCGAGCCTGACAGATCGAGGTCCCTGCGGGCTTGTCCCGCGAAGGGGCCGGTCCTGGGTAAATGAATTACGCGTGTTTGTTGAACTGCGCCAACGCTGGCAATAGTTGCTTGTCGATGGCCAAGGGCACGGGCCCCGGTAGCTCACGGCTTTCCGGGGTTTTTTTCGTCTTCGCGTTTGCTATTTCCCAGCCCCAGAACTGATATTTTTGCCAGTAGCAGCCTGTGCTTGCCGAGTGCAATGCTGACATCCCCTATAACGGAAGCAGGTGGATAGTCATGACTGAATTGGCGAGCGACGAATTCGAAGAGATCAGCTATATCAGCCCCTCCGGGGACGTGCTCATCCGTGTCTACACCCCTAAGCAATGTACAGACCCGGTAGACTGGGGCGAATTCGAAGAAATTGAACGTCCGGCCATGCTTGTCAGGCCTGGTATGTTTGACATGGAGGTAGTGACACTTACCAACCCTGATGGCCGTTGGCGGCGAAGGATTGGAACGGTCAGACCCACAATGAACGCAGCACCCTCCGCCGCTAGTGAAAGTGCTCCGTTGAGCGATACCAATTCACCCTTCGTGAAGCACAGTCTGCAGACTGACGGTCAGTCAGAAATACAAAACGTCGATGGTTGGGAGATTTTATATCACGACGGGTCGGGTGTCAGGTTCAGTCTGTACGCTGATGGTTTTACAGGTGATCTTTCGGACTATGAATACGCTCTTCCCATTTGGATTAGGGATGCTGAGGATAGAATTGTCCACGGGGCTTGTAATTTTGAACAGTTGAGTACGCTTGGCGCGACCTGGGCATTTCGTCCTTTGGTACTGCTCGCCGGGAAAAAGGCGCGAGCCGAGGCAGTTCAACCGCAGGCAGACGTGGAGCAGACGTATCACGACAACAAGGTGCATTTTCGGTCTAAATATGGCCAACCCTTTGGAACGGCTAACGAGATTGTTTACGGCTCCTACGAAATTACGTCGGCGAAGGTTTCCAGTGGCCAAGATCCTGATAACTATATGAACCCACCGTTTACGAGAAGTTTCTCCAGCAATGGAACTATGAGCTTCAAGGTGGGGCGGCACGGTACGGATGCTGTCGCGAACTGGTTCAGTAGCTACATCAGTGATTCCGAGAATACGTTCGGGCATGCTCCAGGTAAGCTCAATTTTGGTTTCAAAGGCACGTTGAAACTGACCGTGACGGGCGGTAGTTTCAGTGGCATGGACCAAACGCTGGTATTCAAGGACGTTTTCATCGCTCAAGGTCATACAGGAACATCAAATAACTGGTGGTTCGGCGCCATTGGTGCCCGCAACCCGGACGACGGTAAGCGTTGGGTTCGAGTGGAGGGTAAGGCGCCAACGCCGTACGGGGAGTTTGATGCCTCGATGTATTTTCAGCGCGGCGGAGAGCCGCTCACGGACGACGAGATATTCGTGTACGAGGGATCGCTAAATGCGCTGCCCACCGAGGCGTGGATGACCAGATTGATAGGTACGACTCGCGTGCAAGATATGGTGCTTCCCGGCAGCCATAACGCTGGCATGTATGGCCCACTGCATAATTGCACCGGGGGAGGCTTTGGTGAGGCAGCATCTAGAGCGCAACGCGCCTCCATTGCGGAGCAACTCCGGATGGGTGTTCGTTACCTGGATATCCGGGTCGCTCGCGCTGATGGTCAACTGCTTTGTTACCATCGGACCGGCACCGGCACGGGGCCGGGATGCGACGGCGCGACGCTCGACGAAGTACTCACTTCCGTTGACACATTCTTGACAGAAAATCGCGGAGAGTTCGTGATCTTGAGCTTCACGCATATACCCGACGCTGACGTTTCAGCCATTCAAACGATGATTAATCGCCATGCGAATCGTCTGCACAAAGTCAGTGCCGAACCGGGTGAGCGCAAACCGGTGAACCAATTTATCTTGGAGGATTTGCGCGGGAAAATGCTGGTGGTCAGTGAAGGGTTGATGGATGCGCCTGACTCAGGTTTTTATAGAAAAACAAGGGGTCCAAACTCTTGGGATGCGTATCAAATTGTGGATGACTACGCTAATTCGAAAGACACAGATGCTGTGATTGAAGATCAGTTGGGTAAGTGGGCAAGGCATGTGCCGGGTGAATATGGCGTCGGCTTCATGCTCAACTGGACTCGCACCCCGCAGAGCGGGGCGGATTCGGTCGAAAAAATGGCGAAAGTCATCAATGAAAAACTGGCACACAATCTTAACAGCTACCCGGCTAACTGGAGTGCCCCGCAGGTGGTTTTGCTGGATTTTGTGACGCCGGGGTATGTCAACTCCATTGTCAATCAAAACCTCGCAAATATTTCACGGCGCGACGAAGGCGATGAAGTGGAACCACCCGTTGGGGCGCGAGTCAACGTGAATATGTATCCACTGCCATTATTTGACGGTGACCCGGTCCGCAAAAAACTACCTTTCGGTTCGTTGATTCCACTCTGGAGGGAAACCGCCATCAGCAACGAGGGCGGAAGCGTGCGTTTCGCGGTGCGGCCGTACAATCGTAACAGGTTGATTACCTTTGGCGGGTTGGGGTTGCTGTGCTTCAGGCAATACATCATCTCTAAAGACTTTGAAGGTGATGGCTTTGAGGTGCCGTTGCTGTCGGATGTACCTACTAGTCTACCCAAAGGCGTCCAGGAGATACGATGGATAGGCACCAATGCCAAAATAAGATGGTTACATCTGCTTCAATACGGCAAAGTGGACGCTGAATAATACAACGTCTATTTTATGTATTGTCGCGAAACGCGCAGTGTGTTGACTTTCGGCGAGCAACTGGTGGCTCCGTTGATTGTTCTACCACTCAGGTGGGTAAGGGCAGCCCGATTATCCTGCCGGTAAATTCGGCTGGCGGCGCGTCAATGTGCACCTGCATCAAGGTATCCAGCAGCGTTTGACTGGCGAGGGAGAAGAGCGCCGCTCTTGGCCCTCGCCAGTTCAACGTGAAGCGGCAACTGTTCGCTTACGGCCAGTACGCCCTCGAACCCGTCCCGGTGCAACATGTGGTAAATATGCACGCGTTTTTGCGGGCAACCCAGCCGCTGCCGATCACACCGCTACCTAGGCACGTTGCCGTCGGCTTCGCGGAAAAACGTACTCAAGCCCGGCAGCTCGCTTTCATTGCCCTCATACGGCTCATAGTTGTACTGCCGCTGGCCTTCACGGCCGACACTGACGCCAAAGTCCTCGTTGAAGTCGCTGCCATTCGACGAGTACCACGGGAACTGCCAGCCCATGCGCCGGCGAAATGCCTGGAATTCGGCATACGGGGCCCGTGACACCGCCACCAGCGACACATCGTGGTGCGCCAGGTGCAGGTTGGCGCCGTCAGTCTCCTCGCTGGGGATTCACACCTTGGTCGGGTACGACCAGGTCGAATCGACAGGCGCCGGTGGCCGGGCGATGAGCGGTACCGGCTCAGCCCGAATGGGCGATATGCCCCTCGGCCAGTTCATCGGCACTGTCATCCTGGCCAGGCAGGGCAGTGATCACGCTGAAGTCGCTGACTTCTACCTTGCCGCCGCCATAGCCCAGCAAATGGAAGGAAAACGCCTTGCGCTCGGTCGGGTTGTCGAAGCTGAACTCCATCTCCAGGGGCGCGTCGGCGGTGACCTTCACCTCTTCTGGCAGGCCCAGCGGCACGTCTTGTTCCAACTGCTTGGCCTTGAGCCGGATATAGGCCACACGTTTGGGGTCCAGCGAGCGTACCTTGACCCGCACGCGGGTGTGCGAGCCTTCAGGCATTTCCAGGTACTGGGCGCCAATCAGGTTGTCGGCCCAGTCATCGTGAATGCGCTTGCGCAACTTGATCGGTGAAGGGCCGCCGAACTGGTAACGCAGGTTGAGCGGGGTTTGCAGCAAGGATTGGTCGAGCACCCCGGCCAGGGCGCTGATCTGCTGGCCCAGCAGGCTGTCGGCCGGACCGAGGTAGCGGGCCTGGTCGGCGATGAAGCCTTCACTGGCATAACGCCGGCAGCGCTGCTGGAAGTCACATTCGGTGAACAGGCCCTGGCCGTTGTGGTAGCGCAGCATGCCGTTGGTGTAAGAGATCATCTCGCGGCCGCTGTCGTAGTCGCGGTACAACGAGCGGCCGCCAAGCGCGACAGGAATGGGCAGTGCGAAGTAGTCGAGCAGCGAGGCGGCCAGGTCGATGTGACCGTAAGTACCGCGCTTGATGGTTGGCAGTTGGGCCTGCTCTGGCGCCAGGGTAAGGTTGAAGCCCCAGGACGAGGCCAGGCGCACGCCATCGATGCCGTGGGACTCGTCGGAAGTCAGCACCACCAGTGTGTCCTTGAGGACGCCCTGGCGCTCGAGATTGTCTAGAAATGCCCCGACCGCGTCATCCAGGTAGGCGACCGCTGCCTGTTTCGGTGTGTCGTAGCGCTTGAGGTACTCGGCCGGCGCCGAATAGGGCTGGTGGGTGCCCACGGTGAGCAGCGTCAGCATCCATGGCTTGTCCTGCTTCTGCAACTGGTCCACATAGCCCAGGGCGCCTTCGAAGAAGGCGCGGTCATCCTTGCCCCATGGGAAGTGCAGGTAGTTCTTGTTGCTGAACCACTCCTGGCCATGCACCGAATCGAAACCGATGTGCGGCATGATGCGGTCTTTGGCCATGAAGCGCAGGCCCGCGCCTTGCAGGTAGTGGGTGGTGAAACCGGCCTGGCGCAATTGTGCCGGCAGACAGGCCTGGTTGCGTTCGTTCTGGGTCAGCAGTTCCACGCCCTTGGGCGTGCCATTGGCCAGCTTGTCGTAATCGCCGCACAGCATCGCATACAGGCCACGGATGGTCTGGTGGGTGTGCAGCACGTAGTCTGGGGTGTTCATGCCGCGCTCGGCCCACTTGCTGAGCCTGGGCATCAAGTCCTCATTGAAACGACTGTTCAGCGCCTGGCGGTTAGGCCGCAAGTAGGCGCCGGGGATGCCTTCCATGGTAATCACCAGCAAGTTGCGGGCGCTTCCCGGGCCGGCAAGCAGCCTTTGCCCATGCAGGTCGGATTGAGTCAGGCCGCTGCTGGCGAGCGGGGTGAAGGTTTGTGTGCGGCCCATCCAGCCTTCGACCTGGCGTTGCAGATTACCGACCCCGGCAGACATCAACTGGTGGGGGAGGTTGTATTGCCGCCACTGGTCGGCATCGGAAGGTAGCAACTGCTGGCTGCCCCAATGCGCGCCAAACAGCAGTACGGGTATGGCCCAGGCCGTGCGCGGCAGTGGCTGGCTGGCCTGTGCACGGCTGCGCCACGCACAGGCCAGCCAAGCCAGCAAGCCGCCACCCAGGGCCCAGGGCAGCCAGGCATGGGCCAGGCCGCCACCGGTTGAATTCTCCATGAATTGCGGGTCGAACAGGTAGTTCAGGTCGGCGCTGGTGGGCAGTCGGCCCACTGCGCTTACCAGTTCGGCCGAGGCCACCCACAGCGCCGCCCAGGCCAGCAGCACGGGCAGCGCAAGCCACCACGGCCTGCGGTGTAGCAGCACGATCAACAGGCTGCCAAGGGCGAGGTCGGACAGGTAACCGAACGGGTTGGACCAACCCAGCATGGCGCGCGTACCCAGTGGGATCACCAACACCAGGGCCGCCAAAGCGGCAAACCGGGTGCGTGGGTGGTCGGACAGGTTCTTCACAAAAACTTCCCTTTTGCCATTAAATCGTCATGTATCTGTGCTTGATGATAACAGGCCAGGGCAGGGAAGGCGGTCGGTTACAAGGTTGGTAACCAAAGCCGGGGTTGTTCGCACAGCCCCGGCCGATGGCAACTATCAGAAGTAATAAGGGAATTTCAGGCTGAAGGAAAAGTCAGGTGCATCATCGGTCAGACCAATGGACAGGTTGGGTACGATGGTCAGGTTGTTGGTGGCGGCGAAGGTCATGCCAATGTTGAAGTTGGCGGCGTTGTAGTCACTGTTGGAAATCGATTGCCAGTCGCCGCCATCAGGTTTGATCTTGCTCTTGCGGGCGAACTGGTCGGACACCGAGAACGACATGCTCATCTTTTCGTTCAGGGCAAAGGCGATGCCGCCGCCGATCTGCCACGAGTCGCCAAGCTTGACGTCACCCGGCACCTTGCTGTTCACCTGCGGACTGATGTCGCTGAACGAGTCTTGCATGTTGTAGGTGTAGGACAGGCTGCCGAACAGCACAGCCGGGTCGAAGGTCTTGACCAGTGAGATGCCCGGTGTGATCGACCATACACCGTTGCCCGTCGGTAGGCTTTCCGGTACCGCGAGGTTGTTGTTGCCGTCCACTTCGCGCAGTTTGATGCCATAGGGGTCCTTGCCGGTCGGTGCCTTTACTCGCAGGGTAGCCACAGCGTCCGGCCAGGTTTCGTCCTCGTCGAGGAATTTATAGGCCACTCCGACGTTGATATCGCCGATTTCCGGGTCGCGGGTCACGGTGGCATCGGAAGTGGTTGCCCCGGCCCCCCCTGCACCGCCAGACGAATAGGTGGACTCGCGGTAGACCACGGGGACGTTGATATCGAACTGCCAGCGCTGCGCCAGGTTATAGCGCGCGGTCATGTCCAGGGTCCAGTTGTCAGCCTTGATCCGGTCGAGGTTGATGCTGCCGAGGAAGATCGAGTCCAGTGCCAGGAAGCCATTGAGGGTCAGCGCACGGGTATCGTAATGGGTATAGGTGAGGCCGGTTTCGAAGCTGAACTTGCCCCCGCCAAAGAATCCGCTGGCTTCGTCATACAGGTTGGTAACGCTTTGCGCCGGCTGGGAGTCGGCCGTCAGCGCCTGGCCGTAGGAGCTACCTGTAGTGCCCGGAGCCCCGGAAGCGACGGTTTGCGCACCTTTTACCCCCTCGGCGGGAGACCTGACCAGGCGTCTGGGCGGCGCTGCAGCAGGGGTCTCCTCGACCTGGCGCACACGTTGCTCCAGCACCATCAGTGCCTGTTGTTGTGCCTCATAGCGGCGTTTGAGTTCAATCAGTTCCTGTTTCAGCGCTTCGACCTGTGGGTCGGCGGCTGCGTAAAGTGCTGTGGCTGGGGCCAAGGCAGTCAAGCACACAAAAGCTCTGAGCGTAAAAGATCGGTACATGGAGTTGCCGTCCCTTCCAACTACTTTCGATGAGACTGAGCGTAGATCAGTATCCGAAGGTGCGAAGACCTTTGAGCTGGTCGAGGCTACCGCTGAGCGAAGCCGCTGTAGGCACGCTCTCACGCATGACAACGTTCAGGCTGGTGACGTTGTTGACCAGGTTACCGTTGCCGAGTAGCGTCGAGTTCTGCAGCAAGCCACCCTGGGCCAGGCGTTGCACGCTGCTGCCCTGGTTGTTGCTGGCATTGATGTTGAGCTGCACGCCCACACCGCTGGAAGACACACTGAGTGCGCCGGCGCCATTCTCCCCGACCAGAGTCTGGCCGGCGGCCAGTACCTGGCCGTGCTGTTGTACGGCGGGGGCGTGGTTGGCTTTGGTCACGTTGATATCGACGTTGTTGTAAGCGGCGTTGTTGTCACCGGCTGCACGCACCACCTGGGTCACACCTTCGGTGGTGGTCAGGCCGTTGCCGCCCGTTACCACGCCAGTCCCGGCAGCAGAAGCGCTGTTCGGTGCCGTACCTGCGCCTTTTTTATCAATCATCGATACATAGAACTGGGGCTTGATGGTCGATTGCTGAACCTGCAGCGTGGACGTTGCCCCGATCACATCCCCTTTGGCATTTTGCCAGGTGCTGGACATGATGATACCGAAGCTCACGATTCGTCCGGGCATCACATAGCGGCCCCGCAGGTTCGCCAGCTCCTGGTCCTTCAGTTCGATGGGTTTGAATGCCTCTGCGTGACTGGGCAGGCTGGCTGCCAGACAGGCCATGGCCAACCACAATGAAGTCTTCATGAAATGCTCCCTGGAGCATCATGCTCCTTGTCATTAGAACAGTCGTTAGAAGAAGTCGCTTCTGATGAAGCCGAAGTCCAGCAACTCTGAGTCCTGCACGGGGGTGAAGTTGTTCACCCGGCCCTTGGCGGTCAGTGGCAGGGGCGGGTCGAGCAGGATGTTGTTCTTGTCGTAACCCTGGCCGATCACCGCGAAGATGATGCCGTTCCAGCCCTTGAGGAAATCGTCGACCTTGTATCGTTTGTGGCCCAGCACCGGATCACCGATGTACACCCAGCCTTTGTCGACTTTCTGCATGACCACGAAGTGCTTGTAGCCGCGCACATCCATTAGCACCACGACGGGAATGCGCACGCTTTGCAGGGTTTCGGGCGCCACCCGGTAACCGCGGGCACGCATCCCCAGGCTTTCGACGTAGTGCTTCATGTCGAGCATCGAGAAGCCTTGCGTGCGCACAAGGTCCTGGTCGGCGTGGGCCAACATGCCTTCGATGATCTGATGTTCGTCCACATCCAGCCAGTAGGCCTGGCGCAGGATGGTTGCCAGCGCGGCGGCGCCGCAGCTGAAGTCGGTCTTTTGTTGCACCAGGTCAGCGAACTTGCGTTCACGCAAGCTCTGGATCGGTTTGAACACCACGGCGCCGCCCGGCAGGACGGACAGGGGCATTTGTGCAGCTTCGCTCACGCTGGCCAGGCACAGCAAAAACGCCAAGGCGAAAATACGCATGATCGGGTGCCTTACGGTGTGTTGAAGAAAGGCCCCCCGAAGGGGGCCTCAAGCACAGCGGTCAGAACGAGGTGTTGGAGATGGCCAGCGAGTTGCTTTGCTGGTTGCCCACACCGGCTGCTACGTTCACGCCCAGGTTACCGCTGCCACCATTCACCGAACCGCTAAGGGTCGCAGTGTTGGTAACTGGGTTGGCCCAGCCGGTCGGGGTCAGCACTTGGAAGGACACAGTATTGCTCAAGTCGTAAGCGCTGCTTTCGCTGTAGCTCTTCGAAACGTCGTTCGAGGATTGTTTCGATTGCTCGCCAGACTTCGAGAAATCGGACGCTGAAGCATTCTCGTACGAAGAGTCGTGAGACTTGGAGTACGAAGAGTCTTTCGACTTGTCATACGCCGATTGATGCGACTTGTCGTAGTTGGAGTCGAATGCTTTCTCGAACGACGAGTCGTATGCACTTTCGTGCGACTTGTCGACCGATGCATCCAGCGACGCACTCAGCGAACCATCGAAGGAGTTGGTGTGGCTGCGCTCGTAACGGCCATAGTCGGTGGTATGGGTACTCGTGGCGTTGGCTGCAGCGTCCAGCGAAGCTGACAGGCTGGCGCTGCTCGACGCGCTGTGGCTGCCGCTGGCAGAGCCACTGGCACCCCAGCCGCTCGAGCCACTTGCGCTCGAGTTGTGGGAGCCGCTGGCGTTGCTGGATTGCGAGCCGCTGGAGTTCCAGCCACTGGAGCCGCTGGAGCTGGCGCTATGCGCACCGGCAAGGCTGAAGCTCGAGGACGAGCTGCGGTCGTCGGACGAGTTGAACGAGCCATCACGCGAGCTTGAACCGCTGGCCGACTTGGTGATGGTAATCGTATCCACACGGTAGGTGCGGTCAGCGCTGTTGTTTACAATCAGGCCTGGGCCGTCCTGATTGGCCGAAGCGGTGGCGGTGGCGTTACCCAACGGGGCGCCGGTGTTGGCGATGGCCATGGTGTTTTTCTGCTGGTTGAGGTCGCCACCGGCAATGTTGATGCCAATGTTGCCCTCAGCCCCGCTGGCTGAACCGCTCATCACAGCCGAAGACTGGGTCGAATAGTTGTCGACCCGGTTGTTTCTGCTGGTTTGCACAACGTCAGCCGTGGCACTGGCCATGCCGAACACGAAGCTGTTGTCCAGGCTCGAGTCGGAGCCTGCGTTGGCAATGGCGGCGGCGTTATCTTGCTGGTTGCCGTTACCGGCCGCCACGTTTATGCCAACGTTGCCGCTGGAGCCGGTGCCAGAGTCACTCATCTCGGCATCGTTGATGGTGCCTTGGTTGGTGATTTGGTTACGCGTGCTGGTTTGGGTATCCCAGGCATTGGCTGTTGCATACACAGGGATCTTGGTGGGTGGAGGCGTGTGATGACCATTGTTATGGTGGCCGTTATGGTGGTCATTACGCCGATCATTTTGCCCAGCTTGTACAGCAACAGCCATGACCGCAGCAATTGCGAAAACCAGAGGCTTGATTGCCATCGAGGGTTTCATGGTGATTCTCCGTACGCTATTAGGTTAAGTGTCGTTCTTAACTGCAGGGTCAATCCGCGACCCGGATGCTCAAGGTGTTGGCCATTCGGTTTCCCACCCCGGCACTCTGGTTCAACTGGATCACCCCCCGGCTACCGGTGAAGGCCTGGTCACTGGTGGTGACCTGGCGATAGCCTGCTGGAATGTCAGTTGCTCCGGAGTTGTTGATCAGCGCCACGTTCTGTTGCATGAGGACGCTGTCGTCGATGCTTTGCGGCTGTGCACCAATGCTGATGTTCAGTGCGTTGGCTTGCTGGGTGTTGGCGCCTGCGCTCTGGTTGATCCCCAGGGCGCCGCTGCCGTTGCTGAAGGCGTTGCCCTGGATGGTCGAGCGGGCGTCCATCGCGGGGTCGGCGGGCGTGTTGAGCCGTTGCCGGATCTGGGTACTTGCATGGGCTTCGGGGCCGACGGCGATGGCACGCGCATTGACCTGCTGCTGTTTGTCGCCAGCGGCCTGGTTGACAGAGAGGTTGCCCTGATAGCGGCTGCCGGAGCTGTCGATATCGGCGTTATTGATGACAGGAACCAGGGATTGCGCGAAGGCCGGTGCAGTGAAAAGGGCGGCCAGCATCAGCAATGTGCGCTTCATCTCACTTGCCCCCGCCGGTCAGAATCTGCAGCGGCGCGAGGCCACGCTGCACGCTTGAGTTGACCATGTTCGAGATTCCGTTACCCGACCCCGTACCGCGTCCGCCCGCCAAGTTGGGAAGCTGGTTCTGGTTGCCGAGGTTGCCACCCAGGTTGTTGGTCTGCTGGGTGATCATGTTGCTGATGCCTGCGCCACTGCTGACGCTGGCGAAGTCGCCATCACTCAGCTCGCTGGTTTGCTTGAGCACGTAGGCCGACGGGTTGGCATTGACGGTGGTAGGGCTTGGGTCTGGGATCAGGGGGGGAATGGTTGCGTTGCGCACCTGCACATCGCGCTTGATGATGATGATCCCCTTGTCCGCCTGAGCCGTCAGGCTTAGTGACCCCAGTACACAACCCACCAGTAATAGGTGATAGAGGCGTTTGTCACTTTTCCTCACGGCGGCAACTCCTTCTTTGGCCCTGGTCAGCAATGCGAACGACAGAGCAGAAGGTGTGCCGCTTTTTAGAATCCTTTTCAGGTCAGATAGTTAGGGCAAGAGGCTGACAAAATACGGCGCTTGCATGTCTCATTAGTGAAACAGCCTGCCTTGAGCGTTGCCGGCAAAGGCAGCAGCAGCCTTGATTGGAAGGGTTTTTGCAAGTGTGTTTCACGCGCTTGACACTGGCCCTGGGCGGGGGGGGAACCCCGCAGTTTCGGGGGGTTTGCCCCAGCGGTATGTATCAGTGGTTTAACACTCGGTCGGGAAGGCTGGCGCATTGCCATCAAGCAGCGTAGCAACTGCTTGCAAGGCCAGCAATTGGCGCTGCGGCCAATTGCCATTAAGGATTTGGCGCGGCTGGTTATGCCGCTTCAGCCAGGCCAGGCTGTCGTCGAAAAAGCGTTGACGATCGCTGAGGTCGGGTTGGCAACGCTGGCCATCGGCAATCCAGTCCACCCCTTGCGGGCTGAGCAACAGGTGCAGGTCATAACGCCGTGCCAGCAGGGCTTCTTCCAGCCAGGTTGGGCAGTCGTCGAACAGCGCGCGGCTCCAAAGCATGTTGCTCAGCAGGTGGGTGTCGAGAATTAGCAGCGGTGGCGCCTGCTCGCGCGCACGGTCCTCCCATGCCAATTGCCCGCGGGCGATGGCGGGAATATCGGCATAGCAGGTGTCACGGCATTGCTGGTCGATGAAGTGGCGCACGTACTCGCCCACCACCACGCCACCAAAATGTGCCTGGATCACCCCGCTAAGCCAGCTTTTGCCACTGGATTCCGGGCCGCACAGTACCAGCACTTTCATGGCTTGTTGCGTACTCATGGCTGTACCAGCGCCGGGTCGCGGCGCCATTCCAGCCAGCCGCGTACAGCAATCAAGGTGAGCACGGCAAAGAAGCCTGCGGTGAAATACAGCTGCTGATGCAGGTATTGGCCCACATAGATGATGTCGACCACGACCCACAGTGGCCAGCACTGCAGGCGTTTCTGTGCCATCCACAGTTGCGCCACCAGGCTGAAGCCGGTCAGGGTGGCGTCCAGCCAGGGCAGGGCGGCATCGGTCCAGTTGGCCATGGCTGCGCCCAGGGCGGCGCTCAGCAGCACCCCGGCGGTCAGGCCGGTGAACAATGCCGGGCGTTGCAGGCGGGAGACCTGGCGGGCGTCTTCAGCGTGGTCGGGGCGTTTCCACTGCCACCAGCCGTACAGTTGCAGGATGGCGTAGGCCACTTGCAGCAACATGCCCGAATACAGCTTTACCTCGTAGAACAGCCAACCATAGATCAGCACCATGACCAGGCCGATAGGCCAGCACCAGGCGTTCTGTTTGACCGTGAGCCAGACAGCGGTTACGCCGAGGACGGCGGCAATGAGTTCAAGGCCGGACATCGGCGATCCTTGGAGGCTACGGGGGAGGGGCGCGATTGTAGCGGGTCGGCCGCGGAAGGTGTAGGGCGCAGCGGCGGGATGCCCCCTGGTAGGAGCGGGTTCACCCGCGAACACCGGCAGCGCCGGTGCCGCCCACCGCGTTGCTTCCTTCGCGGGCATGCCCGCTCCCACAGGCGCAGCGCAGGCCTCAAGGTCACTCGATACCTGCAGGAGCAGGCATGCCCGCTCCCAACAAGGGCTTGTTCTCAGACCCGGAACTGGCGCAACAACTGCTCCAGTTCCACGCTCAACTGCCCCAGCGCCACCCCGGCATCGCTGGACTGACGCGCCGCATCGGCGGTCTGCTGCGACAACCCGGCGGTATCCAGTACATTGCGGTTGATCTCTTCGACCACATGCGACTGCTGCAAGGTGGCGCTGGCGATGGAGGCATTCAATGCGGTGAGGTTGTTGAGTACCTGGTTGATGGCGTCCAGGCTGGCGCCGGCCTCGCGTGCCTGTTCGACGGTCTGGCGCGATGCCTCGCTGCTGGTATCGATGGCCTTGACCGCAGCGTCCGACTGGCTCTGCAGGTGCTCGATCATGGTATGAATCTCGGCCGTCGATTGGGCTGTACGCTGGGCCAGCAGTCGCACTTCGTCGGCGACTACGGCAAAGCCTCGGCCTTGCTCGCCGGCCCGCGCCGCCTCGATGGCAGCATTCAGCGCCAGCAGGTTGGTCTGTTCGGCAATGGAACGAATCACGTCCAGCACGCCGCCAATGCGTGTGCTGTGCCCGGCCAGGTCGCGAATCACCTGTACGGCCTGATCGATGGTCAGCGACAGGCGGTCGATCTGCGCCAGGCTGCCGTGGATGGCCTGCTGGCCGTGGGTCACCTGCTGTTGTGCCGTGCGCATCTCTCCGGCGGCCTGTTCAGCGGTCTTGGCCACGTCCTGCACGGCGTAGGTCACCTCATTGACTGCAGTGGCCACCTGGTCCATCTGTAGCGATTGCTGGGCACTGCGCTGTTGTGCGGCACCCGCATTGTCACCGACGTGCCCGGCGGACTGGGCCAGCGCGTGGGCCGCGCCTTGCAGTTGGCCGACTACGCCTTGGAGTTTTCCGTTGAAACGGTTGAAGTGCTCGCCCAGGTGGGTGATTTCGTCGCTGCCATGGGTGTCCAGGCGCCGGGTCAGGTCGCTTTCGCCGCTGGCGATGTTGCCCATGGCCTGCACCGCTTCCTGCAGCGGGCGGGCGATGCTGCGGGCAATCAGCATGACCACCAGCGCCATCAGCAGGGCAATGCCGACGCCGACCAGCGAAGCGTCGCGCAACTGGCGAGCAAATTCGGCCTGCACATCATCCACATACACGCCCGAACCGATGATCCAGCCCCACGGCTTGAACAGCTGAATGTAGGAAGTCTTGGCTACCGGCTCACTGGCGCCGGGCTTGGGCCAGCGATAGTTGACGGGGCCGGCGTCCTGCTGACGGGCGAGGGCGACCATTTCGTTGAACACGGCGAAACCATCGGGGTCACGGATAGCTGAAAGGTCCTGGCCGTCGAGCTTGGGGTTGGCCGGATGCATGATCATCTTCGGCCCCAGGTCGTTGATCCAGAAATAGTCGTCATGGTCGTAGCGCAGCGCGCGCACGACCTGCAGTGCCTGTTGCTGGGCGGCTTCGCGGCTGAGCGTGCCGGCAGCTTCCAGGCCTTGGTAATAGGCCAACACACCTGCGGCGGTCTGCACCACATGGCGGGTTTTCTCCGCCTTGGCCTGGTACAGATCACCATGGATCTGCCGCAGCATCAGCAGGCCCAGTACCACCAGCATGGCTACCGCTACTACAAGGATCAGCCACAGGCGCCGACTGATTGACATCGATCTCAGAGTGTTCATCCATCAGCTCCCGCATTGTTCTTTTTATTGAGGTGCATCGAAGCATGCTTTGCAGCGGGCCCCCACCCGACTAATGGCTAAGTGCTATGTTGGTGATAGTCTGCCGCAGATCGCGTAAAGCGATTGCAAAGGGGCTCTGTCAGGATTTCGGCCGCGCAAGATGAAACCTTTAACAGGCGTGAACTTTTCCACTGGCGTTGCGCCCAACAGTCGCTGTAAAACAGCCGGGCCATGTACGGCAATCTCAAGCAAATCAAGAACAAGGGGCCTGCAACAAGCAGCGCTTCATCCGGGGGAATGATGGATTTTTGGACTGCCTTCCAGGCAATCATCTTGGGCGTGGTCGAAGGGCTGACGGAGTTTCTGCCGATCTCCAGTACGGGCCATCAGATTATCGTCGCCGACCTGATCGGTTTCGGCGGCGAACGGGCCATGGCTTTCAACATCATCATTCAGTTGGCGGCGATCCTGGCGGTGGTGTGGGAGTTTCGCAGCAAGATTTTCGAAGTGGTCTTCGGCCTGACCCGCCAGCCCAAGGCCCGCCGCTTCACGGGCAACCTGCTGTTGGCGTTTATGCCGGCGGTGATACTGGGGGTGCTTTTTGCTGACCTTATTCACGAATACCTGTTCAACCCCGTCACCGTGGCGGCGGCACTGGTGGTGGGTGGCGTCATCATGCTCTGGGCCGAGCGCCGTGAGCACCGCGTGCAGGTAGACCATGTGGACGACATGCGCTGGAGCCATGCGCTGAAAATCGGCTTCGTCCAGTGCCTGGCGATGATCCCGGGCACGTCGCGCTCCGGTTCGACCATCATCGGTGGCCTGCTGTTCGGCCTGTCGCGCAAGGCAGCGACCGAGTTCTCGTTCTTCCTGGCAATGCCGACCATGGTCGGTGCGGCGGTGTATTCGGGCTACAAGTACCGCGACCTGTTCCAGCCCGGCGATCTGCCGGTGTTTGCGATCGGCTTCGTGACCTCGTTCATCTTCGCCATGATCGCCGTACGGGCGTTGCTCAAGTTCATTGCCAACCATAGCTACGCGGCATTTGCCTGGTATCGCATTGTGTTCGGCTTGCTCATTCTGGCGACCTGGCAGTTTGGTTGGGTTGACTGGTCCACAGCTCATGGCTGAGGCAATGCGCGGGCAACGGGCTGAAGGCGTGCGCAATGTGCGCCTGAAGCTGCTGCTGTTGGGCGTGCTATGCCTGTTGCCCGGTTTGGGGGCGGCGCGCATGGCCTGGAACGATCAGACCTGGTGGCCGTTGGCGTTGTACCCGGCCATGAGCCTGATCAGCCTGTTGCTGTATTGGCAGGACAAGCAGCAGGCACGTACGCAGGCCTGGCGTACACCCGAGAAAGTGCTGCATGCCAGTGAGCTGCTCGGTGGTTGGCCGGGGGCGTTATTGGCGCAGCAACTGTTTCGGCACAAGACCCGCAAGGTCTCGTTCCAGTTGGTGTGCTGGGGGATTGTGCTGGTGCACCAGGTGTTCTGGGCAGACTGGCTGTTTCTTGAGGGGCGTTATCTGCCCTTTGGTTGATGTGCAATTGTACCGGCCTCTTCGTGGGTAAAGCCGCGAAAGGGCCGGCACAGCCAGATCACATGACCAACCCCACCTGCAAGCGCTTGGGCAACCGACGCACTACCAACTGGTGCGAGCGCTGCAACAGGTCACACAGTTCATCACGCCCCATGGGGTAGGGCGGCGCCATGCTGACCCATCGCGCCCGCGCCAGGTAGGGTGCTGGCCGTATCCCGGGGCGATCGCAATAACCCAGAAACAGCTCGTCGGTCACCTTGAATGACAACCCGGCACCCGCCAGGTCGAGCACCGCGAACATCTTGTTTTCTGCCACCGAAAACACTCGGATGCCGCCCCATTTGTAGTCTTCCCGCGCACCCGGCAGGCTCAGGCAAAATGCCGCCACCTGGGCTTCGCTCATCTTCCGTTCAGACATACCGCTCTCCACAAGCCTCGAATGACGCCGCCAGGTGATCGATCCACACCCGGACCGCAGGCAGAAGGCCACGCCGGTGTGGGTAAACCGCCTGCAGGTAGCCACCCGGCAGCGACCAGTCTGGCAGCAAGCGCACCAGTTCGCCGCGTTCCAGTTCCTCTTCACAAAACATGCTGGGCAGCGCAGTGAACCCCAGACCGGCACGTACAGCTGCGTTACGTACTACGAAATCATCGATCGCCAAGCGCGGCTCCAGCGCTATTTCCTGCTGCTTGCCATGGGGGCCGATCAGGCGAAAGTGTACCAGTCGGTCTGCTTCGGCTGCGCCCAGCACTGGCAATGATGCCAACTCGCCCGGTTCGCGAATGTGGTCGGCAAAGCCGGGCGCGGCCACCAGTTGCATCTGTGCCTGGCGCAGGCGGCGGGTAACCAGGGCCGGGTCTTCGTCGCCCAGGTCGCGTACGCGCAACGCTACGTCAATGCCTTCGGAAATCAGGTCGACCCGGCGGTTGAGCAATACCATGTCCAGTTGCACCAGCGGGTACTGCTCGAGAAAGCGGCTGATCACATCCGGCAGGAAGGCGTGTGCCAGTGCCACCGGGCAGGAAACCCGTAAACGCCCGCGCGGCTCACTGCTCATGCTGGCCACGGTTTCGTCGGCGGCTTCGGCCTCCAGCAGCATGGCCTGACAATGATGCAAGTAACGTTCACCTACTGCGGTGAGCTTGAGTTGCCGTGTGGTGCGCTGCAACAGACGTGTGCCCAGGCGCTCTTCAAGCTCGGCGATACGCCGCGACAGGCGCGACTTGGGGATACCCAGCTGGCGCCCGGCGGCGGCGAATCCGCCGGCTTCGACGACGCGCGCGAAATAGAAGAGGTCGTTGAGGTCTTGCATGGGAATGTCTCACTGTTCCATCTGTGGGACAAACTAACGCATTTTCGCTTACTTATCAGCTATTGGTCACTTCGGTAGGATCTACCCCATCGTGATCGCCCACAGATGCGGTCTTCAATCACAGGAGAGTCCCATGAAACTGTTGCACATCGATTCGAGCATCCTGGGCGACAATTCCGCCTCGCGCCAGTTGAGCCGTGAAGTGGTCGAAGCCTGGAAGGCTGCAGACCCGAGCGTTGAAGTGATTTACCGCGACCTGGCTGCCGATGCCATTGCCCACTTCTCCGCCGCCACCCTGTTGGCTGCAGGCACCCCTGAAGACGTACGCGACGCGGCCCAGGCTTTCGAAGCCAAGCTCAGCGCAGAGACGCTCGAAGAGTTCCTGGCTGCCGATGCCGTGGTAATTGGCGCGCCAATGTACAACTTCACCGTGCCGACCCAGCTAAAAGCCTGGATTGACCGTGTGGCCGTCGCCGGCAAGACATTCCGTTACACTGAAGCAGGCCCGGAAGGCCTGTGCGGCAACAAGAAAGTGGTGCTGGTTTCCACCGCGGGTGGCCTGCACGCTGGCCAGCCGACCGGCGCCGGGCATGAAGATTTCCTGAAAGTGTTCCTGGGCTTCATTGGGATTACCGACCTGGAAATTGTCCGCGCCCACGGCCTGGCCTATGGCCCGGAGCAGCGCAGCCAGGCGATCGATGCTGCACAGGCGCAGATCGCCAACGAGCTGTTTGCTGCTGCCTGATCAAGGGAGCGGTTGGTTGCAGGCGTGGCCTTGTCGAAGCACAAGGCCACTCCAACCTGTAGAAGCGTTCAGGCCACCGGGATAAGCGGATCAGCTGCCGCCAGGGCCGCTGCCCGGTCAGCCGCTGGCGGATAAATCCACACTGAATTGATCTGGCGCTTCAGCGCCTTGGCTTCGGTCTTGTCCTCCGGTGGCGAAACCTCACGGTCCCATCCTTCGGTGTACACCGCGCCCCAGGCCCCCAGGTCCAGGCACGTCACGTACTTGGGCTGGCTATAAGCCATTGGTGCCACGCCCAGCAACTCGGCAGCGGCATTGTTGCCCGCATGGCGCCCCAGCGGAATAGCATGCTGGCACGACATTACGGCATGATTGCCAAGCGCGTCACAGGTGGCGTAAGCCACGTCTCCAGCTGCATACACGGCCTCATTGCCCTTGACCTTCAGGTTGCCATCGACATGCAAACGGCCGCGATTGTCGCGCTCGCCGCTGATCTGTTCGGTGAGCGGGTTGGCCTTGAAGCCAACAGTCCAGACCACCGTGCTGGCGTCGATACGCTGGCCGTTGTCCAGCTGTACACCGGCAGGGTCTACCGAAACCACCGTGGCACCGCAAACCCACTCCACGCCCAGGGCCTCGCACGCCTGCTCGATGGCTGGGCGGATGCCGTCACCCAGGGCTGCGCCAATCCTGGCGCCGCGGTCGATTACCACTACGCGCAACGCGGCGTCTTCGCCCAGTATCGCGCGCAAGCGGGCCGGCAGTTCGGTGGCCGTTTCGATGCCGGTAAAACCGCCCCCGGCTACCACCACGGTATTGCGTGCCGGCGTGTTCGGCAGGCTGGCCAGCGACTTCAGGTGGTTTTCCAGGCGTGCGGCACTGTCGAGCTTGTCGACATCGAAGACATGCTCGATGCCAACCATGTCAGGGCGATCGAGCACACTGCCGCAGGCCATGATCAGGCGGTCGTAGGGCAGGGCGCACCGAGTGCCACTGCGGGTGCGATAGCCCACGCGGCGGGCCGCTTCATCAATGTGGTATGCCGTGCCCGGCACGAAGCGGACATTGACCGCATCGAACAGCGCCAGCAGTGGTGCGGCCTTGGTATGCACGTCTGGCTCGTAGAAGCGCGGACGCACATGCAGTTCAGCCTGGGGCGCGAGCAAGGTGACCTCGACGTCCTTGCTGGCGTTGAGGTCAAGCTGGCGGATGGCGCTGAGCGCGCTCCACAGGCCGGCAAAGCCCGCACCAATGATCAGGATCTGCTTCATGGTTGTGCTCCTTAGAAGTTCGGTGGACAAGGTAGCCCGTATTGCCGGTCAACGGTGTTACCAGTGCTTGCTGGAGTGCTTCAGAATGTTGGCGGCGTGATCACCCAGATCACCACGGCATCCACTTCACCGGGGTTGCCGTAGCGATGAGGTTCCTGGCTCGAGAAGCTGAAGCTGTCGCCTTCACTCAGTTGGAAATGCCGCAGGCGCGCACGTCTTCGACCTAGCCGCGTTCGGTCTTGTTCTGCATCGACGGATCGCAGATCAGCGCCTGGGTCATGCTGCACGCATCAGCCTGGCCGCGAGCCAGGATCAGCCCGGCTTCCTGGGCCTGATCCATTCGCCCGGTGAACGATCAGGCTGATGCCGCCGGCAGCGCGGTCGCGCTGGTAGGCGACCAGGTTGTTGGCGGGCAGGCAGGTATCGCCCGGTGGACATGATGCGGTTTTTCAAGTGTCTGCCGCGGACCTGCAGGCCTCGAACAGGTGAAGGAAGGCAGTCTGCATCAGCCGACAGCGGGCGGAACAGTCACTGTAGTGCAACCATTGGTTTCAACTGTGCTGGTCCGTTTTTATGGAATGCCTTTATGCTGTAACGAAATATGTCTAAAAAGCCTGCAGAAGGAAGTCGCAATGCCACTCAAGGACCTGCTTATCGCCCTGGTGGTGATTGTCGCCTGGGGAGTCAACTTTGTGGTCATCAAGGTTGGCCTCGACGGGCTGCCGCCGATGCTGCTGGGGGCATTGCGTTTCTTGCTGGTGGCGTTTCCGGCGATCTTGCTGGTCAGGCGGCCCAAACTGCCATGGCGCTGGCTGATCGCTTACGGTGCGACCATTTCACTGGGCCAGTTCGCGTTCCTGTTTCAGGCCATGTACAGCGGCATGCCGCCAGGGTTGGCTTCTTTGATCCTGCAGTCGCAAGCTTTCTTCACCCTCGGTTTTGCTGCGTTGTTTCTCGGTGAGCGGCTGCGCCTGGCCAGCGTGCTGGGGCTGCTGGTGGCGGCCGGCGGCCTGGCACTGATCGGCAGCGAAGATGGCGGCCATGTGCCCATGCTGGCGTTGGTGCTGACCCTGTGTGGCGGTGCAATGTGGGGCCTGGGGAACATCATTACCCGGCGGTTCGGCTCGGTCGACCTGGTCGCATTGGTAATCTGGGGTGGGCTGATACCGCCACTGCCATTCCTGGCGCTGTCCTGGTGGCTGGAAGGCCCCGAGCGCATTGGCCATGCCTTGGCCAATATCAGTTGGAGTTCGGTGCTGGCCCTGGCGTATCTGGCCTTTGTGGCCACCATGCTCGGCTACAGCCTGTGGAGCAAGTTGCTGTCGCGTCACCCGGCAGGCAAGGTGGCGCCGTTCTCGCTGCTGGTACCGGTGATTGGCCTGAGTTCGTCGGCTTTGCTGCTGGGAGAGCGCCTGACCGCCACGCAAGGCTGGGGCGCATTGCTGGTGATGGCCGGCCTGCTGGTGAATGTATTCGGTGCGCGCATCGGTCAGCGCTTGCGGGCTGCCAACGCGTAGGCGCTTAAATCTGCTGATCTGCGCTCTGTTAGAATCGGCCTCTTTTTGTCAGGCCAACGGAGCGCATCCATGATCATTTCCACCACCAGCCAGCTCGAAGGCCGCCCGATTGCCGAATACCTGGGCGTGGTCAGTTCCGAATCGGTGCAGGGCATCAACTTCGTGCGCGATTTCTTTACACGGTTTCGCGACTTCTTCGGCGGTCGTTCGCAAACCCTGGAAAGCGCGTTGCGCGAGGCCCGGGAGCAGGCCACGGAAGAACTCAAGGCCCGGGCACGACAGTTGCAAGCCGATGCGGTAGTGGGGGTGGACTTTGAGATCAGCATGCCGTCGGTACAGGGTGGCATGGTCGTGGTATTTGCTACCGGCACGGCAGTACGCCTGAGGTAAAGCCTTCTGCCATTGGTCGGCTACAAGGTTCTTGTCCGGTCGGTCCGCAAATGACCAGCTAGTCTCACTCTCACAGGCCGCGTTTCCTGGGCAACTTGTCTGGTTGCCGGCGCGACCGCCACTGGAGGGACACTGGGCATGAGCGAATCCTTTTTCGAAGACCTGAACGATGCGTTCCCGATCAACAGCCAGGTGCGTTGCGGCCAGGCGGCATTTCGCCTGGGTTTCGCCCACATGACGCTGGATGATTCCGAACAGCTCCAGCCTGCACATTTGCAGCGCAGCAAAAAAGGCCGCTTCATGCCGCGGGTACCGATCAAGAAGTGATCCCGCGCCTGCACACGCCCCCCGCCCAACGGCGGGGTTTTTATTGCCATTCGTTGATCCGCCTCATGGTATTGCCCGGTAGCGCTCGCCGGATGGCTCGGCCTGTGGTCTTCTGGCGCGGCATTCCAGCGACGGAGGATTGAATGCTCATGCGAGTCAGGGAAGAAACCTATTGGCAGTGGGCCGACGCACAGTTGCACAGCCGCTGCCACGACGAAGCACTCAGCGACGGCACCACACTGGACGTGCAGGTGCGCTTGTCGCGCCTGGGGGCGACGCAGTTGTTTCTGGGGGTGTATGCCGGGGATGGGCGGGCGGTGCTGGAAGAGTATTACCCTGCGCTGCCGGGCGAGACCATGACCCGTGCGCTGGTGTGGGGTGTCGACCGCGCCCGGGCGATGGCAACGGGCGCCTTGCCTTTGCCGGAAACCCGCTTGCAGCGGCGCCAGGCATGAAAAAGCCCGGCCTGTGCGGGCCGGGCTCTGGTAAGGGTGCGAACCCTCAATTTAGCGGTTCGATCACCTTGACTGCCTGCTGCTCACGGGCAGCGGGCCATTCTTGTTGCAGGGTCTGCAGCACGCGGCCAACGAATTCGGTGTCGGCGGCGGCTTTCTTGCCGACGTAGCCCTGGCCACGACGGTAGACCTTGAAGCGGGCACGCATGCTGGGCAGGTGCTCTTCAAATTCATCTTCGACGGTGTTCGGTGGCAGGCGGTCGAGGCGCACTTCACCGGTTTGGCTAACCCACAGCAGGTGGTCGTCAAGGCTGTCCTTGCGCACGGCAAACAGCTGGGCCAATTGGTCGATAGTCGGATTGTTGTTCAAGTTCATCATAAAGCCCCCATTACCCATTCATAGGTGATTTTCACAGTTGGCGCTATCACGGTGTAGCGCACTACCAAGGCTGCTACAGCAGCATCGCAACAGGGGCTTTCTCACGCTGCCTTTTGGACAGTTTCCCTCTCCACGGACGGCCTGCGTTACCGCGCAGGCCGTCTGGAACACCCTTGCCACCGCTCCCGATCGGGGAGACGGCTTCATCATGCCCAAGCGCGATGAACGGCGTCAACCGTTTTGTAGTGATTTTTTTTGATCACTACATTCTGTCGTTTTGTCCGACAATCACAGCTCGCGTCACAAGCCGGAAAGGATGTCGAAGGCGGCTTGCACCCGCGCTTGGTTGGGGTAATTCCGATTGGCCAGCAACACGACTGCCAGCTGTTCTGCGGGCACGAACGCGGCGTACGCGCCGAAGCCATTGGTGGAACCAGTCTTGTTGTACCAGGCTGCCGGTAGCGCGGGCAGGGCCGGCTGCAAGCGAGTGGTTGCCTGCGGTTCACGGATCAGCAGCGAGCTGTTGCCATCGATCAGTGTGCGCAGCGTGACCGGGTAGGGGTAGCGTTCCCAGCCCAGGCCTTGCGTCATGGCGCCGACCTGGAAATAGCCTTGCTGGGTAATGGCGGTGGCTTTCACCAGGGCCGGTGGCAGGCCCTGCGGCTGCATGTGCAGGCGCACATAGCGCAGCAGGTCGCTGGCGCTGGTTTTGATGCCGTAGGCCTCGTCGGCGTAAGGGCCCGGACCCACGCGCACCGGCTTGTCGGCGGCGTCATACCCCTGGGCATAAAGGCCCTGGGCGCTGGCCGGAACCTGAAGGTAGGTATTTTTCAGGCCCATCTTCGTCAGCAGGCCCTCATTCATCAGCGTGGAAAACGGTTGGTGCTGCGCACGGGCGGCCAGGTCACCGAACAAACCCAGGCTGGGGTTCGAGTAGCAGCGCTGGGTGCCGGGTTTGGCGCGAGGTTGCCAGTGGCGGAAGAAATTGACTACCTGTTGCGGCGTTTGCACAGATTCGGGGAACTGCAGTGGCAGGCAGTCGGCGCTATAGGCGCCCAGTTCCAGCACCGTTGCGTCGCCGATGGGGGCGCCGGCCAGTGCCGGGTGGTAGCGTTTGGCCGGGGCCTGGAGGTCAAGCTTGCCCTCGGCGCTGGCAAGCGCGGCCAGTGTGGCAGTGTAGGTCTTGCTCAGCGAACCAATCTCGAACAGCGTATCGCGGCTCACCGGTACGTTGTCGGCCTTGCTGGCCACGCCGTAGCTGAAGTAATGCGCGTGGTCGCGTGCATAGATGGCCACAGCCATGCCGGTGATGCCTTGTTCCTGCATGAGCGGGCGGATGATCTGGTCGACCTTGGCCTGTAACTGGTCGTCAGCCTGGGCGCTGGTATGGCCCAAAGCGAGGGTGATGGCGGCTGCAAGTGCAGCCAGATGTGGGCGGAGCATGGTGGGTCCTTTTGTGGAGCGTGTCCGTTGAGCGATATCACTCGGGGTTCCGGCGTTAGCGACGGAGAGCCAAAGAACTTATCGTCTGCCCAGCCACAATGACAAGATGGATACAGTGATGAAGTATTTGCGAATGTTATTTGACAATTTCACCCTGGCCTTGCTCGGTGTGGTACTCATCGCCACCGTGCTGCCTTGCTCGGGCGATGGCGCGGTATATTTCGGCTGGCTGACCAACCTGGCCATTGGCCTGTTGTTCTTCCTGCATGGCGCCAAACTGTCGCGTGAAGCCATCATTACCGGTGCCGGGCACTGGCGCCTGCACCTACTGGTGTTCTCCTGTACTTTCGCATTGTTCCCGCTGCTGGGCCTGGCGTTCAAACCACTGTTCGTGCCGCTGGTAGGTAACGAGCTTTATCTGGGCGTCCTGTACCTGTGTGCCTTGCCTGCAACCGTGCAGTCGGCCATTGCCTTTACTTCGCTGGCCCGCGGCAACGTGCCAGCGGCCATCTGCAGCGCGGCGGCCTCCAGCCTGCTGGGTATCTTCCTCACACCGTTGCTGGTGATGTTGTTGCTGGGTGCCAGTGGTGATACGGGGTCCGGCCTGGATGCCGTGTTGAAGATCACTTTGCAGCTGCTGGTGCCGTTCGTTGCCGGGCAGATCGCGCGGCGCTGGATCGGTGCCTGGGTCAAGCGCAATGCGCGCTGGCTCAAGGTGGTGGACCAGGGTTCGATCCTGCTGGTGGTGTACACCGCCTTCAGTGAGGCCGTGGTTACCGGGCTGTGGCACACCGTATCGCCGCAGCACCTGGCGGGGTTGTTCGTGGTGTGCGCAATTCTGCTGGCAGTGGTGCTGTTTGGCACACGCATGCTTGGCAAGGCGCTGGGCTTCGACCTTGAGGATCGCATCACCATCCTGTTTGCCGGCTCCAAGAAAAGCCTGGCCACGGGGGTGCCCATGGCCCAGGTGTTGTTCGTGGGCAGTGGCATTGGCGCGATGATCCTGCCGCTAATGCTGTTCCACCAGATACAGCTGATGGTGTGTGCTGTGCTGGCGCAGCGCTATGCCAGCCGTGACCAGGCGGTGGAAGCCTCGGCGGTGTCCTGAACGCCTTCGCGCTCCCATGCAGGAGCGCAATGGCAGCGATCAGCGGGCCTGGCCTGAACGACGCTCGCGCAGCGCCTTGCCGACTTCGGCCTCGATCTTGTAGGCAGGCCCCTCCAGGTCGTCGAAGTTGCGCGTATAGCGTCGGGCAAACTCCTCCACGCCCAGTTCCTGATACTGCTGCACATGCTTGAGCTCGTGCGCCCACAAGGCAACGTTGTCCTCGGCATCGGCGGCCCGGCGGAAGATGATCGTGTCGATCAGTGTAACGGCGTTCACATCGGGGTTCTGCAATAGCGCGTTGGCGGCGCTCATTTGTTGCTCATCCCCCACCCGAAAGCGCGCCGCGTCGAGCACGGCAAAGTCATACCAAGGTTCAAGCTGCGCCCGAATATGCAACGGAATCGGCTGCACACGGCTGGCCGTGGCTTCGTCACGGGCCTGGCGCAAGGCGTAGGTCAGGCTGGACGAGGCCATGACCTCCACATCCTTGAGGATCTGCCCGGCCTGGCCTGGGTCGATCGGAGCGCAGAAACAGCCCATCAGGCACACCTGATACTGCCCAGGCGGGCAGGCCTGTTCGGCATGCACGGGCAGGGCCAGCAGCAACCCCAGCAGCGCACTAATCCGCCTCATGCAGGGCCTGTTCAACAAACTGGCGGCTGGCGCCCAGTACCTGCGCTTGCACGCTTTCACTGGCCAGCATGCGCCCGACCAGCAATGCCCCTACGCACTGGCTGATCAGCACCCAGGCCAGTTGCTCATCCTCCAGGGTTGTGCTCCAGGCCTGGTGCAGTTCTACCAGCCAGTGCTCCGCCACTTCACGCACCGGCGTGTCGGCCCGGGCGATTTCCACACCCAACGGCGGCAATGGGCATCCACCTTCGGCATTGCGCAGGTGGGCCAGGCTCAGGTACTGCTGCAGGCAGCGGCCAAGGCGTTCGCGGTTGGCGCCCTGGCAGGCCAGGCGTACCAGGGGGCTGTTGCTCAGTTCCTGGCGTACCACCTCGGTAAACAGGTCGTCCTTGGACGGGAAGTGGTTGTAGAAGGCTCCGCCGGTCAGGCCGATCGCTTTCATCAGCCCGGCCACGCCGGTACTGGCAAACCCCCCGCGCTTGGCCAGCGCGCCGCTGCTGGCCAGCAGCCGTTCGCGGGTTTGCTGTTTGTGTTCGTTGGAGTAGCGCATTCACATGCCTCGACAGACAGGCTTGACGATGACCGCGATCATAGCATAGCGTTCGTTTACTAAACGATCATTTACCCATGGAGGCAGGCATGTCAGAACAACAAAAAGTCGTGCTGGTGATCGGGGCGGGCGACGCCACTGGGGGCGAAATCGCCAAGCGCTTTGCGCGTGAGGGTTACATTGCCTGCGTAACCCGGCGCCAGGCCGACAAACTGCAGCCGCTGCTGGAGGAAATACAGGCCGCTGGCGGCCGGGCCTACGGTTTTGGCTCTGATGCGCGCAAGGAAGAGGAGGTGGCCGCGCTGGTGGAGACTATCGAGCGTGATATAGGCCCGATTGAGGCATTTGTCTTCAATATCGGTGCGAATGTACCGTGCAGCATCCTCGAGGAAACCCCGCGCAAGTACTTCAAGATCTGGGAAATGGCCTGCTTTGCCGGTTTCCTCACCGCGCAGGCGGTGGCCCGGCGCATGGTTCAGCGTGAGCGTGGCACCCTCCTGTTCACCGGTGCTACAGCCGGCACCCGCGGCGCAGCCGGTTTTGCCGCCTTCGCCGGGGCCAAGCATGGCTTGCGTGCCTTGGCACAGAGCATGGCGCGCGAGTTGGGGCCACGCAACATCCATGTCGCCCATGTGGTGGTGGACGGTGCCATCGACACGGCCTTCATCCGTGACAGCTTCCCCGAGCGCTATGCCCTCAAGGACCAGGATGGCATCCTTGACCCGGCGCACATTGCCGACAGTTACTGGTTCCTGCACGCCCAGCCCCGCGACGCCTGGACTTTCGAGCTGGACCTGCGCCCCTGGATGGAACGCTGGTAAACCCCCGTTAACTCGCAAGGACCGTAACCATGCACACGTCTGTCGATTTCTTTTTTGACCTGGGCAGCCCGGCCAGCTACCTGGCCTGGACCCAACTGCCGAACCTGTGCGCCCGCCAGGGGGCCGCGCTGCGCTACCGGCCAATGCTGCTTGGCGGGGTTTTCCAGGCTACCGGCAATGCTTCGCCGGCCATGATCCCGGCCAAAGGGCGCTACATGTTCACCGACCTGGCCCGCTTTGCCGAACGCTATGGAGTACCGTTCGGGATGCCGCCGGGCTTCCCGGTCAATACCCTGACTTTGATGCGTGGCGTGATGGGTACCCAGTTGTATTCACCGGATCGGTTCGAGGCATTGCTAACGGTGCTGTTCACCGGGCTGTGGGTACAGCGCCGCAACCTGAGCGACAGCGCTGTGCTGAATGAAACACTCGCGCAGGCAGGCTTCGACCCGCAGGTTTTTCATGCCCTGGCCGCTGACAGCGAAGTAAAAGCAGCGCTAAAGCAGGCGACCGAGGCCGCTGTGGCGCGCGGGGTGTTTGGCGCGCCCACCTGTTTTGTCGGTGATGGGATGTTCTTCGGCCAGGACCGCCTGGACTTTGTCGAGGAGGCGCTGCGTCAGGGCGCCAACAGCCTCTCCAGCTGAGTGCGCTCCCACAGGCTGAGCAGGTCGGTGGGGTTGGTGCCATAGCGCTGCCAGTGTTCGAGCCCGGCCTGTTCGCCGCCGGGGGCTTGGCAATGAACGCAATGCGCCAAGCCCTCAGTATCCAGGGCCAACGTCAGTTGCCAGCCCTGGATACCGACATCGACCAAGCCGCCCTCGCGGCGTGCAACCACCTCAAGGTGATGCACGCCAAGCGCCACATTACGCAGGCACTGGTAGATATCCCGGGCGCTCAGTGAACGTCTGTGGATCAAAATCAGAAATTCGCCGGCGTGTTGGCGCTGATGATCTCGGCCTCATCCGGGCCGATGTTCTTGAAACTGTGCGGCAGGGTGGTGGGGATGTAGTAACCGTCGCCCGAGTTGAGCACGCTGACCTGGCCGTCGACCCACAGCTCGACGGTACCACGGGTGACCAGCCCGCATTCTTCGCCTTCAGCATGCACGATGGGCTCGCCAGAGTCGGCGCCGGGTGCATAAAGCTCACGCAGCATGCGCATTTGCCGGCCTTCGACGCTGGCGCCGACCAGCAGCATGCGCAGGCCATTGCGGCCCAGGTCGGGTTGTTCGCCACCACGGAATACGTAGCGTTCCTCACGCACCGGCTCGTCGAAGCTGAAAAACTCCGCCAGGCTCATGGGAATGCCCTCGAGCAGTTTTTTCAGGGAGCTGACCGAAGGGCTGACGCGATTCTGCTCGATCTGCGAGATCGTCGAATTGGTCAGCCCGCTGCGGCGGGCCAATTCTCGTTGGGAGAGGTTGTTGCGTTCACGCACCAGTTTGAGTCGCGTCCCCGTGTCCATAGCCGCCTTGTAATCAGAGGTGTCAATAATAATGAGCGATGCGCATTAAAACACACTCTGCGCCCTTGCGCGCTGTGCTTCTCAAACCCGCTGCTCACGCGGCATTGGCCACAGCCCGACCAGCAGCAACAGCACGGCCACGGCCAAGAATGGCAAGCGTGGATCAAGGGCATACACCAAGGTACCGGCGAGCGGCCCGATCACCGCGCCCATGCCTTGGGCGGCGCCAATGGAGCCGGCTGTGGCGCCTTGTTCGGAGGCCTGCATGGCATTGGCCGCCAGTGCCGAAAACGCCGGGAACACGAAGCCCATGCCCGCTGCCGCAACAAAATAGCAAGCCCACAGCCAGGGGGCCGTGGTGGCCAGTGAGCCACAGGCAAAGCCCAGTGCCGATACCGTGGCACCCACCCGGATCATCTTCAGCGGTGGCCACTCCAGTTGGCGCAGGATCACCTGTGCCAGCATCAGTGCCACACCCACGGTGGTCAGGGCGATGCCAGCCGCCTGGGCGGCTTCGGCAGGGCCCAGATGCAAGCGGTCAAGGGCAAAGAAACCGACGATGATCTGCGACACGGTCACACTGAGCATGGCGCTGAATGCCACCAGCAGCGGCCGGCGCAGGCGCGGGTCGTTCAGCCGCACCGGACTGGGGGCGTGGCTGTGCGGCAGCGCCTGTGGTTTGAGGGTAAAAAACAGCACGAGGAAGGCAGTGGCCGGCAGCAGCGACATGATATGGAACGGCAGGCTCAGGCTGTGACGCGCCAGCAGTGCGGCCAGTGCTGGCCCGACCACCAGGCCGACGGCGTTGGCCGCCCCCAGTGAGGCCATGGCCCGCGCTCGGCGTTGCGGCTCGACATGGTCGGCGATCAGCGCATTGCAGCCTACCGGGATGGCGGCATAGAAGGCGCCGATGCAACCGCGCGCGATCATCAGGCCGATGAACGCCAAGGTTGCCCCCGGCAGCCAGCGCAGTGCGCCTTCGACGAACAGGCACAGCAGCCAGTAAGCCAGGGTAAAGCCGGCGCTGCCCAGCAGCAGGATGCGCCGACGGCCCAGGCGGTCTGCCGCGCGCCCCCAGGGCCGGGCCAGCAGCACCCAGACCACGCCGGCCACGGTTATGGCGGCGCCGGCTTGCCAGGTGGCCATGCCAAGCTGGCGGGCTATCGGGCCGATCAGGGCAACGAAGGCCATCATCGACATGGTGCAGGCCATGTTGGCCAGCAGCAGCGGGCGCAAGTCCAGGGTGCTGGCAGGCAGAAGGGTTGCAGGATCCTTTGCGACGTTCATGAGCGGTCCAGGGCAGTGCGGCAAATAAAAGCCGATATTATTAAGAACTATTATCGAGTGTCGAATCCCTGGGCTGCTGCAGCTCAATCACTGCGGCGCAGGGGGCCAGGCCACATGCTACGCAACACACCGTCGCGGCGCACCCACGCGTGCATCAAGGCTGCACCCACATGCACCAGCACCGTGGCGAACAGCAGGTAGCCCGCCCAGCCATGGGCCTGGCGCAACACGGCATACAGTTGAAGGTTGTGGGGGGCAATGGCGGGCAAGCCGAGCGGGCGCGGGTAATCGCCGGCCGACAGCATGGCCCAGCCCAGCAGCGGCATGGCCAGCATCAGGCCATAGAGCAGCAGATGCGAGGCTCCGGCGGTCCAGCGCTGCAGTTTTGGCAGGTCGTTCGGCAGGGGCGGATGAGGTAGGGTCAGGCGCGCAGCAATGCGCAGCACCACCAGCACCAGCAGGGCCAGGCCGGTGGCCTTGTGCAGGCTGATCAGCACCGGGTGGCGTAGCGACAGGTCGGCGACCATGCTCACACCGATGAACAACATGGCCAGTATCAGCACGGCCATCAGCCAATGCAGCAAACGGGCAAAAGGGTGGAAGGCTTCAGGTTTCATGGCTTGGCTCCGGTGCTGAGCGATTCGCGGCTACGGCGGTTGAACGATTCCGAATAGGCGGCCGAGCGGGCGGCGAGGATCGGATCGGCCGATGCCTCTATACCGCGCGGCAGGATCAGCGGGTCGAAGTTGAGGTCGCGGCAGGCCCCTTGCTCGGGGGCGTCTACCTGTTCCAGCACCAGGGTGCCGGCGTCCACGCTACGCCGCTCGGTGGGCCACGGCCGGGCAGGGTCGTCCACGGCGTCGCCCGGTTCGGCCAGCACCAGACGCAGCTTCCAGCGCAACGGGCCTTGGGCAAGGCGTTGCTGCAAGTCGTGTTGCAGGAATTGCTTGTCATCAACCTGGGTGGGCAATGCCGCAAATGCAGTTTGTGGCTCAAGCTGCCAACGCACCGGGTGGGCCGCGCCAGCTGCGTCGATCAGGCGGAAGGCATTGATACTGTGGTATTGCGTGTTGGCGAAGCTGTCGCTGGGTTTGTAGCCCGCCGCCCATTGGCGAAACGCCGCGCTTTCCGGGTGGGCGGCAAAGAACGCCTGCAGCTTGCCAGGGTCCGGTTTGCCGGTAGCCGGGTCTGGTGTGCTCGCCAGTACTTGCTGGTAGAACGCTTGCGGCGTGCTGACTGCCAGCACCGGTGGGTTGTTCATGCCCGTCCGCCAGACCTGACCGTCGTCGGTGCTTAGCTGAATCGCCAGGCTGCGAACGGGTATAGCGGTATCCGGGGCGAACGGGTTGGCACCGCCGATGGCAAAACGGCCCACCACCGGCACCCGTTGCTGGCTGAAGGCGCGCGCCGTGGACAGGTTGGCGGCCTGCCCGCTGGCCTGGAAGTAGCCGCTCACGCACAAGCCCTTGGCGTGGTTCTTGCGATAGCCGGGGTAATGCCCGGCCTGGGCTTCGAAGGTGTCGATGATGCGCTGTGGCGTCAGTCGGGGTTCGCCGAGCCAGCCGGCGGCATAGGCAAAGCCGGCACCTGCGGCCAGCATCACGCCGCCAATGGCGGCCAGGCGCAAGGCTTTGGCCGGGCCGTGCAAGGGTGTGTTCATGGTCATTGTCCGGTTCAGTGAAGGTGCCAGTACGACGGGGCAGGGAAAAAGTTATTCCCTCATCGGGAATAGAATTTGTTCACAGGCGTCTGCCCTTTACACTGACAACCCCAGAGGCCGGTACCTGACCATGCACGATTTGGACGACCACCAGTGGCGCGAGCTGCTGGCCCGCCTGCGCCGCTTTGCCGTGTGGCTGACCCGCGAGCCGGGCAGCGCCGACGACCTGGTACAGGCGACGGTCGAGCGGGCCCTGAGCCGCCGCGACCAGCAGCGCGACGCCGATGCTCTGCGTGCCTGGCTGTTCACCATCCTTTATCGACAGTTCCTCGACGGTAAGCGCCGCGAGCGCTTGCATGCGCGCTGGCTGTCCTGGTTCGGCCGCAACGAGCGCGACGAAGAGCCGGCGGGTGACAACATCGAAGCCATCGTCCTGGCCCAGGCTGATCTGCAGGCCTTTGCCCGGCTGTCGGCGGAGCAGCGTGCCTTGTTGCTGCTGGTCAGCATCGAAGGCTTGAGTTACAAGGAGGCCGCCCAGGCTTTGGGCATCCCCATCGGCACTGTGATGTCGCGCCTTTCGCGCGCGCGCAATGCCTTGCGCGAACTGACCGAGGGCAACCCCCAGCCCCCGGCCTTGCGGAGACTGAAATGACGCGCCTGATCCCCAGCGATGATGAATTGCACGCTTACGTCGATGAGCGCCTGGAACCTGTGCGCCGGGCCGAGGTGCAGGCCTGGCTGGCGGCCAACCCGCAAGCTGCGGCACGGGTGGAAGGCTGGCGCGCCGATGCCCGGCGGCTGCGTGCAGCGCTGGCCGGATTGGGCGAACTGCCCGGCGCGGCGCAGTTGGACCTTGGCCAGTTGCGTCGGCAACTGCGCCAGCGTCGGCAGCGACGCTGGGCTGCGGCGGCGGTGGTGATGCTGGCGTTGGGTGTGGGGGGCTTGGGCGGCTGGCAAGCGCGCGATGCAACCCTTGCACGAGCCGACCTGCCCATGGCTGATGCTGTTCAGGCACACCGTTTGTTCGCCAGCAGTGAAGCACTGGATATCCAGGCCAGTGATTCTGGGCAGCTGCGCGACTGGCTGGGGCGCCATTTCAGCCGGGTGGGCCAGTTACCGGACCTGGCCGGCTACGGCTTCAAGCCAGTGGGCGCGCGCTTGCTCAGCAACGAGCAAGGGCCGGCGGCGCTGTTGGTGTTCGAGGATGGCAAGGGCCAGCGCATCAGCCTGTTCCTGCGCTCGCCGGGCGACCTTTATCGGCGCATGCCGGACGGGCAACGGGTCGATGGCCAGTTGGAGGCGCGGTACTGGTCGCATGGGGCTTATAACTTTGCCTTGGTCAGCGCAGCGGACGATGTGCGTGGAGCGGGGGTGGGGGAGGCGTTGAGGCTGGGGTTGTAAGTGTGGGCCCAAGATGTGCAACGAGGGCCCACCACCAGAATCAGCTAAGTTCCAGCCAGATCGGCGCATGGTCCGACGGCTTTTCCATCCCGCGCAGTTCATAGTCCACCCCCGCTGCCTTGATGCGCGGCACCAGCGGTTGCGAGGCCATGATCAGGTCGATGCGCAGGCCGCGCTTGGGCTCGTCCTCGAAGCCGCGGCTGCGGTAGTCGAACCAGCTGAAGCGGTCGGTCACGTCCGGGTACAGGTGGCGGAAGCTGTCTACCAATCCCCAGCCTTTCAAGCGTTCCAGCCACTCACGCTCTTCCGGCAGGAAGCTGCACTTGCCGGTCTTCAGCCAGCGTTTGGCGTTCTCAGGGCCGATGCCGATATCACAGTCTTGCGGCGAGATGTTCATGTCGCCCATCACCAGCACTGGATGGTCGTTGCGGAACTGGCTTTCCAGCAGTGCCTGCAGGTCGCTGTAGAAGCGCTGCTTGGCCGGGAACTTGGTGGGGTGGTCGCGGCTTTCGCCCTGGGGGAAATAGCCGTTCATGATGGTGATCGGGCTGCCGTCGGCATCGGCGAAGGTACCCCAGATGAAGCGGCGCTGGGCATCCTCCTCGTCGGTGGCAAAGCCCTTGTGCAGGCTCAGCGGCGCCTGGCGCGACAGCAGGGCCACGCCGTAGTGGCCCTTCTGGCCGTGGTAGTGCACGTGGTAACCCAGTGCCTGTACGTCGGCCAGCGGGAACTGATCGTCGCTGACCTTGGTTTCCTGCAGGCCGATCACGTCCGGCTGGTGCTTGTCGATCAGCGCCGCCAGCTGATGCGGGCGGGCCCGCAGGCCGTTGATGTTGAAACAGACGATCTTCATGGAAAGACAATCCCGGTAAAAGGCGCGATGCTAGCCGACATCGACCTTCATCACCAGCATGGCGGCCAGGCGAGCCTGCTGCTAACGTGCTGTTGGGGGTGAACGAAGCGCGCAGGGGCACCTCCAAGGCACAGTATGCCCATTCCAGGAGGTCTGCCCGTAATGCCCGAAACCACACCCGCCCCGGCCCGTGTCTGCCTGCTCGATGATGGTTACAGCCGCGAGGCGCGTTCGCTGTTGTACAACGCCTACCGCCACGAGCCCACCTTCGCCTATATCTTCGAAGCCCAGCGCCCGGGGTATGAGCGGCGCCTGCGGGTGATGGTGCGCGAATGGGTGCGCCAGCACTTCTACCTGCAACTGCCCGCCATCGGCCTGTTGGTCGAGGACCGCCTGATTGCCCTGGCCCTGATCGTGCCGCCGCTGCGCCGGCTGGGCGTGGCTGACAGCTGGGCCTGGCGCCTGCGCATGATGCTGGGGACCGGCCTGCGCTGTACGCGGCGCTACATGGACTACCAGGCTGCGTTGGCCAGCTGTCTGCCCACTGACCAGGTGCATGTGCTGCCTTTGCTGGGGGTGCATCCGCAGTTTCAGGGCAAGCACTACGGCGAGCAATTGTTACAAGCCGTGCACGACTGGTGCGCGGAAGACCCAGGCACCCAAGGGGTGGTGCTGGACACTGGTAACGAGCACTACCTGGCTTTTTACCAGCGTCAGGGTTATGAGGAAATTGGCGAAGTAGCTGTAGGACCGATCCGAGAGAGGGTGTTCTTTCATCCTAATCCAGTCTCTTCAAAACCCGCTTTTGCCTGAACAGGCCGCCAGGCGGCTCCCTTGAGCGCCCGGCTCTGGTAGCATGCGCCGCATGACGTATTCAGGAAGATTGACCTGGGGCCTGGTTTTCTGGGTCGCCAGTTTCGCAGCATGGGGCCAGAGCGAGTTGTTGGTGAAGGTGAAGCCGGCCAACAAGGCGCTCAAGGCCAATGTCGAAGGCTATATAGGCACATTGGGTGACCGCGACGAAGAAGCACTTTTGCGCTTCAGTCGCGGGGCAGAGGAGCAGGCGCGCAAAGCGGCGCAGGCACTTGGCTACTATCAGGCGCAGATCGATACCGAGGTCAAGCCCGCCAGCGACGCAGACCATCCCCCACAACTGATCATCAGCATCAACCCGGGCGAACCGATTCGCCTGCGTAACGTGACCGTGCGCATCGAGGGCCCGGCCAGCGAAATGAAAGCCTTCCGTGTGCCTGACAGCAAGGCGCTGCGTGCGGGTGAACAGCTCAATCACGGCCATTACGAGGATGCCAAGCGGTTGATCCAGAACCAGGCGTCGCGCTATGGCTTCTTCAGTGGGCGCTTCAGTAGCCAGCGCCTGGCCGTCGACCCGCAAGCCGGTGTGGCTGATATCGACCTGGTCTATCAGAGTGGCCCACGTTATCGCCTGGGCGCCGTCACGTTCGGTGGCGACACGCCGCTGGACGAGGACCTGCTGCAGCGCATGGTTTCGTTCCAGCCGGGCACCCCTTACGACTCGGAACTGATCGCAGAACTGAACAACGACCTGCAATCGAGCGGCTATTTCGAAGGCGTGCGCGTGGATGCGGCGCCCACTGCTGCTGTGGGCGAAGACATCCCGGTGGATGTTCACCTGGAAACCCGTAAACCACGCACCATGGGCCTTGGCCTAGGCTTCTCGACCGACGTCGGGCCGCGTGGCAAGGCCAACTGGACCCGCCACTGGGTCAACCCGCAAGGCCACAGCTATGGCTGGGAAACCGAACTGTCGGCACCGCGCCAGAACGTCGGCCTGTGGTACGACATTCCGCTCGACCCGCCGCTGACCGACAAGCTGCGCTTTGCCGGTGGCTACCAGAATGAGGAGCTTGCCGGCACCGACTCGCTCAGCAAGCTGTTGACGGTCGGCCCCGAGTGGCACAGCAAGCTGCCCAGTGGCTGGCAGCGGGTGATTTCGCTCAAGTACCAACGCGAAGAATATCGCCTGGGTGACGACTCCGGTTTGAGCAACCTGCTGATGCCGGGCGTCAGCTTTTCCTTCCTGCGCAGTGACAACCGTATCGATCCGCACAACGGCTATCGCCTGCAGTTCGATGTTCAAGGTGCCAAGGAAGGGCTGGTGTCCGACACCAACCTGCTGCACGGCAACGTATTGCTCAAAGGCCTGACCACACTCGGCCACAACCACCGCTTTCTCGGGCGCGTACAGTTTGGCGGCAGTGCGACCAATGGCTTCAAGAACAACATTCCGCCGTCGCTGCGTTTCTTCGCGGGTGGCGACCAGAGTGTGCGCGGTTATGACTACCAGACCCTGTCGCCGAAGAACAGCGACGGTGACCGTATTGGTGGGCGCTACCTGGTGGCAGGCAGTGTCGAGTACCAGTATTCGCTGACCGAAAAATGGCGGGTCGCGACATTCGTCGACCAAGGCAACTCGTTCAACGACCTGGAGCTGCCCAGCCTCAAGACCGGTGTCGGCTTTGGTGTGCGCTGGGTATCGCCGGTCGGGCCGCTGCGCCTGGACCTGGCCAAGGCGCTGGATGACGAAGGGGGCATTCGCCTGCACTTTTCCATGGGGCCCGAGCTGTGAAACGCGTGATCAAACATATTTCACTGGGCCTGCTTGGGGGCGTCGCGAGCGTGGCCCTGGTGCTCGGCTTGCTGCTGGGTACCCAGGCCGGCAGCCGCTGGGTACTGGGCAAGGTGCCTGGGCTTGAAGTGGCCGACTTCCAGGGGCGCCTGGCGGGCAGTTGGCAGGCCAGCCGGCTGAGCTGGGCCGACGCCGGCAGCAAGGTAGAGTTACAAGCGCCGTTGCTGGCCTGGTCGCCGGCTTGTTTGCTGCGCGCTACCTTGTGCATTGACCGGTTGCAGGCAGACCGCATTGACATGGCCTTTGCGCCAAGCACCGAACCGGCCGAGAGCGGCCCGCTGCAATTGCCGACGCTGCGGTTGCCGCTGGCCATCGAACTGGGCGAGGTCAAGGTCGGGCAGTTGCGCCTGGATGGCAGTGACCTGCTTGGCGACTTGCAACTGGCTGCGCACTGGACCCACAGCGGGATACGCATCGACAGCCTGCGGCTGCTGCGCGACGACCTGCAATTGAGCCTGCAGGGTGACCTGCAACCCGAAGGCGACTGGCCGGTGCAATTGCAGGCGCAGTTGCAGTTGCCTGCGGTAGACGAAAAACCCTGGCAACTGGCGCTGACGGCCAATGGCCAATTGCAGAAGACGTTGGAACTCGCCGGCATCAGCAGTGGTTACCTCGATGCCACATTGAGTGGGCAGTTGCAGGCATTGGCCGAGCACCTGCCGGCGACCTTGAGCATCCGCTCCGAGGCGTTCAAACCGGCTGGTGCGTTGCCTGACACCTTGCAATTGAACGCGCTCGAGCTCGATGCCAAGGGCGATCTGCTCGATGGCTATCAACTGTCTGGCAGGGCCAGCCTGCCGGCCGAGCAGTCACCGATCGCCTTGGTCCTGTCCGGACTGGTCGACAGTAAAGGGGCCAGGCTCGATGCCCTCGACCTGACCGCCAGCGACAGCCAACGGGTCAAGCTGCAAGCCACGGCTGACTGGCAGCAAGGCCTGAGCGCCGATGCGCAGCTGGACTGGCAGGACTTCCCGTGGTTGCGCCTGTATCCACTGGAAACACCCCCCGAGGTCACGCTCAAGCGCTTCAATACCCAAGTGCATTATCGCGATGGCAATTACCAGGGCACCTTCATGGGTGACCTGGATGGCCCGGCGGGAGCATTCAGCATAACCAGCCCGTTCGAAGGTGACCTCACCCAGGTGAAACTGCCACAGTTGGCGCTGACCGCCGGCCAGGGCAAGGCAGCCGGGAGTGTCGCCTTACGTTTTGCCGACACCCTGGCCTGGGAGGTCGACCTGCAGCTGTCCGCGCTCGACCCGGCCTATTGGCTGGCCGAACTGCCCGGTACCTTGGCGGGGCCACTGCGCAGCAAAGGCGAACTGAAAGGCGATGCGCTTACCCTCGATGCCCAGCTTGACCTCAAAGGCCGCCTGCGTGGCCAGCCAGCCATGCTCAAGGCCGAGGCCCAAGGGGCAGGGCAGAGCTGGACCCTGGGCGCACTGGCTATCCAGCTGGGTGACAACCGCATCAACGGCAGTGGCAGCCTGCAACAGCGCCTGGCGGGGCGAATCGACCTCGACCTGCCGCGCCTGGGCCAGCTGTGGCCAAGGTTGCAAGGCCGGGTCAAGGGTCGGCTGGATGTCGCCGGCACCTTGCAGGCCCCGCAAGGTACGCTGAGCCTGCAGGGCCAGCGCTTGGCCCAGGCCGAAAACCGTCTGCAGCAGTTGGACCTGGATGCGCGCCTGGACAGCGCCCAGCGCGGTGTACTCGAGCTCAAGGCAACCGGTATCCACCTGGGTGACACAGCCTTGGGCACGTTGCAGGCCAACGGCAAAGGCGACATTCGCCAGCAGGCCTTGACCCTGGCGCTGGACGGCCCGCAGCTTAAGCTCGACCTTGGTTTGGATGGCCAGTTGAACAAAGGTGACTGGCGCGGGCGCCTGGCCACGGGCCGAATCCAGGCCGGCGGCCAGGACTGGCAGTTGCAGGCGCCTGCACGTCTGCAGCGGCTGGCCAGCGGCCAGCTCGACTTCGGGGCCCACTGCTGGCGCTCCGGCCAGGCAAGCCTGTGTGGCGATGATCAGCGGCTCGCCCCCGAACCGCGCCTGCGCTACCACCTCAAGCAGTTCCCGCTGGGCAGCCTGGCCCAGTGGCTGCCGAAGGACTTTGCCTGGCAAGGCCTGCTCAATGCCGATATCAACCTGGACATCCCGGCCAGCGGCCCCAAGGGCACTGTCGTTGTCGATGCCAGTGGCGGCACCCTGCGCGTGCGCGACAAAGGCCGCTGGATCGATTTCCCTTATCAGGCCCTGCGCCTGGACAGCACGCTGGCACCGCGGCGCATCGATACGCGCCTGGCGTTTCGCGGTGAGCGCCTGGGTGAGCTGAGCGTCAACGCCCGGCTCGATCCGCTGGGCAAGAACAAACCGTTGTCGGGTGATTTCCGCCTGGCCGGGCTGGACTTGTCGGTGGCCCGTCCGTTCGTGCCCATGGTCGAACGCCTGGCCGGGCAGCTCAATGGCAGTGGTCGGCTTTCAGGCACCTTGCTGGCACCACAGGTCAACGGCAACCTGATGCTCAGCGGTGGCGAAGTCAGTGGTGCCGAGCTGCCGGCCAGCCTTCAGGACCTGTCATTGCAGGCGCTGATTGCCGGCGAGCAGGTGCAGCTCAACGGCAATTGGCGCAGTGGCGAGGCGGGACGTGGCCAGTTGAGCGGCAACCTCACCTGGGGGCAGGCACTGGGCATGGACGTGCGTCTGCAAGGTCAACAACTGCCGGTCGCGGTCGAGCCCTACGCCACACTGGAAGTTGCCCCGGACCTGACCTTGCGCCTGATCGATGACAAGCTGGCGGTGACCGGCAAGGTGCAGGTGCCCAAGGGCAAGATCACTGTACGTGAGCTGCCGCCGTCCACGGTCAAGGTGTCGGATGACACGGTAATCGTCGGTCACCAGACCGAGGAAGGCAAACCACCCATGGCAATGGCCATGGACATCGATGTCGAAGTGGGCCGCGACAAGCTGTCATTCAGCGGCTTCGGGCTTACTGCCAACCTGCTTGGCCATGTGCACATCGGCGATAACCTCGATACCCGTGGTGAACTGAGCCTGGCGGACGGCCGCTACCGTGCCTACGGCCAGCGCCTCACCATACGGCGGGCGCGACTGCTGTTCGCCGGACCGATCGACCAGCCGTACCTGGACATCGAAGCGATCCGCAAGGTTGACGATGTGATAGCCGGTATCCGCCTGAGTGGCAGCGCCGAACAGCCGACGACCAAAGTGTTCTCGGAGCCAGCCATGAGCCAGGAGCAGGCGCTTTCGTACCTGGTATTGGGGCGGCCATTGGGCAATACCGGTGAAGATAACAACATGCTCGCCGAGGCAGCGCTGGGCCTGGGCCTTGCCGGGAGCGCCGGCATCACCGGCAGCCTGGCGTCGAGCCTGGGAATTGACGACTTTCAACTGGATACCGAAGGTTCCGGCAACAGCACCAGCGTGGTCGCCAGCGGTAACATCACCGAGAAGCTGAGCCTTCGTTACGGGGTGGGGGTGTTCGAGCCGGCCAACACGATCGCGTTGCGCTACAAGCTAAGCAAGAAGGTCTACCTCGAGGCCGCCAGTGGGCTGGCAAGCTCACTGGACATCTTTTACAAACGCGACTTCTAAGCCCGCAGCGTGGCGGCCATCAACGGACGGTGGCCGCCTCGATGAACTCGTTGGTGTCGGGTGAGGGTGGTGGAGTGGTGGCGCGTACCGGGACGATCAGGTTGGTGTATTCCTCGATCAACCGGTTCAGAGCCTCTGGCGGTTCGCTTGCCTGGAACTGCATGCGGATCTGCACTTCGTCCGGGTCTCGGTTTTCGCCCTGACGGCCTTGGCCGCCAATGGTGACCTTGAAGCTTGCGGTCTTGCTCTCGCTTGCGGTCAGCAGTGCCTGCTGCGCTTCGGTGCCTTTGACCCTTACCGACAGGTCGACCTGCATGCGCTCCAGGGCCAGGCCTTTCGGTGACACCAGCGCAAACAAGGGGACGCGCATGATGTGCTGCCCATCCATGGCCACCTCGACCATCTTGGCTTTCATGGGGGCGCCCAGTGCTTCAGTGTCGCATTCGAAAAACTGGTCAAACAGGTTGATGTACTGCTGGGCAATCAGGCTATTGGTGGCACTGGCGGCTTCTTGCAGGCCACGGGTAATTTCACGCAGGTCAATGGAGGTCATGGGGGCGGGGGGCTTTTGCAACGATTCGACTCCTCAGGCCAGGGTGTGCCCCTCCCAAAACCGGCAGGAGGGGCAATCGGGTCAAGCGCCAGCGGTTTATGGGGTCGGCAGGATTGCAGGCGCAGGCCGTTTCAAGGTATCCGCCTGGGAGATTTCGTCCGGGCATTCCAGTTCGGCGGTTCGGACAACGGTTGGCTTGGTTGCGGCGTCAGTGAGGAATTCGATTACCCTCATCATCGCTTCGGGCGGTTCCTGACGTTTCAGGGTCGTGTTGAAGGCATAGCGGGCGCGGGTATCTGTTTTGCGAGTTTGCGTGGATTTGTGGCTCACGCTGCCTTTCACGTTCAGCCTGAACGGCCCCCATCCCAATGAGCCGGTAGCTTCTGCATTCATGTCCTTGCTGGAAACATCTTCCGACATCTGGTTGATCACCAGCTCGAACTCTACATTACCCTCTTCGATGGAGATGTTTGGGTGGGTAATGGCCGCCATCAGCGGCACTTTCATGGTCTTGCTGACCACGCCTTTGTATTCGCCCTGTTCGTCGACGATGGTTTCGTCGTAGTCGAACTGGATGGCGACGGCCTTGCCATCCTGAACGCATACCTGCATCAGGAAGTCGGCGTACGATTTGCTGGCGGTTACCTGCGCCTGGACCATGGCCTGCAAGGGACCGGCGATCATGCGGTCCATCGGCAGGGCATTGATCACGGAGCCTATAAGGCTGTTATCTAACGACATATCGAGAAGCTCACTCTAGTGGGGTAAGTCAGCCGCAAATAGCAGCCAAGGTGTTCAGGCGTCAGCGCGTGCAAAGCTCCTGGCGCCGGATGTTGCCGATCTGCCGCAGGCTTAGGCCGTACTTATTGGCCAGCAGGCTGCGGGACAAACCGTTGGCGCTCTCCTTCTGGATCTGCTGGTTGCGCAGCTGACGCAGAAAGTGGTCAGCCTTGGGGATCTCCAGGGCGACCCCGGCAAAGCGCTTGATCAGTGCGTCGAGCGCTTCGGCCGGCAGCACGTCAGCGAGCTTGGTGCGCTCGCGGTGCTTGGGGATGTACTTGGGCCTGCCGCCATAGGCGCAGGTCAGTTGGTAGGCGTTTTCGATGCCGATACAGTCGATCAGGGCCTGCAGCGAGTGGGGCAGTTGGCTGATATCAATCTGGCTCAAATCTGGCTTTTGCATATGGCGCTCCTTCGGGGTAGATGGGATGTGCGACCCGATCACCCGCGGCGTTATGTCGAAGGTGTGAGCAAATTCTGTGCGACAGCCGAGGCGCGTCGCTAGGCGGCATAGGGGTTGGGGGTTGTAGTTTCGGTGAACAGGATTTGCAGGCAGCGATATCTGGCGCTGTAGGAAATGGCGTCGACATCTGTCTGTGCCGCCTGGTTTCCTGTCGGGTCACTCGCAATGACGCGCAGTGGGTGCGGCACCCCTCAATCGCACGGGTAGCTGCTCAGCAAGCTGGCGCTACCCAGATAGGCTTGAGGGGTGGCGCGCATGCCCGTCGGCAGCGTGCGCCAATCGACCAGCAGGCACAGCGCGTGCAATGGCTGGCCGTTGCGCTGGCCGATGACCTGGTCGGCAAAGTGGCGGCGGTAAAGTACCTGGGTCTGACGCAGTGGCTGTGCCTGGTCGGCCTGTGCCAGTGTCAGTCGGGCCAGGTCGGGCAAGCGGGTAGTGGGCACGCTGAAATGTACCGGTGCAGCATCGGGCTGCAGGTAGCCGGCCTGGCGTACGCGTTGCCACAGTTGTTGCCATTGGCTGGCACCGGCATGGGTGGCCAACTCGCGGCCCAGTTCGAGCAGGTGTTCGGCCGGCGTCTGCTGGGTGTCCAGTGCATGAAGGGAGAGCGGGGTCAGTAACAGCGATGCGAACAACAGGGGTTTGTACATGGTGCCTCCGGCGTGGGTGCTAGGGAGCCCCATGCTTTCAGGCTGACGTCACCCCACCCAGCAGGAAATCCAGCGCCGGGGGCGGTGACCGTTGTATCATTGCCGCGGCTCGTTGCGAGCCATTTGCCCCTGATGTTGCAAGGAACATTCGATGACACATGTGCAGCGCCTCAAATATTCACTTCTGATCATCCTGGTGGTACTGGGCCTGATGCTGGGCCTGTCCCACCTGCAGAAGCAGGGCACGATCAGTGAGCAGACCTTCCAGATGCTGGCCATCGCCATTGCCGTGGTGGTCGTGGTGATCAACGGCATTCTGCGGCGCAAGGTCAAGCCCTGATCTGCGCGGGCCGGCCAGGCATGGCCGGCCATGCGCTCAGCGCGAGGGTGTTTGCTCCAGTACGGCGCGTGCCTGGGGGTTGAGCCTGTAACATTTGTCGCTACCCAGTTGTATGACGCCTTCGGTGCACAGGCGCTTGAGCACTTCGCGCACACTGAGGAACGACAGCGGGATATCCAGTTGTTCCAGTTGTGCGTGCACCCCGCGCACGCCAATACTGCGGCCATTGCGGTCGGCGGCGTGCAAGGCGTCGATAACCTTGAGGCGGATCAGGCTGGTGCGCAGGCCGAAGGTGCGTAACAGCTCGCGGATCTGTTCGTTGCCGATTCGTTCTTCAGCAAATACGTCCTGTCCCTTGGACGCTTTGCCTGGCGCGCGCCCGGCCTGGATCGAGGTTTGCGGGTTGTGCATGCGAATGCTCCTTTTCGTGGACGAACCCGAAATGTGGGTGGCTCACTTACTAGGACGAATGAGAACGCAAAAACTGCAACCCATTCGTGAAAAAAATGCCTGTTTCTCATCAAGACGTTCCATCGCCTTGTAATACGTAAAATATTCATCTGGCCATTCGTCTGATCGGGATGACCCCCGAACCCGAGGAGTGCCCGTGTTTCCATTTTGCCGTCCCATGACTTGCGCCGGCCTGGCCGCTGCCCTGGTGGCCTTCAGCGTCGGTGTGCAGGCGCAGCCCGCGCCAGCCGACGCCAGTGCCCAGATCCGTTACACCCGTTACGGCGTACCGCATATCGTGGCCAAGGATGAGCGTGGCCTGGGCTATGGCGTCGGCTATGCCTACGCCCAGGACAACCTGTGCCTGCTCGCCAATGAAGTGCTGACCGTAAGCGGCGAGCGCTCACGCTATTTCGGCGCCAAGGGCAAGACCCTGGAGCAGCGTGACAACCTGACCAGCGACCTGTTCTTCACCTGGCTCAATAGCCCAGCGGCGGTCGATGCCTTCCTGCAGGCGCAACCCGCGCCGGTGCAGGCGTTGCTGGCGGGTTATGCCAGCGGCTACAACCGGGCGTTGGCCGAACGCCGTCGTCAAGGGCTGCCCGCCGAGTGTGGCGATGGTGAGTGGGTGCGGCCCATCAGCAGCCAGGATCTGGTCAAACTGACCCGCCGTTTACTGGCCGAGGGCGGTGTCGGGCAGTTCGTCGAGGCGTTGGCGGGGGCGCAACCGCCAACGCTGACCAGCCAGCAATCGTCAGCGGGCTTTGCCGCCGCTTTGGCGCGTCAGGCGCGGTTCGCCGCAGAGCGCGGCAGCAATGCAGTGGCAGTAGGCGCACAGCGTTCAGCCAATGGCCGCGGCCTGTTGCTGGCCAACCCGCACTTCCCGTGGATGGGCGGCATGCGCTTCTACCAGATGCAACTGACCATTCCTGGCCAGCTCGATGTGATGGGCGCGGCGCTACCAGGCCTGCCGGTCGTCAACATCGGTTTCAACAAGCACCTGGCGTGGACGCACACCGTGGACACCTCCAAGCACTTCACACTCTACCGCCTGCAACTCGACCCCAAAGACCCGACCCGCTATGTGCTCGATGGCAAGTCGCTGCCGATGGCCCGGCAAACCATCCGTGTTATGGCCAAGGCCGCGGATGGCAGCCTGAGCCAGATTGAGCGGCAGATCTACAGTTCGCAGTTCGGCCCTGTGGTGCAATGGCCAGGTCACCTGGACTGGAATGCGCAGGCGGCTTACAGCTTGCGAGACGCCAACCTTGAAAACACACGGGTGTTGCAGCAGTGGTACCAGATCAACCGTGCCGACAGCCTGGCGGCATTGAAGGGTTCGGTCGAACAGTTGCAGGGTATCCCGTGGGTCAACACGCTGGCCGTGGACGAAGGGGGGCGGGCTTTGTACCTGAACCAGTCGGTCGTGCCCTATGTCGACCAGCAACTGCTGGATGCCTGCAGTAACCCACAGGCGCAAGGACGCCTGGTGGTGCTGGATGGCTCGCGCAGTGCATGCCAGTGGAAAGTTGACGCGCAGGCGGCGCAACCGGGCATCTTCCCGGCGCGGCTGCTGCCAAGCCTGGAGCGAGACGACTTCGTGCAGAACTCCAACGACCCGGCCTGGATGGCCAACCCGGCGCAGCCGCTGACTGGCTATTCGCCACTGGTCAGCCGCAGTGACCAGCCGCTGGGCATGCGTGGTCGCTTTGCCCTGCAGCGCCTGCAAGGCAAAGCCCGGCTAGGGGTAGATGAATTGCAGCGCATGGTCACCGATGACGAGGTGTACCTGGCCAGCCTGGTGTTGCCAGACCTGCTGCAATGGTGCAAGGGTGCCAGTGCAGAGGTGCAGCCAGTGTGCAGCAGCCTGGCCGCCTGGAACGGCAAGGCCGACCTCGACAGTGGTATGGGCCTCGTGCACTTCCAGAACCTCTTCAATACGCTGGCTGAGGACCCGGAAAGCTGGCGAGTGGCATTCAACCCGGCCGACCCGCAACACACCCCACGCGGCCTGGCTGTCGAGCAGGCGGCGGTGAGCAAGCGGGTACATCAGGCAGCACTGGTGTCGCTCAAGCAGGTCAGTGAAAGTGGCGTTGCCCGGAATGCCCGTTGGGGGCAGGTGCAACAATCCCTTGATGGCACGCCGGTACCGGGCGGCCCGCAGGCGCTAGGGGTGTACAACGCGATCTACAGCGTGCCGCACGGGCAGGGCAAGCGGCTGGTGGTGAGTGGCACCAGCTACCTGCAACTGGTCAGCTTTACCGACAGGGGGCCAGAAGCCCGTGGCCTGCTGGCGTTTTCCCAGTCGAGTGAGAAGGCTTCGGCGCATGCCAGTGACCAGACCAAGGCATTTGCGGCCAAGCAATTGGCGGTGATTCCGTTTACCGAGGCGCAGATCAAGGCAGACCCGGAGTATCGGGAAGTGGTGATCAGTGAGCGGGACAAAGGGGCGGTAGTCAGCCAGCCCTGAGGCGTCAGCCTGCGCCGGCCCATTCGCGGGTAAACCCGCTCCTACAGGGGCCTGCGGGCTTGCCCGCAAGCCCCTGTAATGTCAGGAAAACTCGAACGGAGCCAGCTGGAAGCCCTGTTCGTCAACCTGCAAGGCCCAACCGCGGCGGTCCCAGTCGCCCAGCACGATGCGCCGGGCCGGCTGGCCGTCGACCATCAGCTTGTGAATCGCTGGCCGATGGGTATGGCCGTGCACCAAGGTGCGCACGCCATGCGCCGCCATCACCTTGGGGACTTCTTCTGGCGTGACGTCGACGATTTCGGTGGACTTCATCCGCACTTGCGTGCGGCTTTCGCTGCGCAGCTTGCGTGCCAGCTTGTAGCGGGCCGACAGCGGCAGGTGGCGCAGGATCCACAAGCTCAGCGGATTGCGCAGCAGGCGGCGCATCTTCATGTAGCCCAGGTCGCGGGTGCACAGGGTGTCGCCGTGCATCAGCAGCACCTGCTCACCACCCAGCTCGATCACGCTGGGGTCGTTCAACAGCGTGCAGCCCGCAGCTTCGCAAAAGGCCTGGCCAATCAGGAAGTCACGGTTGCCATGCATCAGGTAGATGGCCGTGCCACTGTCGCTCAGCCGGCGCATGGCCTGGCAGATCGACTGCTGGAAGGGCGTCATGGCATCGTCGCCAATCCACGCTTCGAAGAAGTCACCAAGGATGTACAGGGCCTTGGCGTGGCGGGCGCGGCCATCGAGCAGATCAAGAAACGCCCGGGAGATATCCGGGCGTTCTTCTTGCAGGTGCAGATCAGAGATCAGCAGAATCACTCAATGATCTCGGCTTTCTCGATGATCACGTCGTCTGCCGGTACGTCCTGGTGGCCAGCTTTGGAACCGGTGGCGACCTTTTCGATGGCGTCGACCACTTCACGGCCTTCGATCACTTCGCCGAATACGGCATAGCCCCAGCCTTGCACGTTCTTGCCGCTGTGGTTGAGGAAGTCGTTGTCGGAGGCGTTGATGAAGAACTGCGCCGAGGCAGAGTGCGGCTCCATGGTGCGGGCCATGGCGATGCTGTACTTCTTGTTCTTCAGGCCGTTGTCGGCTTCGTTCTGGATGCTGGCGCGGGTTTTCTTCTGGTTCATGCCGGCTTCGAAGCCGCCGCCCTGAATCATGAAGCCTTTGATCACACGGTGGAATACGGTGCCATTGTAGTGGCCGTCCTTGACATACTGAACGAAGTTTTCGGTAGTCAGCGGCGCTTTCTCGGCGTCCAGTTGCAGGACGATGTCGCCGTGGTTGGTGGTCAGTTTGACTTTGGACATGCTGAAACTCGCTCTTTCAAGGCAATCAGAAATAGGGTGCGCAGGGCGCGGGTTATCACCAGACGCAGGATCAGGCGATCGCGACACATGGCGCGCACTGGCCATTTTGCCAGGCTGCGGCAAAAAGCCGTGATAAATCACATCAGTTTGTCCGGGCGCGGCTGTCAGCAGCTTGACTGCTTCGGCTATGATAGGCCCTTTGATTCAATCGGCCTACCCAGGCTGGACACACGCATTCAAGGATCCTATGAGCAAGCCCACTGCCGACAACGCGCCCAACGCCGCTGCCAAAGGCGCCCCCGCTGTCCCTGCGAACTTCCTGCGGCCGATCATCCAGGCCGACCTGGACTCGGGCAAGCACAGCAGCATCGTCACCCGTTTCCCGCCGGAGCCCAATGGTTACCTGCACATCGGCCACGCCAAGTCGATCTGCGTCAACTTCGGCCTGGCCAAGGAGTTCGGCGGCGTCTGCCACCTGCGTTTCGACGATACCAACCCGGCCAAGGAAGACCAGGAGTACATCGACGCCATCCAGAGCGATGTCAAATGGCTGGGCTTCGAGTGGGGCGGCGACGTGCGCTATGCCTCCGACTACTTCGACCAGTTGCACGACTGGGCGGTCGAGTTGATCAAGCGTGGCAAGGCCTATGTCTGCGACCTCACCCCTGAGCAAGCCAAGGAATACCGCGGCAACCTCAAGGAGCCGGGCAAGAACAGCCCGTTCCGCGAGCGCAGCGTGGAAGAAAACCTCGACCTGTTCGCCCGCATGAAGGCCGGCGAGTTCAAGGACGGCGAGCGCGTGCTGCGGGCCAAGATCGACATGGCCTCGCCAAACATGAACCTGCGCGACCCTATCCTGTACCGCATTCGCCATGCCCACCACCACCAGACTGGCGACAAGTGGTGCATCTACCCCAACTACGACTTCACCCACGGCCAGTCGGACGCCATCGAAGGCATTACCCACTCGATCTGCACCCTGGAGTTCGAAGGGCATCGTCCGCTGTACGACTGGTTCCTCGACAACCTGCCGGTGCCGGCACACCCGCGCCAGTACGAGTTCAGCCGCCTGAACCTGAACTACACCATCACCTCCAAGCGCAAACTCAAGCAGCTTGTGGACGAGAAGCACGTCGACGCCTGGGACGACCCACGCATGTCGACCTTGTCCGGCTTCCGTCGCCGTGGCTACACGCCGGCTTCGATCCGCAACTTCTGCGAAATGATCGGTACCAACCGTTCCGACGGTGTGGTCGACATGTCGATGCTCGAGTTCAGCATCCGTGACGATCTGGACCGCACCGCGCCACGCGCCATGTGCGTGCTGCGCCCGCTGAAAGTGGTCATTACCAACTACCCGGAAGGCCAGGTCGAGCAGCTTGAGCTGCCACGTCACCCGAAGGAAGACATGGGCGTGCGTGTACTGCCATTCTCCCGCGAGCTGTACATCGACCGCGACGACTTCATGGAAGAACCGCCGAAGGGCTACAAGCGTCTGGAACCGGCCGGTGAAGTGCGCCTGCGGGGCAGCTACGTGATTCGTGCCGACGAAGCGATCAAGGACGCCGATGGCAATATCGTCGAACTGCGTTGCTCGTACGACCCGGACACCCTGGGCAAGAACCCTGAAGGCCGCAAGGTCAAGGGCGTGATCCACTGGGTGCCGGCCGAGGGCAGCGTCGAGTGCGAAGTGCGCCTGTACGACCGCCTGTTCCGCTCGCCGAACCCGGAAAAGACCGAGGAGGGCGGCAGCTTCCTGGACAACATCAACCCTGCTTCGCTGCAAGTGCTCAGCGGTTGCCGTGCCGAGCCGTCGCTGGCCCAGGCGCAGCCCGAGGACCGCTTCCAGTTCGAGCGCGAAGGCTACTTCTGCGCCGACCTGAAAGACAGCCAGCCGGGTCGCCCGGTGTTCAACCGCACTGTCACCCTGCGTGACTCCTGGGGCAGCTGAGGAACCGCCGTGCTTACCATCTACAACACCCTGAGCAAAACCAAGGAAGTCTTCAAGCCGCTGGATGGCAACAAGGTGCGCATGTACGTGTGCGGCATGACCGTGTACGACTACTGCCACCTGGGCCATGGCCGCAGCATGGTGGCCTTCGACCTGGTCACCCGCTGGCTGCGCAAGAGTGGCTATGAGCTCACCTACGTGCGCAACATCACCGACATCGATGACAAGATCATCAACCGGGCCAACGAGAACGGCGAAAGTTTCGACGCCCTGACTGCTCGCATGATCGACGCGATGCACGAAGACGAACGCCGCCTGAACATCCTGCCGCCAGACCAGGAACCGCGTGCCACCGACCATATCGCCGGCATGCACGCGATGATCCAGACCCTGATCGACAAGGGGTACGCCTACGCGCCAGGCAATGGCGACGTGTACTACCGCGTCGGCAAGTTCGTCGGTTACGGCAAGCTGTCGCGCAAGAAGATCGAAGACCTGCGTATCGGTGCACGCATCGAGGTCGACGAAGCCAAGCAGGACCCGCTCGACTTCGTACTGTGGAAGGGCGTCAAGCCGGGCGAGCCGAGCTGGGAATCGCCATGGGGCCCGGGTCGCCCGGGCTGGCACATCGAGTGCTCGGTGATGTCCACCTGCTGCCTGGGCGAGAGTTTCGACATTCACGGTGGCGGCAGCGACCTGGAGTTCCCGCACCACGAAAACGAGATTGCCCAGAGCGAGGCGGCCACTGGCAAGCAGTACGCCAACGCCTGGATGCATTGCGGCATGATCCGTATCAACGGCGAGAAGATGTCCAAGTCGTTGAACAACTTCTTCACCATCCGCGACGTGCTCGAGAAGTACCACCCGGAGGTGGTGCGCTACCTGCTGGTGGCCAGCCACTACCGCAGCGCGATCAACTACTCGGAAGACAGCCTGCGTGACGCCAAGGGCGCACTGGAGCGCTTCTACCACGCCCTGCGCGGCCTGCCACGGGTGGCGGCCAAGGGTGGCGAAGCCTTTGTCGAGCGCTTCAGCGTGGCGATGAACGACGACTTCGGCACCCCCGAAGCCTGTGCCGTTCTGTTCGACCTGGTGCGCGAGATCAACCGCCTGCGTGACAGCGACCCGGAAGCGGCTGCCGGTCTGGCCGGTCGACTGCGTGAACTGGGGGATGTGCTGGGTGTGCTGCAGCTGGAGGCCGATGACTTCCTGCGTGCCGGTGCCGAAGGCAAGGTCGATGCGGCTGAAGTCGAGGGCTTGATCCAGGCGCGCCTGCAGGCACGTGCGGACAAGAACTGGGCTGAGTCCGACCGCATTCGCGACCAGCTGACCGCCATGGGTGTAGTGCTGGAAGACAGCAAGGGCACGACTACCTGGCGTCTGGCTGACTGAAGTAACTGGGGCTGCGTTGCAGCCCTTCGCGGGCACGCCCGCTCCCACAGGTTGGCGCGACATTTCAAGTGTGCGCTATCCCTGTGGGAGCGGGCGTGTCCGCGAAGGGCCGCAAAGCGGCCCCTGCTTTTACTTCGCTAGACCCGCAAGCGGGCAGTGCAGTACCAGCCTGGCCCCACCCAATTCGCTCTCGCCAATCTCCAGCCCGAACCCATGCAGGTCGACGATCGCCGCCACGATCGACAGCCCCAGCCCGAAGCCGGCATGGCGGTGGCCTTCATCGCTGCGATAGAACCGTTTCAGTACAGCCGTTCGCTCTGCTTCGGGAATTCCAGGCCCGCTATCCTCGATCGCCATGTGCACGCCGTTGTCATCCAGCGTAGCGCTTATGCGCACACGACCCCCCTCGGGTGTGAACTTGATCGCGTTGCCCACCAGATTCGCCAAGGCCTCGAACAGCAGTTCGCGGTCGCCGTGCAGTGCCGGTAGCTGCGCAGGTTGGTGCAATTGCAGGTGAATGCCGCCATCCTCGGCCAACGGCAGGTAAAAATCGTGCAGTTCTACCAGCAGTTCATGCGGGTCAAGCTGGACGAAGCCGGCGCGGCGCTGGCGGTCTTCCAGCTCGCTGATGCGCAACAACCCGCGAAAACGCGCCATCAAGGTGTCGGTTTCGCCGATGGCCTGGTCCAGTGCTTCGGCTTGCGCAGAATCCACGGCGCTTTGCTGGCGAATACGGTACAGCTGGGCGCGCAGGCGGGTCAGCGGTGTGCGCAGGTCATGGGCAATGTTGTCGCACACACCCTTGACCTCGTGCATCAGTCGTTCGATACGGTCGAGCATGGCATTGACGATCGCCGCAAGCATGTCCAGCTCGTCGCGGCGGGCCGACAGAGGCAGGCGGTGGGTCAGGTCGCCGGCGACGATCAGTTCGGCCTGGGCCTGGATCGCACGTATACGTTTGAGCGGCCTGCGCCTTAGCAGGTACCAACCGGCAAAACCCGGTATCAGAGTCAGCGAGATGCCCCACAGCAGGGCGTGCAGGATGATTCGGGTAACCACGAACAGCGAGCCGTTGTCACGCACCAGCACCAGCCACCGGCCATCCTGTACCTTGATTGCCACTGCGTCGCAGCTGTCGCGAGGCATGCGAGGATCGTCGGCATCCAGGCAGCGTTTCAACTCATGGATCTTGCCGTCCAGCCTGAGCTCTGGGGGCAAGGCCCGCACGCTGCCGCCAATCGGGTTGAGCTGGGGGTCGAACAGGCCGTAGGCGTCAAAGCTGCGCTCCTCGAAGGCCTGGCTGGCAATCAGGGCATCGTCCAGCTGCTTGCCGCTCATGTGTGCGAACAGGTGCTGGCGCTGCAGCATGGAGTGACGGGTGAGTTTGCTCAGGTAGCTGGACACTTCGAAATACAGCACCCCCATGAGGATGCTGCTCCAGGCCACGAACAGAAAGCTGTAGAGTGCCAGCAGGCGGCTGGTAGAGGAGCTCCAGCCCTTAGACGGGTTCAGCAATGGCATAGCCGGAGCCCCGTACCGTACGGATCAGCGGCGACTGGCCGGGGGAGTCGATCTTCTTGCGCAGGCGGCCGATGTGCACGTCGATCAGGTTGGTGCCCGGGTCGAAGTGATAGCCCCAGACTTCCTCGAAAATCATCATCCGTGTGATCACCTGGCCACTGTGGCGCATCAGGTACTCCAGCAGCTTGTACTCGGTGGGCAGCAGGTTGAGGGTATTGTCACCGCGGCGCGCCTCGTGGCTGATCAGGTCCAGCTGCAGGTCGGCAACCTGCAAGCGGGTCTGGGTCATGGGCACGCTGTTGCGGCGCAGCAATACCTCGACTCGCGCGGCCATTTCGTCGGAGGCAAACGGCTTGGTCAGGTAGTCGTCTCCGCCGGCACGCAGGCCGCGCACCCGCTCATCGACGTCGGAGAGGGCGCTGATCATCAGGATCGGCGTAGCGATCTTGAGGTTGCGCAGGGTGGTGACGATGGTCAGGCCGTCGACCTCGGGCAGCATACGGTCCAGGGTGATCAGGTCGTAGCCGCCGGCAATGGCCTTGGCCAGGCCTTCACGGCCATTGTCGGCCCAATCCACCTCCAGGCCGTGGCTGGTAAGTTCGGCGACGATTTCCTGGCCGGTGACGGCGTCGTCTTCGATGGTCAGTACGCGAGGCATGCTGGTTCCCGGGCATCTAATGGAGATTTGATTGTGCCAAAGAATAGACAACCGGCGATTTAAGAAAAATTCATCTAGCGTGCGCCAATGCCTTCGGCATGCATGATCTGCGCGATGATTGGCACCGGTGTCATCAGGTGTGAACGCATCATGGCACTGGCGCGTTTGGCATCACGGGCGAGGATCACCTCGACCAGTGCCGCATGCTCCTGGCGCTTTAGTGCCAGCGCCTGTTCGGAAAACACCGTCTGCGTCAGCCACAGGTGGCGATAGCGCTCGGCCTGGTCGAACAGGTAGGTGCGTGCCTGCAGCAGGTGCTTGGAGCCGCAGCCCGAGGCAATGGCAGTGTGGAACGCCTTGTGCCGCTCGTCCCATACATCCAGCCGCTGCTCGCGGGTTTTCACTTCCACCACCTTGGCCAAGGTATGCGAGTGGGCCAGCACAGACGCCTCCCAGGCGTCGTCGCCGCGCTCGATGGCCAGGGCGATGATCATCGCTTCCAGGTTGGCGCGGGCGTCGTAGATGTCGTTCATCTCATCCAGCGACATGGGCGCTACCCGGTAGCCTTTCTGGCTGATCGCGTTGACCAGGTGCTCGGCCACCAGTTGCGACAGCGCTTCGCGCAGCGGGCCCACACCCAGGTCGTAGCGTTCCTTGAGGGCGCTCATCAGCAGTTTTTCACCGGGCTTGAACACCCCGCGGATGATGTCCTGCTTGAGCCTCTCATACCCGCTGAATGCTGAGTTTTGTCGGGGGGCGAGCGCTTCCAAGATCCTGTTCCTCAAAACGTTTTGCCGATCATACCGAAACCCTCTGCCCACGAAAAACAATGGACAAACTCAAGAAGTATCTCCGAAACATAAAAATGTAGACATTTTGGACTGGTGGCGATATTTTTACCTCGCCCGCACTGATCCAGGTCATGACCGGACGGCGCCACGTACTTTTTTAGCCAGGACATTGCCATGAACGCCTTTACCCAGATCGACGAACTTGTCATGCCGCTGCCACTCGAACCGCAGGGCTATACCATCGCCCCCTCGAAACAGTCGCCGCGCCTGCTGGAACTGACCTTTGCCCGGGAAACCGTCGAAGCGTTCGTGCAGGCCGTTGCCCAATGGCCGGTGCAGGCATTGGAGTACAAGTCGTTCCTGCGTTTTCGCGTAGGCGAGATCCTTGACGAGCTGTGCCAGGGCACGCTGCGCCCGGTGCTGCTCAACACCATCCTCGACCGCGCCACAGGCGGCATGCTGATTACCCCGATCGGCCTGGATGACGTGAGCCAGGCCGAAGACATGGTCAAGTTCACCACCGCCTGCGCCCACCTGATCGGCCGTTCCAACTATGACGCCATGAGTGGCCAGTTCTATGCGCGCTTCGTGGTGGTCAACAGCGACAACTCCGACAGCTACCTGCGCCAGCCGCACCGGGTCATGGAGCTGCACAACGACGGCACGTTCGTGAACCAGATCACCGACTACGTGCTGATGCTGAAGATCGACGAAAAGAACATGGAAGGGGGCAACTCGCTGCTGCTGCACCTGGACGACTGGGAGGAGTGCGAGGCGTTCTTCCGTCACCCGATGGCCCGCCGCGAAATGCGCTGGACCGCACCGCCGAGCAAAAAGGTTGCCGAAGATGTGTTCCATTCGGTATTCGACACCGATGCCGAAGGCCGGCCGACCATGCGCTACATTGACCAGTTCGTGCAGCCGGAAAACTACGAGGAAGGTATCTGGCTGAATGCCTTGTCCGAGTCGCTGGAAGGCAGCGGCAAGAAAGTCTCGGTGCCGGTTGGCGTAGGCAGTTTCCTGCTGATCAACAACCTGTTCTGGCTGCATGGCCGCGATCGCTTCACCCCGCACGAGGGCCTGCGCCGCGAACTGATGCGCCAGCGTGGTTACGTCGCCTTCCCCAAGCCGCTGTACCAGCGCGGGCAATAATGACAGGGCGCGGGGCGGGCGCCCGCCCATGCGTTTTTGCACATAACAATGCCACCAGGCCCCGTGCGGGCCTTGGTGAGCCTGCCAGGCAATGCCTGCGTGTGAGGTAAGGCTGTGTACGATTTCATCATTATTGGCGGCGGGATTGTGGGCATGTCCACGGCCATGCACCTGATCAAGGTCTACCCGGATGCGAAGATGCTCCTGCTGGAGAAAGAGTCTGGCCCGGCCCGCCATCAGACCGGCCATAACAGCGGCGTGATCCACGCCGGCGTGTATTACACCCCCGGCAGCCTCAAGGCGCGCTTCTGCCTTGAAGGCAACAAGGCGACCAAAGCCTTCTGCACCCAACATGGCATCCGCTTCGATGAGTGCGGCAAGCTGCTGGTCGCCACCAACGATCTGGAAATGCAGCGCATGAAGGCGCTGTGGGAGCGCACGGCGGCCAATGGCCTGGAGCGCTACTGGCTGTCGGCTGAGGAGTTGCGCGAGCGTGAGCCCAACATCGTTGGTATGGGGGGCATCTTCGTACCGTCCAGCGGCATCGTCAATTACGCCCAGGTAACCGCTGCGATGGCCGCAGAGTTCCAGCGTGCCGGTGGCGAAATCCGCTATGGCGCAGAAGTGGTCGGCCTGCAGGAACAGGCAAATGAAGTGATCGTGCGCACTCAGCGTGATGAACTGCGCAGCCGTTTCCTGGTGACCTGCTCGGGGCTGATGGCCGACCGCGTGGTGGGCATGCTCGGGCTGCGTACCGAGTTCGTGATCTGCCCGTTCCGTGGCGAATACTACCTGTTGCCCAAGCAGCACAATCAGATCGTCAACCACCTGATCTACCCGATTCCCGACCCGGCGATGCCCTTCCTTGGGGTGCACCTTACCCGCATGATCGACGGTACCGTCACCGTAGGCCCCAACGCCGTCCTGGCGATGAAGCGCGAGGGCTACCGCAAGACCGATGTCAGCCCCAGCGACCTGTTCCAGACCCTGACCACGCCCGGCATCCTCAAGGTGCTGGCGAAGAACTTCCGCCCGGGCCTGATCGAGATGAAGAACTCGCTGTTCAAGGGCGGGTACCTCAAGCAGGTGCAGAAGTACTGCCCGAGCATTACCAAAGCCGACCTCACGCCTTACCCGGCCGGCGTGCGTGCCCAGGCGGTGTCGCGCGACGGCAAGCTGATCGACGATTTCCTGTTCGTCAACACCGCACGCAGTGTCAACGTGTGCAACGCACCGTCGCCAGCCGCTACGTCGGCCATACCGATCGGCGCCTACATCGTCGAGAAAGTGTGCGAGCAGGTCGGCCTGCAGGGCGGCAACTTCCCCAAGGCCGACCTGTCGGCCAGCCAGAGGGCTGCCAGCTGACAGCCCGGTAACACCTTCTGCGGTTTCGTTTTACTCAACCCGTACTGCCCTGCTCACCATTCAGGGCAGGGCGGGCTTTTTCGCGCCTGCGTCGGTGACGTGCAGCCGGCGGCCCCTGCGTGGGCATGACAAAAACAACAAGGTAGCGCCATGCAAACCCACAAGAACAATTTGAGTCATGGATTGAAATCACGGCATGTCACCATGCTGTCCATTGCCGGCGTGATCGGCGCCGGGCTGTTTGTCGGCTCTGGCCGCGCCATCGCCGAAGCGGGGCCGGCCACCATCCTGGCCTATATCCTGGCGGGCGGCCTGGTGGTGCTGGTGATGCGCATGCTGGCCGAAATGGCCGTTGCCTCTCCGGACACCGGCTCGTTCTCAACCTATGCCGACCTCGCCATCGGCAAATGGGCCGGATACACCATCGGTTGGCTGTACTGGTGGTTCTGGGTACTGATCATCCCGATCGAGGCCAATATCGCCGCTACCATCATCAACTCCTGGGTCCCGCAGCTGGAGATCTGGGTGCTGTCGTTGGTGATCACGTTGCTGCTAACGGCCACCAACCTGTTCAGCGTGAAGAACTACGGTGAGTTCGAGTTCTGGTTGGCACTGGTCAAGGTGGTGGCCATCGTCTGCTTCATCGCCCTGGGTGTTTGCGCCATTTTCGGCCTGTTGCCGGGGTCCGGCGTCAGCGGCGTCTCGCGCCTGTGGGATACCGGTGGCTTCATGCCCAACGGCTTTGGTGCGGTGCTGAGCGCCATGCTGATCACCATGTTCTCGTTCCTCGGGGCCGAGGTGGTGACCATTGCTGCGGCTGAATCCGACGAGGCGGGCAAGCATATTTCCAAAGCCACCAATTCGGTGATCTGGCGGATAACGCTGTTCTACATCCTGTCGATCTTCATCGTCATCGCACTGGTACCGTGGACCGACCCACGCCTGGCTACCGAAGGCTCTTATGTCACGGTGCTGGACACCTTGGGCGTGCCAAATGCCAAGGCCATCATCGACTTCGTGGTGCTGACCTCGGTGACCAGTTGCCTCAACTCGTCGCTGTACACCGCCTCGCGCATGGTCTATTCGCTTAGCCGTCGTGGTGATGCCCCGGCCTGTGCCCAGATAACCAGCCGCAGTGGTACACCCGTGGTGGCCGTGCTGTTGTCGACGGGGGCTGCATTCCTGGCGGTGATCGCCAACTACCTGGTGCCGGCCAAGGTGTTTGGCTTCCTCATGGCAAGCTCCGGCGCCATTGCCCTGCTGGTGTATCTGGTCATCGCCATTTCCCAGCTGCGCTTGCGCCAGCGCCTGACGGCACAGGGCAAGACACTTGGTTACCGCATGTGGCTGTTCCCGTGGCTGACCTGGGGTGTGATCCTGTTCATCAGCGGCGTACTGGTATTGATGCTGTTCCGCCCGGATCATCGCCTGGAAGTGGTCTCGACGATGGTGCTGGCGGTGTTGGTGGTGTGCTCGGGGGTGCTGGTCACCCGACGCCGGGCGCGCGGGGCGGCGGTTGCTGGCGTAGGGCAGCGCGCCTGATTCGTCTGGCCTGAAGACAGACGAGCAAGTCGCATCAGGCTGTGAGAGGATGTCCGCCAACAAAGCCAGGACCCTGAACGCAGCCTGATGAAGACACCTAAAAGAATCGAACCGTTGATCGAAGACGGCCTTGTCGACGAAGTACTACGGCCGTTGATGAGTGGCAAGGAAGCCGCTGTGTACGTGGTGCGCTGTGGCAGCGAGGTACGCTGCGCCAAGGTCTACAAAGAAGCCAACAAGCGCAGTTTCCGCCAGGCCGCCGAATACCAGGAAGGCCGCAAGGTGCGCAACAGCCGTCAGGCCCGGGCCATGGCCAAGGGCAGCAAGTACGGCCGCAAAGAAGCCGAGGATGCCTGGCAGAACGCCGAAGTGGCTGCGCTGTTCCGTTTGGCCGGTGCGGGTGTACGGGTGCCCAAGCCTTACGACTTCCAGGACGGCGTGCTACTGATGGAGCTGGTGACCGATGCCGATGGCGATGCGGCCCCGCGCCTGAACGACGTACACCTGGAAGTTGAAGATGCCCGCGCGTTCCATGCCTTCGTCATTCGCCAGATCGTGTTGATGCTGTGCGCCGGAATGGTGCATGGCGATTTGTCCGAGTTCAACGTGCTGCTCGGCCCGGACGGGCCGGTGATCATCGACCTGCCGCAGGCAGTGGATGCCGCCGCCAACAACCACGCCTTCAGCATGCTGCAGCGCGATGTGGACAACATGGCCCATTATTTCGGGCGCTTTGCCCCGGAGCTGAAAAGCACCCGCTATGCGCAGGAGATGTGGGCGTTGTACGAGGCCGGCGCGTTGCTGCCCGACAGCCCGTTGACCGGGGTGTTCGAGGATGACGAACATGAAGCTGATGTAACCGGGGTGATGCGTGAGATCGACGCCGCCCGGATGGACGACGCTCGCCGCCGTGCAGCACGCGCCGAGGCCGAGCATGGGCCGGCCAAGGCAGAGGAGGTAACGCCGCCCTGGCTGCAGTAGTTTATTCCTGTACCGCCTCTTCGCGGGTTTGCCCGCGAAGAGGCCAACACAGGCAAACCCGGGCGTTGCCATTGACGCAAGACACAATCTCGTCATTTAGCCTTTTCACTGGCGCGCGACAGGCATAAGGTATACGCCGTTCAAATTCCCTGGAGCTGTCATGTCCAACCAATTCCCGTCCGTTCGTCCCCGCCGCCTGCGCCAGAACGAGTCCCTGCGCACGATCTTCCAGGAAACCGAGTTCCGCCTTGAAGACCTGATCCTGCCGATCTTCGTCGAAGAGGGCATCGATGATTTCGTGCCGATCACCAGCATGCCCGGTGTCAACCGTATCCCCGAGAAGCTGTTGGCCCAGGAAATCGAGCGCTATGCCCGCGCCGGTATCAAGTCGGTGATGACCTTTGGCGTATCGCACCACCTGGATGCTGATGGTAGCGACACCTGGAACGAAAACGGCCTGGTTGCGCGCATGTCGCGTATCTGCAAGGACACCGTGCCGGAAATGGTGGTGATGTCCGACACCTGCTTCTGCGAATACACCAGCCACGGCCACTGCGGCGTGCTGCATGACCATGGTGTGGACAACGACGCCACCCTGGCCAACCTGGGCAGGCAGGCAGTCATCGCCGCTGCTGCCGGTGCCGACTTCATTGCCCCCTCGGCGGCGATGGACGGCCAGGTGCAGGCTATCCGCAGTGCCTTGGACGGTGCCGGTTTCCACGACACCGCGATCATGGCCTACTCCACCAAGTTCGCCTCGTCGTTGTATGGCCCGTTCCGTGAGGCCGGTGGCACCGCCCTGAAGGGCGACCGCAAAAGCTACCAGATGAACCCGATGAACCGCCGCGAAGCGGTGCGCGAGTCGCTGCTCGACGAGCAGGAAGGGGCGGACGTGCTGATGGTCAAGCCGGCCGGTGCCTACCTTGATGTGATCGCCGACATCCGCGCCGCTTCGCGCCTGCCACTGGCGGCGTACCAGGTGAGTGGCGAGTATGCGATGATCAAGTTCGGCGGCCTGGCCGGTGCCATCGACGAAGGCAGGGTGGTGCGCGAAAGCATTGGCGCAATCAAGCGTGCCGGTGCCGACCTGATCCTGACCTACTTCGCCATGGACCTGGCGCGCGAAGGTATCTGAAGCCAGCCTCCGGCATGAAAGCCGCTGCCATTGCAGCGGCTTTTCTTTGGGTGCGCCAGGCATGGCGCGTTGCGCGTAGCGCAACCCGCTTGGTTGTGGTGGCCAAAGTGGGTGACTTGGAGGTGAAAGTCCTCTACACACCCGGCAAGGGGAAGTGTTAGCCGGAGGCAAGGGTGTCGTGGGTGACCGCGAATCTGAAGGAAGCCCGAGGCAAACTGCTGGCCTGACGAACAGGAAGCGGATAGAGGCGGCACAGCGGGGTGAGGCGGCCTAAATCGTCAAAGCCCAATACTTGCACGGGGCGATGTGACGTAAATCCGACAGGCATAAGCAGGAAGGTCGCGCGAATTACCCTGGGAGATCTGCACGTTTGCCGATGTGCTACCGAGCGTCGAGAGGCGACGGGATGAACGTGCAGAAGTCAGCCGAAGCCGTAGTAAGTGGCGGATAACCGCGCCACCAAGGGCCGAACAGGTTATGCCGCTAGTAGGCGTCACTGTCTCGTTGGTAGCCGTAATGCAGAAATTTCCTACAACGGAATCTGTCACTCCGAATCCCGGCCAGAAGCCGAGGGTGATGCCTGACAG
>NZ_JBICJS010000054.1:0-4513 GCF_043103305.1 Pseudomonas sp. YQ_5 | reverse complement strand
TGCTCGTACGACGCGATATCGAGCCATGCGCCAAGGCGTACGCGCGCAAATCCCACAGGAATGACTGGCCCGAAACAAACGTAGGAGCGAGCGCAGCTCGCGATGCGCCGCGCGGGCGGCGCTCGATCTCAAACCCAACAACCATCCCCCGCCAGGCCTCAAACCCAACAACCATCCCCCGCCAGGCCTCAAATCCAACAACCATCCCCCGCCAGGCCACCTAAATCCTGAAATGCCCCACCATCCCCTTCAGGTCAGTACCCAACTGCGCCAGCTCGACACTGGACCGGGCATTGTCCTGCATCGCCAACGCCGCTTGGTCCGCACTGCCGCGAATCTGCGTGACACTGCGGCTGATCTCTTCCGCCACCGAACTCTGCTGCTCGGCGGCTGCGGCAATCTGCTGGTTCATCTGCTGAATCAATGACACCGCTGCGGCAATGCTGCCCAGCGCACTTTCGGTCTGCAGTGCATCGGCCACGGCCAGCCGCACCAGCTCGGTACTCCCACGGATCTGCGCCACTGACTGCTGGGCATTGCCGCGCAGGCTGGCCACCAAGGTCTCGATCTGCTCGGTGGATTGCCGGGTACGCCGCGCCAGCGCACGCACTTCATCGGCCACCACGGCAAAGCCACGCCCCTGCTCGCCGGCGCGGGCAGCCTCAATGGCGGCATTGAGCGCCAGCAGGTTGGTTTGCTCGGCCACGCTCTTGATCACTTCCAGCACGTCGCCAATGGTGTGGATTTCGGCACTGAGGCTGTCGATGCCGGCGCTGGCGGCTTCTGCCGCCGACGCCAGTTGCTCGATGCGCTGCATGCTCTGGCGCACCACCTGCTGACCGGAGTCGACCTTCTCGTCCGCTGCCTGGGCCGCCTGCGCCGCCTCTTCGGCATTGCGCGCCACATCGTGCACGGTGGCCGTCATCTGCTGCATGGCGGTAGCCACCTGTTCGGTTTCCTCTTTCTGGCTGCCCACCTCGCGGTTGGTCTGCTCGGTCACCGTCGACAACGCCTGGGCACTGCCGGCCAATTGTTCGATGCCTTGCTGCAAGCCGCTGACAATGCCCGAGAGCCCCGCCGCCATCTGCTGCATGGCCTGCATCAGTTGCCCCACCTCATCCCGGCGCGGCGCCTGGGCGTCGAAGCCCAGCTCACCCGCCGCAATGCGCTGGGCGCGGGCAATCACATGCTTCAACGGGCCGACCACAGCCCGGGTAATCAGCCAGGCCGCCAACACGCCTACAAGCAGCGCCAGCGCCGTGGCCAGGCCGATGGCGAGGGTATTACGCTGCAGCTCCCCTTGCAGGGCCTGCTCCTGCCCAAGATAGGCTTGGTCGACACGCCCGGTAACCCGCTCGGCGCTGGCCTGCAACTGCGCCTTGAGCCCCTGCTCGCGGGCCAGCTGGTCGGTGTATTCGTTGAGTTTTTCCGAGAAACTGCCAATGTGCCCAGCCACTTCGCCCAGCACGCTCTGGTAACCGGCATCGCCAACCGCGCCTTGCAACTGGCTGACCAGGCCGGCGGCCTCCACTGTCTGGGCAATACGCTCCTGGCTCACATCCTCCTCGCCCTTGCGGCTTTTATCCAGACGCACCCGCGCTTCGTCCATGGCCTGCAGCATCAGCCGCGACACCTGGGCCACCTGCGCGGCTTGCTCAAGAAACTCGCCACCCTGCTGGCCCTGGGACTGCTTGAGGGTGTACGCGCCGTCATCGGCCAGGCCGGCCTGCAGCACATCAAGGTTATTGGACACGTTGGACACCGACCAACTGGCCATGTCCAGCGCCAGCTCCTTGGCCTGCACGGCCTCGACAAAGGCTTCGAATGCCTGGCCATAGGCGGCGAGATCGGTTTGCGCCGCCGCCAGCGCCGGCAGGCCTTGGGCGCGTTCGACCAAACCCTGCAGGCCGACACGCAAAGCGTCGGCCTCCTTCATGTCGGACCGCAGGGCAAACGCCTGCTCATGCTCGCGCAAGCGCAGCAAGTCGGTATTGAACTGGGCCAGCTGACGCAAGCTGTCGAAGCGCTGACCAACGCTTTGCAGCGCCACGATGCCGATGGCCGCCACCGCCAGCGTCAGCAGCAGCACCAGGGCAAAGCCCAGGCCAAGTTTGCGGGCCATGCCCAGGTTGGCCAGCACACCGTGCTTGCTCGCGCCCATCGTCGATCCCCTTTCAGCCAGTGAGGTTATCCCGAAGGCTAAGGGTGGCAACGTTGCCTGCCAATGAACAAGAGGGTGGCGCCAGAATAGTGTCAAATAGCTATGAACGTGTCGCTATCAGATTGGCCGAGGTCGCCCTGCATACCGGAGGAAGGCCTGAGCGGGGGAATCCTGCCCATAGGCGACAGTGCCGCCTGCGTCCGGGGTGGGTATACCCGCGAAGCCGGCGGCGTGTTTCGCCTCAGATTGCCGTCGCCCCACCATCCACCGTCAGGCAATGCCCGGTGGTAAACGCCGCACCGTCGCTGCACAGGTACAGCACGGCACTGGCAATTTCCTCGACCTTGCCAATGCGGCCCACCGGGTGCATGGCTGCAGCGAACTCGGCCTTGCGTGGGTCGGCCTCGTAGGCGCGGCGGAACATGTCGGTATCGATCACAGCCGGGCACACGGCGTTCACGCGGATGCCCTTCTTGGCGTACTCGATGGCCGCCGACTTGGTCAGGCCGATTACCGCATGCTTGCTGGCGCTGTAGATGCTCATCTTCGGCGCCGCCCCAAGCCCCGCCACCGACGCGGTATTGACGATGGCCCCACCGCCTTGGGCCAGCAACAAGGGCAACTGATACTTCATGCACAACCACACGCCCTTCACGTTCACACCCATGATGGCATCGAACTCAGCTTCGCTGCCTTCGGCCAGACGGTGGTGCTCGATCTCGATCCCGGCGTTGTTGAAGGCGTAGTCCAGCCGGCCGTACGCGGCAATCAGGCGCTCATGCAACTGGCGCACCTCGGCGTCGCGGGTAACGTCGCAGGCAATGAACAGCGCTTCGCCGCCCGCCGCCTGGATCAGCGCCACGGTGGCCTCGCCGCCAACCGGGTCGAGGTCGGCCACCACCACTTTCATGCCCTCGTGGGCGAACGCCAGGGCGGTTGCCCGGCCGATACCGGCACCTGCGCCGGTAACCAGGGCTACCTGGCCAGAAAAGGTCATGCTCATCGCGTGCTCCTGTGAGGGATTGGTGGGGTTCAGAGCATAGTCAGCCACCGCTCGGCCGGGCAGCATCATCACACCAACGGTTGGGCTACCATGCTTGTCAGTGATTTTAAGGAACCGCCTTCATCAACAAGGTAGATTGAACGCCTTACTTCCTCCACAGCCCACAAGGACCCGCCATGACCCAGACCAACCGCCGCTTCCTGCTTGCCAAACGCCCGGTCGGCGCCGTGCGCCGTGACGACTTCAGCTTCGAGACCGCACCGGCCGAACAACCCGGCGAAGGCCAGGTACTGGTGCGCAACCTGTACCTGTCGCTGGACCCGGCCATGCGCGGCTGGATGAACGAAGGCAAGTCCTACATCCCGCCCGTGGCCTTGGGCCAGGTAATGCGTGCGCTGGGCGTCGGTGAGGTGGTTGCCTCCAATCACCCCGGCTACCAGCCGGGCGATTACGTAAGCGGCGCCCTCGGCGTGCAGGACTACTTCACCGGCGAGCCCCAGGGCCTGCACAAGATAGACCCCAATCTGGCCCCCCTGCCCCGTTACCTGTCAGCCTTGGGCATGACCGGCATGACCGCCTACTTCGCCCTGCTGGAGGTCGGCCAACCCAAAGCTGGCGACACCGTGGTCATTTCCGGCGCGGCCGGTGCGGTGGGCAGCATTGTCGGGCAGATTGCCAAGATCAAAGGTTGCCGCGTGGTCGGCATTGCCGGCGGTGCTGAAAAGTGCCAGTACCTTAAGGAGGAACTGGGCTTTGACGGCGTAATCGACTACAAGGCCGAAGACGTGCTGGCCGGCCTGAAGCGCGAATGCCCCAAGGGTGTGGACGTGTACTTTGACAACGTGGGCGGCGACATCCTTGATGCCGTGCTGACGCGCATCAACTTCAAGGCACGCATTGTGATTTGCGGCGCGATCAGTCAGTACAACAACAAGGAAGCGGTGAAAGGCCCGGCCAACTACCTGTCGCTGCTGGTGAACCGCGCGCGCATGGAAGGTTTTGTGGTGATGGATTACACCAAGGACTACGGCAAGGCCGCGCTGGAGATTGCCGGCTGGCTGGCCAGTGGTCAGGTGAAGAGCAAGGAAGATGTGGTGGAGGGGCTGGAGACGTTCCCTGAGACCTTGCTGAAGCTGTTTAGCGGGGAGAATTTTGGGAAGTTGGTGTTGAAGGTTTGATTGGGGGTGGGTTTAGGGTGCATGCCTTGTGAGGTTTAGCGCCTGTGAGATCGAGCGCCGCCTGTATGGCGGTAGAGGTGCGTCGCCTGGGAGATCGAGCGCCGCCCGCGCGGCGCATCGCGAGCTGCGCTCGCTCCTACGTTTGTTTCTGGCCAGTAACGCCTGTGACAG
>NZ_JBICJS010000053.1:0-141741 GCF_043103305.1 Pseudomonas sp. YQ_5 | reverse complement strand
GACCGTAGCCCCTCCAGCTTTCGCCTTAACTACTTAACTCGTTGAATATCAAGGAGTTTTTCGTTCCGATGTCGCTGGAAGTGGGGCGCATTATAAGGGGATTCGAAAGCGCGTCAACCTTTAATTTCAAGAAACCTTGATTGCGCAGAAAAGCAAAGCGGGGAGGCCTGACGGCCTCCCCGCTTTTCATCTAGAGCACACCAGCATCACGCAGGCGCTGCACCTCGCCAGCATCCAGCCCCAGCATTTCCCCCAGCACCACTTCGGTATGCTCGCCAAGCAGTGGTGGAGCCCGGCGGTACTCCACCGGCGTCTCCGACAACCGTATCGGACTCGCAACCTGCGGCACACTACCCGCCAATGGATGGGGAATACTCACCGCCAACCCGCGTGCAAGCACCTGGGGGTCCTGGAACATTTGCGCCAGGTTATTGATAGGTCCACATGGCACCCCTGCCGCCTCCAACTGGGCCACCCACTCAGCCGTGGTTTTGAACACCGTAGCCTGCCGAATCAATGGAATCAGTTCGCCCCGGTTGGCCACCCGCAGCTTATTGGTAACGAACCGAGGGTCTTCCGCCCATTGCGGCTGTCCGGCCACTTCGGCGAACTTGCGGAACTGGCTGTCATTGCCCACGGTAAGAATGAAATCGCCATCTGCCGTCGGAAAGTCCTGGTAAGGGACTATATTAGGATGCGCATTACCCAGCCGACGAGGAGGGCTGCCCGTGGTCAGGTAGTTCATCGCCTGGTTCGCCAGACAGGCCACCTGCACATCGAGCAATGCCATGTCGATATGCTGGCCGACCCCGGCCTGGTCCCGGTAGGCGAGGGCAGCCAGCATGGCGACCGTGGAATACAACCCGGTCAGAATGTCGGTAAGCGCCACACCCACCTTGACCGGCCCCGCGCCTTCCTCGCCCTCCGGACGACCGGTCAGGCTCATCAGCCCACCCAACCCCTGGATCATGAAGTCATAGCCAGCGCGCTTGGCATATGGCCCAGTCTGACCGAAGCCGGTAATGGAGCAATAGATAAGCTGCGGGTTTACCGCCTTGAGGCTCTGGTAGTCCAGACCATAGGCAGCCAGCCCACCCACTTTGAAGTTCTCTATGACGATATCGCACTTCGCCGCAAGCTCACGCACCAGGCGCTGCCCCTCCGGCTGGGTAAAGTCGATGGTCACTGAGCGCTTGTTGCGGTTGGCCGACAGGTAATAGGCCGCCTCGCTGGTGTCCTCACCTTCAACATCCTTGAGGAATGGCGGCCCCCATGAGCGGGTATCGTCGCCACTGCCTGGGCGCTCGACCTTGATCACGTCGGCACCAAGGTCAGCCAGAATCTGGCCAGACCACGGGCCGGCCAACACGCGCGAAAGGTCTAGCACCCGCAGATGTGATAGCGCGCCCATGGTTTGCTCCTTATTAATAGAACGCTTGGATACCGGTCTGCGCACGCCCCAGGATAAGTGCGTGCACGTCATGGGTACCTTCATAGGTGTTGACCACCTCCAGGTTAACCAGATGGCGGGCCACACCAAATTCGTCGGAGATGCCGTTGCCGCCCAGCATGTCACGCGCCATACGGGCGATATCCAGCGCCTTGCCGCAGGAATTGCGCTTCATGATGGAGGTGATTTCCACCGCAGCCGTCCCTTCATCCTTCATGCGCCCCAGACGCAAGCACCCCTGCAGCGCCAGGGTGATTTCGGTCTGCATGTCGGCCAGCTTCTTCTGTATCAACTGGTTGGCGGCCAATGGACGACCAAACTGCTGACGATCCAGGGTGTATTGGCGGGCGGTGTGCCAGCAGGCTTCAGCGGCCCCCAGCGCCCCCCACGAAATACCATAGCGAGCCGAGTTCAGGCAGGTGAACGGGCCCTTGAGGCCACGCACGTCCGGGAAGATGTTCTCTTCTGGCACGAACACATTGTCCATGACGATTTCACCAGTGATCGAGGCGCGCAGACCAACCTTGCCATGAATTGCCGGGGCACTGAGGCCTTGCCAGCCTTTTTCCAGGACAAAGCCACGGATATCGCCCGCATCATCCTTGGCCCACACCACAAACACATCGGCGATTGGACTGTTGGTGATCCACATCTTGCTGCCGGTCAGCCGGTAGCCACCGTCGACCTTTCTCGCCCGGGTAATCATCGAGCCAGGATCGGAGCCATGGTTAGGCTCGGTCAAACCGAAGCAACCGATCCACTCGCCACTGGCCAGCTTGGGGAGGTACTTCTGCTTTTGAGCTTCAGTGCCAATTTCGTTGATCGGCACCATCACCAGCGACGACTGCACACTCATCATCGAGCGGTAGCCCGAGTCGATACGTTCCACTTCGCGAGCAATAAGGCCGTAGCACACATAGTTCAGGCCGCTGCCACCATATTGCTCGGGGATGGTTGCACCCAACAGGCCGACTTCACCCATCTCGCGAAAGATCGCCGGGTCGGTCCGCTCATGGCGGAAGGCCTCAAGCACACGCGGCGCCAGCTTGTCCTGGGCGAACTGATAAGCGCTGTCACGCACCATGCGCTCTTCTTCAGAGAGCTGCTGATCCAGCAGCAGCGGGTCGATCCAGTTGAAGCTTGCTTTACCGGCCATGAGCGAATCCTCGAAATAGGGGGCAGTTTCTTGTGCCTTTGAGCCTAGGCCTGATCGGCCATGGGGACAAACGAGGATTGCGCACCGATTAGTGATATTTTGTCACTCCGTAAATCGGCAAAACGCCTTATTGACAGCCTTACAAGTGAGGTTGACGTACATGCGCCGCAAGATCCCCAGTACTACCGCCCTGATTTGCTTCGAGGCGGCAGCCCGCAACGAGAGCTTTACCAAGGCTGCCCAGGAACTCGCGCTAACCCAGGGTGCCGTCTGTCGGCAGATCGGTGGCCTGGAAGCCTTCCTTAATGTGGAACTGTTCCGTCGCTCGCGCCGCGGCGTGAGGCTGACCGAAGCCGGCCTGTCCTACAGTCGCCAAGTGGCGGCCCAACTGGACGCTGTAGAGCGCGATACCTTGTCGGTGATGCGCCAGCAAGGCGCCAATGTGATCGAACTGGCGGTAGTACCGACGTTTGGCACTCAATGGCTGCTACCACGACTCAAGGACTTCCAGCAGCGCCATCCGGAGGTCACAGTCAACCTTACCAACCGCACCCGGCCATTCCTGTTTGCCGACACGGCCTTCGATGCCGCCATCTATTTTGGTGATGCCGACTGGTCAGGCACCCAGTCGCACCAACTGATGGGTGAAAACCCGGTACCTGTGTGCAGCCCGACGCTGTTGAACGACCAAGGCATGCTCGAGGCACGCCACATCGCGCAGCTACCATTGCTGCAGCAGAGCACACGCCCGTATGCCTGGCGGCAATGGTTCGGCAGTGTGGGCATGTATGTGGAGCGCGACATGACAGGACCGCGCTATGAACTATTCTCGATGCTCGCCCAGGCGGCCATGCACGACATGGGCATTGCCCTGATACCACCGTTCCTGATCCAGCGGGAGTTGGAGGAGGGTAGGCTGGTGGTCGCTAACAGGCATGCCCTGAGTAGCGACAAGGCCTACTATCTGATGATTCCCGAGCGCAAGGTGGAGTCGGCGTCGCTACGCGCCTTTCGCGACTGGCTGGTAAGCCAGGCTCAGGCCTACATACACAGAACAGAGACAAGCTGACCCTGTAGTCAATTATTTTAAACACCTACAGATATATGTATATGTCGCATATTCGCAAACTGTAACGCAGGCACAAAAATACCCTTTAACCGTGCTAAGTACGCGGCTTTGCGGGCTATTTTGCGACATCCAACTAGTCGTAAGCGAATTGGCCGCTTTTTTTTTGATTTTTTCTCCTAATCTGCCAATGGCCCATGTTTGACGGGCCGCAGCCCTATCACTGCGACAAGCGGTCACAGGGTGACTTGTAGTTTTGACTTCGTTTCGCTCCAGAACCGGTTGAAGGCCTCTGGGTTCGTCTGCAAAATGCTTCGCCCCGCCCGGGATCCGGCGGGTTGGCGCTCCACTGCCGCCCCAGCGCACCATCCGAAGTGTGCTGGCTTCTACAAAGACAAAAGGTCACCGCAGGAGAAATAGTCGTGCACATTGGTGTTCCTCTCGAGACGCAGACCGGTGAGACAAGGGTCGCTGCGACCCCCGAAACCATCAAGAAACTGATTGGCCAGGGCCATCAGGTCACCGTTCAACGGGGGGCAGGGCTCAACGCCGCCATTCCGGACAGTGCCTATGAAGCCGTGGGTGCTTCCATTGGGAGCGCTGCCGATGCCTACGGCGCCCAATTGGTACTCAAGGTGGTCGCCCCCAACGACCAGGAACTGGCGCTGATCAACAGCGGCAGCCTTCTGGTGGGCATGCTCAACCCCTTCAACGGTGAACTGATCGGCAAGATGGCCGAACGCGGTATTACCGCCTTCGCCCTGGAAGCCGCGCCGCGCACCTCGCGGGCGCAGAGCCTGGACGTGCTGTCATCACAGGCCAACATCGCCGGTTACAAGGCCGTGTTGCTGGCAGCCCATCACTACCCACGCTTCATGCCAATGCTGATGACCGCTGCCGGTACCGTTAAGGCGGCACGCGTGCTGGTCCTGGGTGCCGGCGTTGCCGGCTTGCAGGCCATCGCCACAGCCAAGCGCCTGGGTGCAGTAATCGAAGCATCCGACGTTCGCCCGGCCGTGAAAGAGCAGATCGAATCACTGGGCGCAAAATTCATCGACGTACCCTACGAGACCGACGAGGAGCGAGAGTGCGCCGAAGGCGTTGGCGGCTATGCCCGACCAATGCCGGCCAGTTGGATGCAGCGCCAGGCCCAGGCCGTGCACGAGCGCGCCAAGCAGTCCGATATCGTCATCACCACCGCGCTGATCCCTGGGCGCAAGGCGCCGACCCTGCTAAGCGCCGAAACCGTGGCGCAGATGAAGCCTGGCTCGGTGGTCATCGACCTGGCTGCCGCCCAAGGCGGCAACTGCCCGCTGACCGTCGCAGACCAAGTGGTGCAGGAGAACGGCGTGACCATCGTCGGCCCTACCAACCTGCCGGCCCAGGTGGGTGCCGATGCCTCGGCACTGTATGCACGCAACCTGCTGGACTTCATGAAGCTGCTGTTCGACAAGGACGGCGCGCTGATCATCAACCTCGAAGACGACATCGTCGCGGCCTGCCTGATGTGCCGTGATGGTCAAGTCGTCCGCAAGAACGGCTAAGGAGCACGACAATGGAAGACATGCTGATTTCCCACGGCATCTATAACCTGATCATTTTCGTGCTGGCCATCTATGTGGGCTACCACGTGGTGTGGAACGTCACCCCGGCGTTGCACACCCCACTGATGGCGGTCACCAATGCCATCTCGGCAATCGTCATCGTCGGCGCCATGCTGGCCGCGGCCCTGACCGTGACCCCGGCCGGCAAGCTGATGGGCACCCTGGCCGTGGCCCTTGCCGCAGTCAACGTGTTCGGTGGCTTCCTGGTCACCCGCCGCATGCTTGAGATGTTCAAGAAGAAAACCAAGAACGAGGCGAAGAAGTAAGCATGAGCATGAATCTGGTAACGCTCCTCTACCTCGTCGCCTCGGTGTGCTTCATCCAGGCGCTCAAAGGCCTGTCGCACCCGACCACCTCGCGGCGCGGCAATCTGTTCGGCATGATCGGCATGGGGCTCGCCATCCTCACTACGGTTGGCCTCATTTACAAACTCGGGGCTGAACTTGCCACTGCCGGTATCGGCTATGTCATCGTCGGCCTGCTGGTCGGCGGCACCGCCGGTTCGATCATGGCCAAGCGCGTCGAGATGACCAAGATGCCCGAACTGGTCGCCTTCATGCACAGCATGATCGGCCTGGCCGCGGTATTCATCGCCATTGCCGCGGTACTGGAGCCGCAGTCGATGGGCATTGTGGCTGCCATCAGCGACCCGATCCCTACCGGTAACCGCCTGGAACTGTTCCTCGGCGCCGCCATCGGTGCCATTACCTTCTCCGGTTCGGTGATCGCGTTTGGCAAGCTGTCGGGCAAGTACAAGTTCCGCCTGTTCCAGGGCGCACCGGTACAGTTCGCTGGCCAGCATAAACTCAACCTGATCCTTGGCCTGACCACCATCGCCCTCGGCCTTCTGTTCACTTTCACTGGCCACTACAGTGCCTTTACTCTGATGCTGGTCCTGGCCTTCATCATGGGTGTGCTGATCATTATTCCGATCGGCGGCGCCGACATGCCAGTGGTGGTGTCGATGCTCAACAGCTACTCGGGCTGGGCAGCGGCCGGTATCGGCTTCTCGCTGAACAACTCGATGCTGATCATCGCCGGTTCCCTGGTAGGTTCGTCCGGTGCCATCCTCTCGTACATCATGTGCAAGGCGATGAACCGTTCGTTCTTCAACGTCATCCTTGGCGGTTTCGGTGGCGATACCGACACTGGCGCGGCGCAAGGTTCGCAAGAGCAGCGGCCGGTGAAGTCCGGCTCGGCTGACGACGCCACCTTCCTGCTCAGCAATGCCGACAGCGTGATCATCGTTCCAGGCTACGGCCTGGCGGTGGCCCGTGCCCAGCACGCGCTGAAAGAGCTGACCGAGAAGCTGACCCACAACGGCGTGACCGTGAAGTATGCGATTCACCCGGTGGCGGGCCGTATGCCCGGGCACATGAACGTACTGCTGGCCGAGGCTGAAGTGCCGTACGATCAAGTATTCGAGATGGAAGACATCAACGCCGAGTTCGGCCAGGCCGACGTGGTGCTGGTGCTGGGCGCCAACGACGTGGTCAACCCGGCGGCGAAGAACGATCCCAAGTCGCCAATCGCCGGTATGCCGATCCTCGAAGCGTTCAAGGCCAAGACCATCATCGTCAACAAACGCTCGATGGCCAGCGGCTATGCCGGCCTGGACAACGAACTGTTCTATCTGGACAAGACCATGATGGTGTTCGGTGACGCCAAGAAGGTCATCGAGGACATGGTCAAGGCGGTGGAGTGACAACAGCCGCTACAAACCAGCTGATATAAAGGAAGCCCCGGACAGAATCTGCCGGGGCTTTTCTTTTGTTGATCCGGATCAACGGCTCAAATACAAGGCTTCTCATACGACCATGGTCGTGGGACGGCAATGGGCGAAATCTCTAGACTGCGCTGCAGTAGTTTCAGTAGCCCGAGATAACAATCCATGTACCGTGATCGTATCCGCTTGTCCTCCCTGCACAGCAAGGTAATGAGTGCGGCTGATGCCGCTGGTCTGATCGAGGACGGCATGACTGTCGGCATGAGCGGTTTCACCCGCGCCGGCGAGGCCAAGGCCGTACCGCATGCACTGGCCGAACGTGCCAAGCAATCGCCTCTGAAAATCAGCCTGATGACCGGCGCGAGCCTGGGCAATGACCTGGACAAACAACTGACCGAGGCCGGTGTACTGGCCCGCCGCATGCCATTCCAGGTCGACAGCACCCTGCGCAAGGCTATCAATGACGGCCAGGTGATGTTCATCGACCAGCACCTGTCGGAAACCGTCGAGCAACTGCGCAACCAGCAGCTGAAGCTGCCGGACATCGCGGTCATCGAAGCCGTGGCCATCACCGAGCAAGGCCACATCGTGCCAACCACTTCGGTGGGCAACTCGGCCAGCTTCGCGATCTTCGCCAAGCAGGTGATTGTGGAGATCAACCTCTCGCACAACACCAACCTCGAAGGCCTGCACGACATCTATATCCCAACCTACCGCCCGACCCGCACGCCAATCCCGCTGGTCAAGGTCGACGACCGAATCGGCAGCACCGCCATCCCGATCGACCCGGCCAAAATCGTCGGTATCGTCATCAGCGACCAGCCAGACTCGCCGTCCACTGTGCTGCCGCCAGATGATGAAACCCAGGGCATCGCCGACCACCTGATCAACTTCCTCAAGAAGGAAGTGGATGCCGGCCGCATGACCAACAAGCTCGGCCCGCTGCAAGCCGGCATTGGCAGCATTGCCAATGCGGTGATGTGCGGCCTGATCGAGTCGCCGTTCGAAAACCTGACCATGTACTCTGAAGTGCTGCAGGACTCCACCTTCGACCTGATCGACGCCGGCAAGCTGAGTTTCGCCTCGGGCAGCTCGATCACCCTGTCGACGCGCCGCAATGCCGATGTGTTCGGCAACCTGGAACGCTACAAGGACAAGCTGGTGCTACGCCCGCAGGAAATCTCCAACCACCCGGAAGTGGTACGTCGCCTGGGCATCATCGGTATCAACACCGCACTGGAGTTCGATATCTACGGCAACGTCAACTCCACCCACGTCTGCGGCACCAGGATGATGAACGGCATCGGTGGCTCCGGCGACTTCGCCCGTAACGCTCACCTGGCGGTCTTCGTCACCAAGTCGATTGCCAAAGGCGGGGCGATTTCCAGCGTGGTGCCAATGGTCAGCCATGTCGACCACACCGAGCACGACGTGGACATCCTGGTCACCGAGCAGGGCCTGGCGGACCTGCGTGGCCTGGCACCGCGCGAACGGGCGCGGGCGATCATCGACAACTGCGTGCATCCAGACTACCGCGCTGCGCTGAACGACTACTTCGACCGCGCCTGCCAGCGTGGCGGGCATACCCCGCACATCCTGCGTGAGGCCCTGAGCTGGCACGAAAACCTGGAAGAAACCGGGCGCATGCTGGCAAGCTGATCCAGATGTGGTACGGAACGGCGGCCCTGCTTCCGCTGTTCCGGCCCTTCGCGGGCTTGCCCGCGAATGGACCATAACAGTCAAACCCTTCTCTCAATACACCTTTCCGCCATCAGCAGCACAATCTGTACTACTGTACTGGTGTTTTCAGACCTTCCCGACTGACAAATCCCATTTCTCGAATCAAAACGCACCAAAGAAGTGCGGACCAGTACAGTTACGCCTATTTCGAGTGCAACAGTAGGGTTACACAGTTAACTGAGCCATCGTCTTTCAATCGAACTGTATCTACTGTTATGGACGACAGAGGAGGATCATTGGCATCAGTTAAATCACTACCTAATCCCGCCATAAGCGGAAGGATGAAGCATCATGGAACGTACCCTCAGTTCCGGTCTGGTTTTTGAAAGCAACGCCCAACAATCCAACGCCTCGATGCCACTGCGTGCATTGTCGACCCTGCTGCTGTGGCAGCGTCGCATGACCAGCCGTCGTCAACTGGCTCGCCTGGACTCCCGCCTGCTTGCAGACGCCGGTATCAGCGAGTCGCAGCGTTACGAAGAGCTGAGCAAGCCTTTCTGGCGCTAAGCTCCCGGCTTGCCGGCTTTGGCCGGCACCGTGAATTCCTCAAACCCGTTGCAGGCGACTGCAGCGGGTTTTTTAATGCCCGAAGACGCACCGTTGTAGAGTACTTAAGATTCGACCAGTACAGTTTTACAAAACTTCATATTGGCCTGAACAGTTCTCCAGCTCAGCAGTCGTCATCCTCTCCATGCAGCACCGCGTGGTACGCTTGGCCTAACCGTCTGCCAGAACCAATTATTGAAAACGTAACGTAACGAGCCCTGCAAACGTCCGATACAGCAGAACCAACCTGACCTACCCAGGAGTCCACGACCATGTCCCGCAAACACTTGCTTGGCGCCGCGCTGTTGCTTGGCCTGGCCGGCACTGCCAACGCCACCAGCTTCGTTGTCACCACCGATACGGTAGTACGTGCCGTTGCCGCCTCCACCGACGCCACTTCCGACCTGAGCTCTTCGTTCCGCGACGACAAGATCGTCCAGGCCGCCCGCGATGACGCAGCCAGCTTCGTCGGCACTCAGGGCGCTATCCGCGGCGCCCGACTTGAAAGCGCTTTTGTTCACATCCGTTCGAACATGCCCGACCTGCAAGCTAGCGATACACAGTTGGCCCAGGCCATCCTGGCGCTCTGATACACGCCATGCAAAACAGGTGCGTTGGCTTCGGCCCTCGCACCTGAGGTAGGCTTCGCCGTTCATTTTTCCAGCCTTCAAGAAAGCTCATGCGTTATCTGTTGCCGTTGCTGTTCGCCGCCACAGGCATGGCCAGCGCCCATGCCATGGATACCACCACACAAAGCCTGGTCATCACCGGCTATGTCACCAGCCAGGTCACAACCGCACCGTTCGATCGCAAACTGGTCACACAGGCCCGCGACGATGCCGCCGCATTCGTTGCCAGCGACGGGCGTATCCGTGGGGCACGCCTGGAAGCCGCCTTGGAATCATTACGCCACAATTGCGCACGGCACGCCGTCGGCGATCTGGAACTGGCGCAGGCAATTCTCGTCCAATAACCACACCTGACTCCCTGTATTTTTCGGAGATGCTCCATGCGCAAACCGCTGATTGCCGCTTCCCTCGGCATGCTGCTGCTGGCCGACCTGGCCCAGGCACAGACCCTGGTGGCCACCAGCAACATCATCGTGCGTGCCTTTGGCCGTTCGATCGACTTCACCTCGGACACCACCACATCGATCCGCGACTCCAAAGTGGTGCGCGAAGCCCACGACGACGCTGCAAGCTTCGTCGCCAGTAACGGTGACATCCGCGGCGTCCAACTCGAGGCCGCCTTCAATACCCTGCGCGAGCGCGTACCGGAAGCGCGCAGCGCCAGCGACCAGGTACTGGCTGAAGCCATACTCGCCCTGTGAAGCGCGTGCGTGCCTGGCTGCTCGGCTGCGCCCTGACGCTGCTCGGCACGCCCGCCTTGGCCGACCTGCAGCTTGAGCTGCAGTCGTCCGGCCTCGACCCGCGACAAGCACAAGCCTCCCAAGCCCTGCTCGACGAGGCCATGGGCAAGCTGCCACCGCGCTTCAAGCAACAGCTGGACCGCCGCGTACGGGTCAGCTGGAGCGACAACATGCCTGCCGACACTTACGGGCAGGCATCACTGATATCCACCCTCGAGCTCAACCGCCGCTTGCTGCCCAGCCTAACCGATGGCAGCGCCGCCAACGAGCGCACCAGTCGCCCACATGGCACGGTGCGTGAAGAGCTGCTGGCCACCGTGCTACACGAGCTCACCCATCTCTACGACCGTGCCCGCCTCTGGCCCAGCGCCGAAAAAACACTGATTGCACGCTGCAAGCGCCAGCAAGGCACGCTGGGTAAGGTCGGCCTGCCGGAAGAATGCCGCGGCCAGGCCGACCGCCGCTTCACCCTAAGCGACGACCCGCGGCTGCTCGACCTGGCCGGGTGGCAGCAGTATGTGGGCCGACGTGGCGAGCGCGAGCAGCACAATGGTCAATTCGTGCGCAGCCCCGACAGCTATGAGTTGAGCAGTCCCAAGGAATACATTGCGGTCAACATGGAGTATTTCCTCCTCGACCCGAGCTACAGCTGCCGTCGCCCGGCGCTGTACCAATACCTTCACGAACACTTCGGCTGGGCACCGCAACAGAGCACCTGTGCCAAAGGCTTACCATTCATCAATGCCGGCAGCGACTTCGCCCGCCAGCCACTAGGTGAAATCGACCCGGAGCGGGTCTACGAAGTGGACTACCTGCTGGCTGAAGCCAATCAGAACCTGGTCAGCCGCTGGGGGCACAGCATGCTGCGCCTGGTGATCTGCAAACCAGGCCGCCCACGCGGACCAGATTGCCGCCTGGACCTCGATCAAAGCCTGGTGCTGTCGTACCGCGCCTTCGTCAACGACGTGCAACTGTCCAGCTGGGACGGCCTGGTCGGCAACTACCCGTCGCGGCTATTCGTGCTGCCGCTGGGCCAGGTGATCGACGAATACACCAAGACCGAGCTGCGCAGCCTGGCCTCGGTGCCCTTGAAACTCAACCGCGACGAAATCGAAAATCTGGTGCGCCAGGCCGCCGAAATGCACTGGAGCTACGACGGCAACTACTGGTTCCTGTCAAACAACTGTGCAGTGGAGTCGTTGAAGCTGCTGCGCAGCGGCACCGCCAATCCGCGCCTCAACGACCTGGACAGCATCATGCCCAACGGTTTGCTGGCCGTGCTCAAGGGCAGAGGGCTGGCAGACACCAGCGTGCTTGATAACCCGCGCGAAGCGTTACGCCTGGGCTACCGCTTCGATTCTTACCGCGACCGCTACCAGGCGATGTTCGAGGTGCTGAGAAAACAGCTGCCGATCAAGCAAGCTTTGGTTGAGGACTGGCTGGCCCTCGATGCGGAGCAGCGTCGCAGCTGGTTCGCCAAGGCCGACCTGCGCACCAGCGCGGCACTGCTTCTGCTTGAGCAAGCCAGCCTGCGCCGGCAGCTTCTGCTGGCCCAGGACGAGGTCAAGCAGCGCTACCTGAATGCCGCAGCATTGAAAGATGGCAGCATCAACAAAGCCGATGCCACGCTCAAGCAAATGCTTGCCAACAGCGGTTTTCTAAGCCGCCCGGCAGAGTTGCTCGACTCCAACGGCTACGGGCTACCGCAGCCGGAGGAGCGCAAGCACCTGGAGCAGGTGAGCAGCGAGCGGCAGGCACAGCTGTTGCGTTTGAGCACCAGCCTGGACAAAGAGGTGAGGGCGCTGCTGGAGCCGTCGCGAGCCAGGGAAATTGCAGCGGTCGAGGCCAACGTGAAGCAGATCGGCGAGCACTTGCGGGCGTTGCACAAAGCTGCTGGTGGCCTGCAGCTGTGATGCATGCAGGGCTGCCCCTTTCGCGGGCAAGCCCGCGCCTACAGGCTCTCCTCATCTTCCGAGGGCAAATCCTCATCCAGATGCAACCAAGGCAACCGGCTGCCTACCCAGATATGTCGGTTGGCTCGTACCCGCTCAAGGTGATCCAGCGTCGCCACCGTCACATCGATCGTCTGCGGGCTATGCGTGGTCACCAGCGCCACATGCGCCCCACACTGCCCACAGAAGTAGCGGCTGCAACTGGCAGGCGCCACATAGCAGTTCGGCTCGCCCGTTAACCACTGGAACCCAGAACGGGGCAGGGTAAGCCAGGTGACTACCAATCCACCGCTGACCCGCCTGCAGATCGAACAATGACAGTGGGCAATGTCCGTCAGGTTGCCCTCCAGTCGATAACGCAGGGCTCCACAATGGCAGCCACCTTCGGTTACATCCTGCATCACCTACCTCTCGTCACCTTTGCTTCAGCGAAAGCTGGCTGAAAGCTTGCCCTCTTAGGATAGCGCCCACTACCGGCACAAGACCGGTCAGCCAGGGCACCCGGTCAATACCGCGCCCGGCCCAATCAACAACAACAATGGTGATTCTGATGTATTCCTGCGCCCGCCTTTTCGTAGCCCCCCTCCGCATGCTCTCTGCACAGCGCCCTGCGCGCTGATACGCCCGAATCGACTGTCCTTTCGCCGCGCCACGCCTGGAGTATTGCCATGCTGACCTTCCTCGGCTTTGCCATGGTCATCACTTTCATGTACCTGATCATGAGCAAGCGCCTGTCGGCCTTGATCGCGCTGATTCTGGTACCGATCCTGTTCGCCCTGTTCGGTGGTTTTTCCGCCAAGATCGGCCCCATGATGCTAGAGGGCATCAGCAAGCTCGCACCTACCGGCGTGATGCTGATGTTCGCCATCCTCTATTTCGCCCTGATGATCGATTCCGGCCTGTTCGACCCGGCCGTGCGCAAGATCCTCAAGCTGGTCAAGGGCGATCCGCTGAAAGTCTCGGTGGGCACCGCTGTACTGGCCCTGGTGGTCTCGCTCGACGGTGACGGTGCTACCACCTACATGATCTGCTGCGCCGCCATGCTGCCGATGTACAGCCGCCTGGGCATGAGCCCGCGGATCATGGCCGGCCTGATCATCCTCGCCGGCGGCGTGATGAACATGACCCCCTGGGGTGGCCCGACCGCCCGTGCTGCCAGCGCCCTGCACGTAGACCCGTCAGACATCTTCGTGCCGATGATCCCGGCCATGCTGTTCGGTGTGCTGGCGATCCTGGCCATTGCCTACATGTATGGCAAACGTGAACGTGCCCGCCTGGGCGAACTGCATCTGCCTACCGACGACATCGACCACAGCGAAATCACCGTCTCGCAGTACCCGGACGCACGTCGGCCCAAACTGCTGTACTTCAACGGTGCCCTGACCGCCGCCCTGATGGCCGCACTGATCGCCGGTGTACTGCCGCTGCCAGTGCTGTTCATGATTGCCTTCAGTATCGCCATGATCGTCAACTACCCATGCCTGCAACAACAGAAGGACCGCATTGCTGCCCACGCCGGCAGCGTGCTGGCCGTAACCGGGCTGATCTTCGCCGCCGGCATCTTCACCGGCATCCTGTCCGGTACCGGCATGGTCGACGCCATGTCCAAGAGCCTGCTGTCGGTCATCCCTGAAGCGCTAGGCCCATACCTGGCTGTAATCACCGCGATCGTGAGCATGCCGTTCACCTTCTTCATGTCCAACGACGCGTTCTACTACGGCGTGCTGCCGGTGCTGGCCGAAGCCGCAAGCCACTACGGCATTACCCCGGTAGAAATGGCCCGTGCGTCGATCGTCGGGCAGCCGGTACACCTGCTCAGCCCGCTGGTACCCTCCACCTACCTGCTGGTGGCCCTGGCCGGTATCGAGTTCGGCGATCATCAGCGCTTCACGCTCAAGTGGGCAGTGCTGGTATGCCTGTGCATAATGCTCGGCGCACTGCTGATGGGGATTTTCCCGCTGTTCAGTAGTCTTTAATACATCTGGATCACATACGCGACGCGCCCTGACCGGGGCGCGTTGCCATTACCGCTCGAAGGAAAATACATGGAATGGCTGACCAGCCCGGAAATCTGGGTTGCCTTTTTCACCCTTACCGCGCTTGAGATCGTCCTCGGTATCGACAACATCATCATGATCTCGATTCTGGTCAGCCGCATGCCCAAGCACATGCAGCCACGCACCCGGATCTTCGGCCTGGCCCTGGCCATGGTCACCCGTATCATGCTGCTGCTGTCGATTACCTGGGTGATGCGCCTTACCGCCGACCTGTTCGTGGTCTTTGGCCAAGGCATCTCCGGGCGTGACCTGATCCTGTTCTTCGGAGGCCTGTTCCTGCTGTGGAAGAGCTCGCAAGAGATCTACCACGGCCTGGAAGGCGAGGACGAGAACGCAGAGGAGCCCAAAGGCGCAGGTGGCAAGTTCTTCTACACCATCATCCAGATCGCCATCATCGACATCGTGTTCTCGCTGGACTCGGTGATCACCGCAGTGGGCATGGTGTCCCACGTGCCGGTGATGATCGCCGCCATCGTCGTGGCCGTGCTGGTGATGATGCTGTGCGCCGGCGCCATCAGCAATTTCATCGACAAGCACCCGTCGCTGAAGATGCTCGCGCTGTCGTTCCTGATCGTGGTCGGTACGGTGTTGATCGCTGAAGCGTTCGATGTGCATGTGCCGAAGGGCTATGTCTACTTCGCCATGGCCTTCTCGCTGGGGGTGGAAGCCATCAACATACGCATGCGCACCGCCATGGCCCGCAAGGAGGGCAAAGATCATGAACCGGTGAAACTGCGCAAGGACATTCCGGGTCAATAAGGCCAAGGAAGTGCAGCACAACAAGGGCCCTTCGCAGGGCCCTTTTTCATGCCCGTTTTTTTGTGTGGGGTCACAGTGGGGGCTTGCCCGCGAAGCTACCCGTACAAGCAATCATTCATTTCAGATCTGTTTCAAATAAATGACTGCCATGCGAAGCTGGCGACACCTGGGCAAAACAACTAAAGCTTTGAGTGAGCACTGAAAATTATTCAAACGCTCACGTTTCTTTTCTTGGCCCAATGGGCCTTTGCAACAGGGGGCCTTCGCCATGCTGACCCTGCTCAACCTGCTCTCGGCCGTGACGCTTCTGGTCTGGGGTACCCACATTGTGCGTACCGGCATCCTTCGGGTATTCGGCTCGAACTTGCGGCGCATCATCAGCCAGAACATGGACAAGCGCCCGCTGGCATTCATCGCCGGTATTCTGGTCACTGCCATGGTTCAAAGCAGTAACGCCACGGCCATGCTGGTCACCTCCTTCGTCGGCCAAGGCCTGATGGCCATGACCCCGGCCTTGGCGATCATGCTGGGTGCCGACGTGGGTACCGCGCTGATGGCCCGGGTGCTGACCTTCGACCTGTCCTGGCTGTCGCCGCTGCTGATCTTCCTTGGCGTGATTTTCTTCCTTTCGCGCAAGCAGACACGGGCCGGCCAACTGGGCCGGGTAGGCATCGGGCTTGGCCTGATCATCCTGGCACTTGAACTTATCGTGCAGGCAGCTGCACCGATCACCCATGCCCAAGGCGTGAAAGTGCTGTTTGCCTCACTGACCGGCGACATCATGCTCGACGCTCTGGTCGGGGCAATGTTCGCCATGATTTCCTATTCCAGCCTGGCCGCCGTTCTGCTCACAGCGACACTGGCCGGCGCCGAACTGATCAGCTTGCCGGTAGCCATCGGGCTGGTGGTCGGCGCCAATATCGGCAGCGGGCTGCTGGCTTTCATCAGTACCAGCATGCAGAACGGCGCCGGGCGTCGGGTAGCCTTGGGCAGCCTGCTGTACAAGCTGATCGGCCTGGTGCTGATCATCCCTGTGCTTCACCCGCTGGTGGAATGGATGGACTCGTTGAGTTTCAGCCCTCAGGAGCTGGTCATCGGCTTTCACCTGCTCTACAACACGCTGCGCTGTCTGATCATGCTGCCCACGGTCAAACCGATGGGGCGACTGTGCAACGTCCTCCTGCCGGAACGGGAAACCGGCAATGGCCAGATGCGTCCGCGCCACCTTGACGCCTCGGCCTTGGAAACGCCCAGCCTGGCCTTGGCCAACGCCGCGCGCGAGACTTTGCGCCTGGGGGACATCGTCGATAGCCTGCTCGAAGCCATGCTCGGAGCCCTGCGTGGCACCCAGGCCGCCTTGCCACAGCAAGTTCGCGCCTTGGGCGAGGACGCCGAAGCCCTGTACAGCGCAATCAAGCTGTACCTGGCGCAGATGTCACGGGAAGACCTCAGCGAACAGGACAACCGCCGCTGGGCCGAAATCATCGAACTGGCAATTAACCTCAAACTCGCCTGTGACCTGATCGAACGCATGTTGCGCAAGGTCCAGCAGCAAAAAACCAGCCAGCGCCGGGAATTCTCCCAGGTAGGCCTGGAAGAGCTGTCCGGCCTGCAGGAGCAATTGCTGGCCAACCTGCGCCTGGGCCTGTCGGTGTTCCTCAGTGCCGACCCGGAAAGCGCCCGCTTGCTGCTGCGGGAAAAACGTCGGTTCCGTGCCCAGGAACGGCGCCTCGCCCACGCCCATGTCAGCCGCCTGCAGCGCAAGATCGTGCAAAGTATCGAAACCAGTTCGCTACACTTGGAGCTGATCGCCGACATGAAGCGGTTGAACTCTTTGTTCTGTAGTAGTGCCTATGTGGTACTAGGCGGCTCGGACACCGGAGGGCTGATGCTCGACAGTGTGCCCGATGAAGCCCGCCAGCCCTGATTTCTCCTTGCTGAGGACCCTCGCTCGCCCATGCGTTGCCTGATGTTCGTTTGCCTGCTGATCTGCAGCCTGTCCTCGTTCGCCCTCGACCGCTCGCGGGTTGAAGGCTACCTGTTGCCTAATGGTCTGCAGGTCATCCTGAAAAACGGTTACGAACGTGACCATGTGGCGATTCGTCTGGTGGTCGGCGTGGGCCTGGATGATTTCGACTGCGAGCAGAAAGAGCTGCCACACCTGCTTGAGCACCTGTTGTTCAGTGGTATCGACGAAACAGGCGAAGGTGGGCTGGAAGAGCGCTTGCAAGCGCTTGGCGGCGAGTGGAACGCTTATACCAGCAGTGCCGACACCACCTTTGTCATCGAGGCCCCGGCGCGCAACCAGCGCAAGGTCCTGGACCTGCTGTTGGCAGTAATCCGCGATACCCGCATCGACGCCAAGGCCTTGGCCACCGCCAAGCGCATCATAGAGCGCGAGGATGGCGGCCACTATGGCCACCTGCAGCGCTGGCTCGACCGCCAGGACATCGGCCATCCCGCCAGCAGTCAACTGGCCACCGAGCTGGGTCTGAAATGCCCGGAGCGTTCCAACCTCGACGACATGACCTTGGCGCAAGTCCAGGCTTTGCGTGACCGCTGGTACGCGGCCAACAACATGACCCTGATCATGGTCGGCGGCCTCGACCGCCTGCTTCCGGCCTATCTGGAGCGGTCCTTTGGCGAGCTGCCCACTACTGAACCCGAAGAGCGCCGCAACCTAGAAAGCATCACCCGACAGGCCGAGCAGCGTCGCAACCTGACCCGCGGCTGGCTGGGCGATGGCGTCAAACTGCACTGGCTGTTCATCGAACCGGTGCTGGACAACGACCACCAAACCACCCTCGACCTGCTGTCGCGCTACCTGGACTGGGCGCTGTACGACCAGCTGCGCCTGCGCAACGGGCTATCCTACGGCCCCTCCGTACAGCGTGAGAGCTTTGGCGACACCGGCCTGCTCAGCCTCAATGCGGACCTTGAGCGCGATGACATCGACAAGGCAATCAAGGTGATGCAGGGCCTGTTCGACCACCTGCGCAAAGAAGGCCTGGACCCAGACACCTTCGCCCGCATCAAGGAAGCCAGCATCGGCAAGGAAAGCTGGAGCACCCAAGGCAACAGTGCCTTGGCCGACTACTACTGGGGGGCGCTGAACGACTACACCGACGGGCGCTTTGCCAACCCGGTGCGCAAGCTGCGCCAGGTCAGCCTGGAACAGGCCAACGAGGCGCTGAAGGATCTACTCAAGGAAGATGGCTATGTGCGCATCGAAAAGCCGTTGCTAGGCTATGACGAGCTTTACGGGCTGATGGCCTTGCTTGTAGGGCTGGTCCTGGCGGCGGGGCTGTTGCGCTGGCGGCGGCAAAGGCCTGAGCGGCCCAGTGGTGCTACACGGCAGCGGTGATTCGGCGGTATCCTTTTGCCAGTACCGGACCTTTCGCGGGCTTGCCCGCGAAGAGGCTGGCACAGCCACCTCACTTTTCTGTTGTAGCCCCCAATGCCCCAAATCCCCCAAATCGTTCAGCGCATCATCGAACTCCTCAAGCGCTACCCCGGCATCATCGCGCTCGGCGGTTTCCTCTCCGGCATCGGCAGTTTCATCCTGGTCGACCGCCAGGCTGGCCTGGCCAGCTGGGTCGCCGTGCTCATGCTGGTCAGCTGGGTCTGGCTGATGCTGGAGAACACCCTCACCGGGCTGTTCACGCGCACTTTCAACCGCGAGATCCCTCAGCCGCTGTTGCGTTATGCAACGCAGATGATCCACCAGGAAACGCTGTTCTTCGTGCTGCCGTTCTTTTTCATCACCACCACCTGGAACAGCGGTCAGCTGGTCTTCACAGGCCTGCTCGGCGCCGCCGGCCTGGTCTCGATCATCGACCCGCTGTACTACAAGTGGCTGGCACCGCGGCGCTGGCTGTTCCTGGCGCTGCATACCCTAACGTTGTTCGCCGCTCTGCTGACCGCCCTCCCGATCATCCTGCACCTAACCACCGCACAAAGCTTCAAGCTGGCCCTGATCGCGGCCATGGTCCTTTCGTTCCCCAGCCTGGCCAGCAGCTTCCCGGTCAACAACTGGCGTCGTGCCGTGGCACTGGTGCTGGTTACCCTGTCGGTCGGAGCCGGGGGCTGGCTGCTGCGCTCCTGGGTACCGCCGGCAACCCTGTGGATGACCGAGGTGGCGGTGAGTACTGAGGTACTGAACCGCCAACCGGGCGATTCGCTGGACGAAATTGCCGCCAGCCGCATCCGCAGCAGTGGCCTGTATGCCTACACCGCCATCAACGCTCCACGCGGCCTGAACGAGCGGATCTACCATGTGTGGCAGAAGGACGGCCAGGAGGTCGACCGCATTGCCCTGGACATCCACGGCGGACGTAAGGAAGGCTATCGGGCCTGGACCCACAAGCAGAACTTCCCGCCCAACCCGGTAGGCAAGTGGCAGGTGAGGGTGCTGACCGAGGATGGGCAAGTGATCGGCGTGCTGCGCTTCAAGGTGGTCAATGATGCACCAGCTGCTAGTTGACCCCTGCCTTGCGCAGCACAAGCAGGCCCAGGTCACTGTTGCCAAGCGTACATACAGCACATAATCACCAAACACCCCATGCCCCCTGCGCTATGATCAGGCCCTAAGCCTTAGCGCCGAGTCAATTGCATGGAGCCTATGACCACCCCCAGCGCCACCCTGGACACCCGCAGCCAACCGGCCTGCCTGCGGGTTACCGGCGACTGGACCCTGGCACACTACGCCAACCTCAAGCGCGAGAGCGAGCGCCTGCGCACGCAGTGCCCTGACGACACCATCGCCGACCTCAGCCAGCTGGGCCGCCTGGACACCGCCGGCGCTTCGCTGCTGGCCGAACTGCTAGGCTCCGAGCGCCTGTCGCGCTGCACCCTCGAGCTGCCTGAAGCCAGCCGGGCGCTGCTGAAGAATGTCTACTGCTCGGTCCAGGATTACTGCATCCCGGTCAAAGAGCCCGAGCGCAATGTACTGTTGCAGCTGCTGGAGCGTATCGGTTGCGCCGTCGGCACGCTCTGGCAGGACAGCATGCAATTGCTTGGTTTCGTCGGTGTGATTCTCGAAACCTTGCTGCGCCGCGCCTTCCAGCCACATCGCTGGCGCTTCACTCCTGTGGTGGCACACATTGAACAGACCGGGCTGGATGCCGCGCCCATCGTTGCGTTGCTGACATTCCTGGTGGGCGCCGTAGTCGCGTTCCTCGGTGCCACGGTGCTGGCCGATTTCGGCGCGACCATTTTCACCGTCGACCTGGTTGCGTTCTCGTTCCTGCGCGAGTTCGCCGTGCTGCTGACAGCCATTCTCATGGCCGGCCGCACTGCCAGCGCGTTCACCGCACAGATCGGCTCGATGAAGGCCAACGAAGAAATTGACGCCATCCGCACTCTGGGCCTCAACCCCATGGAGCTGCTGGTGGTGCCGCGGGTACTGGCCCTGTTGATTTCACTACCGTTACTCACCTTTGTCGCGATGATCTGCGGCATCGTTGGTGGTGCAGTGGTATGCGCCCTGACGCTGGACATTTCGCCGGCCATGTTCCTGTCACTGCTGCAAAGCGACATTGGCGTGCAGCACTTCCTGGTAGGCCTGGCCAAGGCACCGTTCTTCGCCTTCCTGATCGCCGCCATCGGCTGCCTGGAAGGCTTCAAGGTCAGCGGCAGCGCCGAGTCGGTGGGGGCACACACCACCTCGGCAGTGGTGCAGTCGATTTTTGTGGTCATCGTGCTGGATGCGGTGGCAGCGCTGTTCTTCATGGAGATGGGCTGGTGAGTGGCCAGGATTGCGTAATCGAAGCCCGCGGCATCTGCAACCGCTTCGGCCGCCAGGTGGTGCATGAAAACCTTGACCTTGACCTGTACCGCGGCGAAATCCTCGCCGTGGTAGGCGGCTCAGGCAGCGGCAAGTCGGTGCTTCTGCGCAGCATCATTGGCCTGCGCCGGCCCAATGAAGGGCAGATCAAGGTACTCGGCCAGGACCTGACCGGCCTGCGCGAAGAACAGCGTTCACTGGTCGAACGGCGCTTTGGCGTGTTGTTCCAGAAGGGCGCGCTGTTCTCTTCGCTGACGGTGACCGAAAACGTGGCTTTGCCGCTGATCGAGCACGCCGGGCTGTCGCGCAATGATGCCGAGCACTTGGCCGGGGTGAAACTGGCCCTTGCCGGGTTGCCGATTTCGGCTGCCGACAAGTATCCGGCCTCGTTGTCAGGCGGCATGATCAAGCGCGCAGCGCTGGCCCGCGCCTTGGCCCTGGACCCGGACATCCTTTTTCTCGACGAGCCCACGGCTGGCCTGGACCCGATCGGTGCTGCAGCATTTGACCAGTTGATCCTTACCCTGCGCGATGCTCTGGGCCTGTCGGTGTTCCTGATCACCCACGACCTCGACACCCTGTACACCATCACCGACCGCATCGCGGTGCTGTCGCAGAAGAAAGTCCTGGTGGCCGGCCCGCTGGCCGAGGTCGAGAAAACCAACGACACCTGGATCCAAGAATACTTTCACGGCCCACGCGGGCGTGCAGCCGAACAGGCTGCCACCCGTGCCGGGCAGGAGCGCTGAGCAATGGAAACCCGAGCCCATCACGTCCTCATCGGCCTGGTCACCGTTCTGGTGGTGGCCGGGGCCATGCTGTTCGGCCTGTGGCTGGCCAAGTCCAGTGTCGACGACGCCTTCAAGGATTACGAAGTAGTATTCAACGAAGCCGTGTCTGGCCTTTCCCGTGGCAGCACGGTGCAGTACAACGGCATCAAGGTGGGCGACGTGTCCACCCTGCGCCTGGACCCGAAAGACCCGCGCCGGGTATTGGCACGGGTGCGTCTGAGCGCCGATACCCCGGTGAAGGAAGACACCCAGGCCAAACTGACCCTGGCCGGCGTCACCGGCAACTCGTTCATCCAGCTCAGCGGCGGCACCCCGCAAAGCCCCGAGCTTAAAGGCAAGGATGGCAAGCTGCCGGTGATCGTCGCTTCGCCATCGCCAATCTCGCGTCTGCTCAACGACAGCAGCGACCTGGTGACCAACATCAACATGCTGCTACACAACGCCAACCAGATGTTCTCCGAGGACAACATAGGCCACCTCAGCAACACGCTGGCCAACCTCGACAAGACCACCGGCGCCTTTGCCGGCCAGCACGGCAGCATCGCCGAGGCCATCGAGCAGCTGGTGCAGGTTGGCAAGCAGGCCAGTGCCACCCTGGCCGAAACCCAGGTGCTGATGCGAAATGCCAACGGCCTGCTGGGTAGCGAAGGCAAACAGGCGATCGGCAGCGCCGAACAGGCCATGCAGTCACTGGCCCAAAGCACGGCAACCATCAATAACCTGCTCAAGAACAACAGCGAGGCTATCGGTGACGGCGCCCAGAGCCTGAACCAACTCGCCCCAGCCATTCGCGAACTGCGCGAAACCCTTAACGCACTCAAAGGCATTTCCCGGCAACTGGAAGCCGATCCAAGCGGCTACCTGCTGGGCCGCGACAATAACAAGGAGTTCCAGCCATGAATCCGTCGCTACGCCTGCTGACCCTTGTGGTTGCGCTGAGCCTGGCCAGCGCCTGCTCGATCCTGCCGAAAAGCGAACCTGTGGACCTTTATCGCCTGCCGGTGAATCAACCCAGCCGCACGGCACCGGCGCTGGACTGGTCATTGCGCCTGAACAAGCCGCTGGCCAGCGAAGTGTTGGCCGGGCCAAGGATTGCCGTGATTCCCCAAGGCAATGTGGTGAGCAGCTACAAGGGCGCGCGCTGGAGCGATGCGGCCCCGGTGCTGCTGCGCAACCGCTTGCTCGATGGGTTCCAGCGAGAGGGCCAGGTACAGCGCCTCAGCGCCGACGACAGCAACCTGCAGGCTGACTACGAGTTGGCCGGCGAGCTGCTGGCATTTCAGAGTGAATACCGCACAGATGGGGGAGTGGAGGTTGTGATCCGCTATGACGCTCGCTTGGTCCAGGGCCGCAACCAACGCATTCTGGCCAGCAAGCGCTTCGAAATCCGACAACCGCTGGACGATACACGGGTATCAGCAGTGGTCGCCGGCTTCGGCCAGGCCAGCGACCAACTGGTGGGGCAAGTCGTGAACTGGACCATCACCCAGGCCAATCAGGCACAGCTGAAGGTTCAGGCAAAGAACCAATAGCAGACAAAGATCGCCGCGATCACGCCGGACAACTCAGCCAGCAGCGCGCATCCCACCGCATGGCGCACGCGCTGGATGCCCACGGCACCAAAGTACACCGCCAACACATAGAAGGTGGTTTCGGTACTGCCCTGGATAGTCGCCGCCAGCAGCGCCGGAAAACTGTCCACGCCGTGGGTCTGCATGGTCTCGATCAGCATCGCCCGTGCAGCGCTGCCAGAGAGCGGTTTGACCAGCGCTGTCGGCAAGCCTTCGACGAAGCGTGTATCCATGCCCATCCAGTTCACCGCATGGCGAATGCCTTCCAAGGCCAGCTCAAGGGCACCTGACGCACGTAGCACACCCACCGCCACCAACATCGCCACCAGGTAAGGCAACAGGTTCTTGGCCACATCAAAGCCTTCCTTGGCGCCTTCGACAAAGGCTTCATATACCTGCACGCGTCTCAGGGCGCCGATCACCAGGAACAACGTGATCACGCCAAACAACGTGAGGTTGCCCAGGACTGACGACAGACTTGCCAGCGCAGCCGCCGACAACGAGCCAAGAAAAGCCATGAAACCACCCAGCAGCAAAGCGCCGGGAATAAAGTAGGCGAGCACGACCGGATCCCACAGGCGTAAGCGCTGCATCACCGCCACTGACAGCAGGCCAACCAAGGTCGAGACGCTGGTAGCCAGCAAGATTGGCAGGAACACCATGGCCGGGTCTGCCGCACCTTGCTGGGCCCGATACATGAAGATGGTCACCGGCAGCAGGGTCAGCGACGAGGCGTTGAGCACAAGGAACAGAATCTGCGCATTGCTTGCCGTAGTGCTGCTGGGGTTCAGCTCCTGCAGCGCCCGCATGGCCTTCAGGCCAATCGGCGTGGCGGCATTGTCCAGGCCCAGGCCGTTGGCGGCGAAGTTCATGGTGATCAGGCCCAGGGCCGGGTGGCCAGGCGGCACCTCCGGCATCAAACGAGCGAACAGCGGGCCCAAAACCTTGGCCAGCCATTCGACGATGCCGGCTTTTTCGGCGATTTTGAGAAAGCCCAGCCATAGGGTCAGCGTGCCGAACAGCAACACCATTACCTCGACCGACAGCTTGGCCATGGCGAAGATGCTTTCGACCATTGCCGCGAAGATGCCAGCGTTGCCACCTACCAGCCATTGGGCCAGGGCGGACACCGCCGCCACCAGGAAAAAGCCGAGCCAAAGGCCGTTGAGCATCCGTATGTTCCCCCTCAAAAGTGCCCGAATAATAGCGTATCGCAGCCTGTGACTGGCGATCGCGAGCCTTTGCAGGTGCGGCTCAAAATCTCGCAGATAACAAAAAGCCCCGACAAGTCGGGGCTCTTGGTCAAACAGCCATCAGGCTCAGCGCTTGGCGGTTTCGCCAACCACTACAGCTTCCCGCTTCTCGGCCATCAGCGAGGCATAGTACTTCTCGCCCTTGGCCGCGTCGTACATGCCTTCCCAGCGAGCAATGACCAACGCAGCCAAGGCGTTGCCCACAACGTTCAGCGCAGTCCGGGCCATGTCCATGATGCGGTCCACACCGGCGATGAAGGCCAGGCCTTCCAGCGGGATGCCCACGCTGCCCAGGGTGGCCAGCAGTACCACGAACGATACGCCCGGCACACCAGCGATACCTTTGGAGGTGACCATCAGGGTCAGTACCAGCAGGAGTTGCTGGCTCCACGACAGGTCGATACCGTACAGCTGAGCAATGAAGATCGCCGCGATGCTCTGGTACAGGGTCGAACCGTCGAGGTTGAACGAGTAGCCGGTCGGAACCACGAACGAGCAGATCGACTTTGGCGCACCGTACTTCTCCATCTTCTCGATCACCCGCGGCAGCACGGTTTCCGAACTGGAGGTGGAGTAGGCCAGGATCAGCTCATCTTTCATGATGCGCATGATCTTGATCACCGAGAAGCCGAACACGCGGGCCACCAGGCCCAGCACCATGAAGGCGAAGAAGGCGATCGCGAAGTACACCAGCAGCACCAGCTTGGCCAGCGGCAGCAGCGAGCTGAAACCGAAGTTGGCCACGGTCACGGCAATCAGGGCGAACACGCCGATCGGGGCGTAGTTCATGATCATGTGAGTGACCTTGAACATGGTTTCCGAGACGGCCTGGAAGGTACGAACCAGCGGGTCACGCAGCTCTGCCTGCAGGCTCGACAGGCCCAGGCCGAACATCACCGAGAAGAAGATGATCGGCAGCATTTCGCCACGCATCAGCGCTGCGAAGATGTTCGACGGGATCAGGTTCAGCAGGGTTTCGATGAACGCGTGCTCATGCTGCACTTCGGCCGCTGTCGCCTGGTACTTGGAGATGTCCACAGTGCCCAGAGTGCTCATGTCGATGCCGGCGCCCGGATGGAACAGGTTTGCCAGCACCAGGCCTACGACGATGGCGATCGTGGTCACTACTTCGAAGTAGATGATGGTCTTCAGGCCGATGCTGCCCAGTTTCTTCGCGTCGCCAACACCGGCGATACCCACGATCAGCGACGAAATCACGATCGGGACAACGATCATCTTGATCAGGCGGATGAAGATGTCACCAGCGGGCTGAAGGACGTTGCTGATCCACCATGCCTTTTCTGCACTGAAATGATTCAGTAGCGCGCCGATTGCAACACCCAGGACCAGACCGATGACGATCTGCCAGGCGAGGCTCAGTTTTGCCTTCTTCATGTCTTTACCCTTTGTTTTAGTGGTCATGGCACCTGGCGGAAACGCGCGTAACAGAGCCATGGGCAAGGTCACGGGCAGTAAGGGCTTCCGTAAGGCGACGTCATGTAAGGACACCGCAGGCGAGCGACAAGGCGCTCTGGCCAGCGAAAAAGGCGGCAACTATTGCGACGGCAAGGGGCGAAAGCTAATGCCGGAAACGCATAACCCATGCCGTTTATGCATACTATTTTCGACCTAGCCGGCAGCTTCGCAAGTGCTTGATTTATAACATTCGGAATCCCGAACAAGACCAAACCGCCATATTTCGGCAGATTTGGCAGTACAGATTGGGTATGAAAGATGGCCTGTTCGACAATCCGAATGGCGGAAATGCCACTTGTAGGCGCACCGAGATAGTCGAAAAAAATTTGATGTACGGTCGAGACAAAATGTGTCTCAAGGGAAAAAACGCGCAAGGGAAGCGACGTTTCATACAGGCTCCTCGGAAGTCAGGTCTCGCAAGGTATCCCTGTGACACCGCCGACCTGAGACTTCCGATTTCGCCTTTCCTGACCCGGCCCATTACTGGAGGCACTCCCTGTACCCCTAGGCCACTCCGATCCTGTAACAACCAGAACAGCCCGGCCCCTTGGTCATGTGCTACCCCTCCTCGGGGCGGCGCATCATAGAAGGCTGAACTATAGAAAGCTTCAGCTTCTATTACGTGACAGTGAGTGACCTTTCATCCGTACCGGCAACAAATGCTCAGTACCAGTTCGGGTCACGCTTGAGCTGCTCCTGCAGCATTGCCTTCATGCCGTCGTCGGGTTCGCCCAGCCAGCGATACTGCGCGTGACGGGTGGGCGACTTGTCGCTCGGCAAACCTTCGGGTACCTCCACCAGCATCCCGTAGGCATCATCCTTGTCCCAACTGAACGCCACGATCAGCCGCTTGTAGGTGCAATTGTCCTGTTTTTCGCACAACGGGCCGACCAGGTACTTGTCGCCGTCTTCAGTAACGGCAGACATCTGCTGCTGGGCACTGCCGGTCAGGTTGACCACCCAATCGGGTAGGCGTTCCTCGCCTTCGATGGTGTCCTGCCAGGTTTCCCGGTACTCCGGGTCCGAGCCGAGTAGCTGGTCGACCCGAACCTGGCCGTCATTGGCCGCCATGGCTGCCGCGCTACCGCCCAGCAGCAGGGCGGCGACCACGGCTGAACGAAGCTTCCTGCCCATCTTCAACCTCGCCCGCGTCCAAAGAAGAAGGAGGCTACAAACAACACCAGGAAGACAATGAACAGGATCTTGGCGATACCTGTAGCAGCGCCCGCAATACCACCGAAGCCCAGTACGGCGGCGACAATGGCGATGATGAGGAAAGTGATAGCCCAACTCAGCATGGTAGTTCTCCTTTCTTTTTGCGGAATCGATCCGGCCGTCAGGTCAAAAAACCCAGCGCTCCTGAGGAACAACTTTTTCCACAGTGGCCGGTGATGCAATGGCCTGGCCAGCTGGCTGCCAGTCAGCGGCCTTGACCAAGGTGTTGGCACGAGTTGCCTGAATCTGCGTCAACAGGGCAGTTTGAGCTGCCACCTGCTCAGCCAGACGCGCCGTCTGCAAGCTGTAATAGAAGAGGCCAGCGGCCAAGGTCAGCAGCATCGCCATGCCGAGGGTCAGCACCTGGCGCAAAGGCAGTGCGGCGCTCTGCGAGCGGGCGACGGGTTGGCGATTCATGCTGGCTCCTCCTGCTGTAATTTTTGTTCAAACCTGAACAGGTAATTGCAGCCTGCATGCCAGCCTTTTGATTTTGATAAAATCGTTATAAATCAATTGGTTATGCAGTTAACAGTTACACCACAAGGACGTATCCTGCACGATGACGCCTGTGGGGTCGTGCGAATTGCACGATCAGCCTTCGACCTTGGTGGCCACCTTCAGCAGGTCAGCATCCACGCCACGTACGCCGATGATCTGCCGGGCGATCTCCACAGCGATGGTTTTCTGCTCCGCGCTAACCACCTCGCCCGAGAGCCGCACCATGCCTGCTTCGCTGACCACCCTCAGGTTCAGGCCATCGAGGTTGCGACTGAAGCGATAGCTGCTCTGGACCTTGTCGACGATCCAGCTGTCGCTTGGTTGCGGCCCGGTTGGCGCGCCCACTGGTGTTTCCCGCGCCTTGGCCATGGCGGCGGTATCGAGGCTGACCAGGTTGTTGACCAGATACACGCCGTCGGTGGTACGCGCTATCACGCCCGCCAGCTCCTTGGCTTCGGCACTGTCGACCTTGCCACGCAACGTCACCACACCCTCACTGCTTTGTACTTCTATAGGTGCCTTTTCGGTGGTACGGCTCCACAACAGCCGAGCACGCACCACAGCAGACAGGGTCACGTCTTCCAGGCGCTGAGCGTAGGCACGCAGCTCCAGCGGACGCTCCACCAGTTGGGTATTGAGCTGTAGCAGGTTCTCCACCTGCTCGATGCCCCGGGTAGCACGGGCCACATCCTCGGCCAGCTGCCGCTCGACCTCGTTCTCCACCTCACCGGAAAGCCGCGCTTGCTTGCCGTTCACTTCAACCTTGATACGAAACGGGTCGAGCATCCGGTTCAGTGACAAAGCGGTCTGCAGGGCGCCTTCCAGGCGCGCGTCCTGCACAGGGTCGGCGAATGCTGGGGTAAATATTGGCAACAGGGTGACGGCCAAAACGGCTGTACGCAGGGAAAAGGGCATGACAGTGCCTCCTTCGTGGGCAAAATCTGAAAATCATCGCAACCAATGTGCCAGCGCGTGCCTCTAAGCAAATCATTGAAGAATCGCGGCTCGTGGGCATCGTTTGGCCATTGGCTAGCATGCAAAGGACAGAATCCTTCAGAATTGACCATGCAACTTGCCCGATTTTTCCCACACTAAATAAAGATCTATCCTAAGGAGCACAGGAAATGGAATCAGCCCAGGACAACCAAGGCCGCATTCTGCTGGTGGATGACGAGTCCGCAATCCTGCGCACCTTCCGCTACTGCCTGGAAGACGAGGGCTACAGCGTGGCCACGGCCAACAGTGCCGCCCAGGCAGAGAGCCTGCTGCAACGCCAGGTGTTCGACCTGTGCTTCCTCGATTTGCGCCTGGGTGAAGACAACGGCCTCGACGTGCTGGCGCAAATGCGTATCCAGGCCCCGTGGATGCGGGTGGTGATCGTCACTGCGCACTCGGCGATCGACACCGCAGTAGACGCCATCCAGGCCGGCGCTGCCGACTACCTTGTCAAACCGTGCAGCCCCGACCAGTTACGCCTGGCCACCGCCAAGCAACTGGAGGTGCGCCAGCTTTCTGCGCGCCTGGAAGCTCTGGAAGGTGAAGTACGCAAACCCAAGGACGGCCTCGATTCCCATAGCCCGGCCATGATGGCGGTGCTTGAAACTGCCCGCCAAGTCGCCATCACCGACGCCAACATCCTCATCCTTGGCGAATCGGGTACCGGCAAGGGCGAGCTGGCACGGGCCATCCATGGCTGGAGCAAACGTGCACGCAAAGCCTGTGTGACCATCAACTGCCCATCGCTTAACGCCGAGTTGATGGAAAGCGAGCTATTCGGCCATACCCGCGGCGCCTTCACCGGCGCCAGCGAAAGTACCCTGGGGCGGGTCAGCCAGGCTGACGGGGGCACGCTATTCCTCGACGAGATCGGCGATTTCCCGCTGACCTTGCAACCCAAACTGCTGCGTTTCATCCAGGACAAGGAATACGAACGCGTCGGTGACCCGGTTACCCGACGTGCCGATGTGCGTATCCTGGCTGCCACCAACCTCAACCTCGAAGAGATGGTGCGCGAAAGCCGCTTCCGCGAAGACCTGCTGTATCGCTTGAACGTGATTACCCTGCACCTGCCCCCCCTGCGCGAGCGCAGTGAAGACATCCTCATCCTGGCCGACCGCTTCCTCGCCCGTTTCGTCAAGGAATACTCCCGCCCCGCTCGTGGTTTCAGTGATGAGGCGCGCGCCGCCCTGCTCAATTACCGCTGGCCCGGCAACATTCGCGAACTGCGCAACGTAGTAGAACGGGCCAGCATCATCTGCCCGCAGGAGCGCGTGGAACTCAGCCACCTGGGCATGGGTGAACAACCCGCCGGCAATGCCCCACGCGTAGGTGCCGCGCTTAGCCTGGATGAGCTGGAACGTGCCCATATCGGTGCCGTACTGGCCGCCAGCGATACCCTCGATCAAGCCGCCAAGACCTTGGGCATCGATGCTTCTACCCTGTACCGCAAGCGCAAGCAGTACAACCTATGAAATGGCCGCCCATGAAGCTGCGCACGCGGCTTTTCCTTAGCATCTCGGCGCTCATCACTGTGGCGTTGCTAGGGCTGCTGCTGGGCCTGGTCAGCATGCTGCAGATGGCTACAGTGCAACAGCAGCTGGTGCGCGATACCACCCATGCCCTGGAAGTCGGGCTGAAGTTGCGCCAGAACCTGGGCGAACAGCTGATGCTGATTCTCGATGAGAACACCGCCCCGGAAAGCCTGCGGCTGCTGCAGGACAACTTCCAGGACCTGCTCAACCAAGGGCTGGAGCAAGGCGGTGAGCGCACCGGTTTCAGCAAAGCCAGCAGCAATTACCAGTCCTTCCTCCAGACCTATCGCGACAGCGCCACACCCGCTCGCAGCATGGGTGTCGATCAGCCGCTTGGAGCTGCGTTCAATCAGGTGCGCACCGACCTGATCGATTCCCACAAGCAAGCATTGGACCTGATTACCCGCAGCGAGGAACGCACCCGTGACCGCGCCTTGCTGGTCAGTGGTGTACTCGGCCTGATGGGGCTGGTGGTATTGGTACTGGGCTTTATCACCGCGCACAACATCGCCCGGCGTTTCGGCCAACCGATCGAAGCCTTGGCCAAGGCAGCCGACCAATTGGGCAAGGGCAATTTCGACGTTACCTTGCCGGTCACCCAGGCCGCCGAGCTTAACCAGCTGACCCGCCGTTTTGGTCTGATGGCCGATGCCTTGCGCAAGCACCAGGCCACCAACGTTGACGAACTGTTGGCCGGCCAGCAGCGTTTACAAGCCGTGCTCGACAGCATCGACGACGGCCTGCTGATCATCGACCGCCAGGGCCGCCTCGAGCACCTCAACCCGGTGGCACAGCGTCAGCTGGGCTGGAACGACAGCCGCGTGGGCAGCAGCCTGGTCGAAGCCTTGCAGCGACCCGAGCTTGAGCAACAACTGCGCCAGGTTCTGCGCGGGGGCAGCCTCGACCGCCCACCGGACGACCTGAACATGGAGGTTGATGAAGAATCACGTCTGCTCACCTACAGCCTGACCCCCGTCAGCCACCCGCAGGGGCCAATCCTCGGCGCGGTGATGGTACTGCACGATGTGACCGAGCAAAGGGCCTTCGAGCGGGTGCGCAGCGAGTTCGTGCTGCGCGCCTCCCACGAACTGCGCACCCCGGTGACCGGCATGCACATGGCCTTCGGCCTGCTGCGCGAGCGGGTCAAGTTCCCGCCCGAGGCCCGCGAGTACGACCTGCTGGAAACCATCGGCGAAGAAATGCAGCGCCTGACCCAACTGATCAATGACCTGCTCAACTTCTCCCGTTATCAAAGCGGGTTGCAAAAGCTCGAGCTGGCCCCCTGTGCCATCGACGAACTGCTGGAGCAGGCGCAATTGCGCTTTGCCGAACAGGCTGCGAACAAGCAGATCGAACTGATCAAGGAACTGGACCCGCCGCTACCGCGTATCCAGGCCGACGTCGCCCAACTGGACCGCGTGCTGGACAACCTGCTGCACAACGCCATCCGCCACACTGCCAACGGCGGGCGCATACGCCTGCATGCCCGACGCCATGCGGAACGGGTGATCATCAGCGTCGAGGACAACGGCGAGGGCATTTCCTATGGGCAGCAAGGGCGCATCTTCGAGCCCTTCGTGCAGGTAGGTCGCAAGAAAGGCGGCGCTGGGCTGGGCCTGGCGCTGTGCAAGGAGATTGTGCAGTTGCACGGAGGGCGCATGGGCGTGTTTTCCCGGCCAGGGCAGGGGACCCAATTCTACATGGCGTTGCCGGTCTGACTGCTTTACCGCACCTACACCCGCCGCGGCAGGTGTCCACGAGTCACCAACTCGGCAAACTGCCGGGCGTTCAGCGGCCGGGCAAACAGCCAGCCCTGGCCATAATTGACCCCCTCGCTGTTCAGCAGCACTGCCTGGTCCTCGAACTCGATACCTTCGGCAATTACCCGCAGGTGCAAGTCATGGGCCATGCGGATGATATGCGGGGCCACGCCACTACTGGCGGCATCGTGGCCCAGAGCGTCGATGAATGCCTTGTCGATCTTCAGGCAGTCCACTGGAAGGGTTTGCAGGTAGGCCAGGCTGCAATAACCGGTACCAAAATCGTCGATCAGCACCTGGTGCCCCACGGCGCGTAGCGCCTGCAGGTTGTCACGGGCGACCACCACGTCAATCAGGCCGCGCTCGGTCACCTCGAAGGCAATCTGGCTGGGCGCCACTCGATGCAAGGCCAACAAGCGCGCCGCCACCCGGCCAATACGGGGCACCATCACATCGCAGGCCGCCAGGTTTATCGAGATGTATAGCTTGGGGTGCGAACGCAGTAGCTGCCCTAGCTGTTCAAGCACACGCTGCAGGACAAAGTCGGTGATCTGGCGGATCTGCCCGGTATTTTCCGCCAGCGGGATGAACAGGTCCGGGCTGGTCAGGGTGCCGTCCGGGCGGCGCCAGCGAACCAAGGCCTCGGCGCCCACACAGCGCCGGCTGTCGAGCTCGATGATTGGCTGGTAGAGCACCTGCAGCTCTCCACGACGCAAGGCATTCTGCAACTCTGAGCTCATCGACCGCCGTTGCAGAATCAACTGGAGTACCAACCAACCGATGCAGCAGGCCGCCAGCACGCTGCCGGGGAACAGCAGCCAGAGCATGCCGTTCATCCTCAGCGGCAGACTGGCCCTCGGGGCAATCAGCACCAACTGGTAATCCGGCGACTTGGTCGGCATTCGGTAGATCAGCCGGTCACTGAGTTCCAGCAGCGACTTTTGGCTGGTCGACCAGGCCGAGGGCGGTGGCCATACCTGTGGCGGGCCGAGCACCGGAATGGCCCGGGCACCGTTGTCCAACACCACGACCAGGCTGCCGCCCGGGGGCAGGTCCACCACATCAGTCAAATGCCCACGGGAGGTGGAAACCAGAAACTTGCCCCGACCCAGCATCAGTGCTGCCAGGTTCTCGTTCGGCTCGGTGGTGGTGTTAAGCCAGTAGCTGTAAGTCGGCCCCTGGATATCCGGCGCCCGCAAGGGAACGAACGCTCGCTCATCACCGCGGTTGGAGCAGGCAACATCACCATCCACATAAGCAGCTTCATAGATGAACCGCGAGTTCAGGCCAACCTGTTGCAAGGCTGCCAGCATTGCCGGGCTGCAGCCACGCAGGGGTTGGGCCTGCAGCAGATCGACCCCTTCGCGCAACTGGCCGAACACCTGTTCGAGCCGCTCCAGAAAACGCTCGCCCTGAGCATTCATTTGTTCGCTTTCGCTTTGTTTCATTTGTTGCAGGGCAATGCCGATGCTGGCAGAGAGCAACACCGCGGCGCTGGCCAGCGCTGCCAAAGTGGCCAGCATCCAGGGACGGTAAAAAATTTGGCGCAGCAAGGCGATGAAGGCTGACATCAAAGGCATCCAGTTGATAACCAAGGTATAGCAACTGAATCAAGAATCACCCTCACCGTTTGGCGCTTCGCTGCTATCCACCTACGCTCTTTTTTAGAGGCAGCCTCGTGGCTGTGATGAGACCATTAACGTTGATACAACTGCGTCGACCAAACCCGACTCTTCGCAGCGCAAGGCTGCTACAACAAATACCCCGCCCGCCGTGTCTCAACGCATGCGGTTAAGTACCTGCAGCATCGCTGCTGTCTGCGCATCCGGCATGCCGCCGAAACGCTGCGGGCGGAAGCGCATCTGGAACGCGGCGATTACATGGCGTGTGGCTACATCCAGCACACCGGTCTGATCGATCTGATAGCCAAACCGTGCCAGCTCCTGCTGGTACCAGCCAACGCTTGGCGGGTTGACGCTGAAGTAGGCCTGCTGCCGTGCCACGGCGTTGGCATCCGGCCAGACACCCAGCCCGGCATCGGCCAAGCGCTTCCACGGAAACAATGGTCCCGGGTCCAGCTTGCGCAGCGGGGCGATGTCACTGTGGCCGATGATATGGCGTGGTTCGATGTTGTTGCGTTTGACAATGTCCTTGAGCAGCACGATCAACGACTGGATCTGCGCCTCGCTGTAAGGGTGCCAGACCCGGCCGTTCGGGGTGTCGGTGAAGCCCGGATTGACGATCTCGATACCAATGGACGAGGAGTTCAGCCAGGTGCGCCCCTGCCACTGGCTATCACCGGCATGCCAGGCACGACGGTTTTCATCCACCAGTTGATACACCTTGGCCGGACCATCGCCGATCAGGTAATGGCTGCTGACCTCACCATGGGTAAGCAGCGCCAGGGAGCGCTCCAGCGAAGCATTGGTGTAATGCAGGACAATGAACTGGATGCGGTTGTCCTGATTGACCGAAGGGTGACTGCGGTCGATACGCAGGCCTGTCGAGCAACCGGCGACAGACAACAGCAAAAAGGAAATCAGGGTTTTTTTAAGCGTGGAAAGCACGTCAGTGGCCTCAGCGTACGAGTGCTACAGTATAACGTGCTCGCCTGCGCTGTGCCTGCCGAGGCGACGGCGGCCGGCTAGCCCTGCTCAACGCGATTTCGCCCCTGCTCCTTTGCCCGGTACAGCGCTGCATCGGCTCGTTTGAGCACCTGATCGCTGCGCTCGCCAGAGTGGAATGCGCCCAAGCCGATGGAGGTGGTGATCACCACCCGCTCACCCTTGAAGTGGAATGGGCAGGCTTCGACTGTGGCGCGCAACACCTCGGCCATTTGCGCGGCAACTGCCGGCGTGGTCTGCGGCAGCAGCAAGACGAATTCCTCGCCGCCAAACCGGGCGATAAAATCACGGGCCCGAAGACGCTTGCGCAACTGGTCGGCAACGATCTTGAGGACCTTGTCCCCAGCCAGATGCCCATAGTTGTCGTTAATGCGCTTGAAATGGTCCAGGTCAAGAATCGCCATCGCCAGATGGCCACCGTTTTCCTTCCATTCGAGCATTTCGCGTTCGACTCGCTCGCTCCAGGCCGCACGGTTGGGCAGGCCGGTGAGCGGGTCCAGCAGAGCTTTCTGGCGCTGCTCCTCCAGGTGCTCGCGATAACCAAGTGCTTCATGCTCCATGCTCGCCACCCGCTCCGACAAGCCTTGCAGTCGATCGGCCAGTTCCTGCTCGCGGCGATCACGCTCGTGCTTGTGCTCGTCCATGGTCACCAGCAAGCCTTCCAGGCGGTTTTCCAGAATGTGCTTGAGGCTGTCTACATCGGCGGCACCTTGCACGCTGCTCTGCAGGCCGTCGACGTGTTCACGCAGTTGACTATCCAGTTCGCGGGCAGCGGTGCTGTTGTCAGCATGGCCGGCGCTGGCCTCGTGCAGATGACTCTGGAAACCTTCCAGGCGTTCATTGAGCTGCTGCAGGTAAGTTTCGAATTCGTGCTGGCCGCTGTCGGTGATCGCCAACATGAGTACTGCCAAGTCATCCAGCACCGGAATCAGCTCATACCAGTTCAATCCGCGGGCAACCCGCTCGCGCATTTCCAGCGCCTGAGCCTTGTGTCGCTCGGGCAGGCTGAGGTCATCGAGCAGACCGATCAGGGTCTGCTCAATGTGCGCGGCAACCTGGCTGTAAGGCGGCTCCACTGCGTAGGGCAGTGCATAGGGACCGTCTTCACCAAGGATTTCTTCAAGGGCTTGTAATGGTTCTGCCTCAGCCAACGGCTCGCTGACGGCAACTGCAACTTCTGGCAGTGGCACTTTATGCTGTGGCAACGGGGCTGGCGGCATTTCCGCCGTTTCGATCAGAGCAGGGCCAAGCGCCTCCAGCTCAAGCTCGGGCGCTTCGGCCACCTCGGCAGTCGGAGCAGCAGGGGCCGCCAGCGGTTGTAGCGCATCGACGTCATCGGGCTGCGAGGGCTCGGTACTGCCGGCTGCCAAGGGCACAACCTCTTCAACTGGCAACGCCACCGGCGCAAGCTCTGGTCCTGCCTGTACATCTTCCTCGCGGCTTCCAAACAACCGCTGCAGAAAACCCGGTCGGGCTTCTTCACCCGTCTTGCCAAGGGCCGACAGCGCGCGCCCCTGCAAGCCACTCAACTCGCCCAACAGTGGCGGCAGCTCGCGTGACTGGGCAACCCCGCCGTCGAGCTTCTTCGCCAGCTTCTTCAATGACCGCGAAATATCGCTGGGTAACGGGAGACCTTGCAGTTGGCTTACCAGTGCGGTCAGCGCATCGCTGACCTGGTTCATGCGGGCTTCGCGACGCTGTTCAGAATCCAGTACCGCTTTCTCAAGGCGCGGAATCAAGCCGGCGAGGCCGGCGTCCATGTTGCTGCTGCGAATGACGTCGCGCATTTCCTTCATGCACTCGTCTACCACCTTGTCACTGCCTTCAGCAGCCAGGGTGCTGCGCACCAGACCTCGACGCAGCAGGTCAAGACGGGCGTCCCAACGACGCTCGAGCTTTTCTTGCTGCTCGATGCTTTTAAGGTATTTTTCTTTCCAGCGCTCAGCGTCTTCAGTCATGCCCGGGTCCGCAAACGGTGATGGCAATTAGCTCAAAACCGGCAGCGTATCCACAGTCAATGCATCAGGCAATCGAATCTCGACTGCAACGGGAAGGTGGTCCGAAATTGGCTGCGCCAGCACCTCGACACGTTCCAGTGTGAGGCTTGAACTGAGCAGAATATGATCAAGGCAACGCTGCGGTCGCCAGCTGGGGAAAGTGGCCTCGACTTGCGGGGCGACCAGGCCCAGGTCGCGCAGCGGCGAGTGCTCGAGCAGGTCGGTGGCGTGGGTGTTCATGTCGCCCATCAGCACCTGGTGACGGTAACCGCCAATCAGCTCGCGGATATACCCCAGCTGCAGGGCGCGGGTCTTGGCCCCCAATGCCAGGTGCATCATCACCACTATCAACGCATCGTCACCTTCGCCAAACCGGACCAGGATCGCACCACGCCCGGCCGGGCCAGGCAACGGATGGTCTTCGAGCAGTTGAGGCTTCAGACGGCTGAGCACACCGTTGCTGTGCTGGGCAAAACGCCCAAGGTTGCGGTTGAGCTGCTGGTACCAATAGGGGAAGGCCCCCAAGTGGGCCAGGTGTTCGACCTGGTTGACGTAACCCGAGCGCAGGCTGCCACCATCGGCTTCCTGCAGGGCCACCAGGTCGAAGTCGCCCAGCAGCCTGCCGATTTTCTGCAGGTTGCCGGCACGCCCGTTATGCGGCAGCAGGTGCTGCCAGCTACGCGTCAGGTAATGGCGGTAGCGCTCGGTGCTTATGCCCACCTGGATGTTGAAACTGAGCAACCGCAGGCGGCCATCCTCGGGCAGGCCCGGGGCCTGCAGGTGATGCTCGTTGACCTGCGGCTCGTGCAGGCCAATGCCACGCGTAGCTCTGAAGCGGGGCATGGATGGCGCCGCCTACTTGGCGGCGCGCTCCTTGTCGATTAGCTGGTCGGCGACATTCAGCACGCCTTCCGGTCCGCCGGCAGTACCCAGGTCGAAGCGGTACTTGCCGTTGACGACCATGCTCGGTACGCCGGTGATTTCATACTTCTTCGCCAGTTCCTTGGCCTGTTTGACCTGGCCTTTGATGGCGAACGAGTCGAAGGTAGCGAGGAACTTGTCCTTGTCAACGCCTTGAGTGGCGAGGAAGTCGGCCATGTCGTTCTTGTCGGTCAGGCGCTTGTGCTGGTTCTGAATGGCATCGAACACCGCCGCGTGCACCTTGTGCTCGACGCCCATGGCTTCGAGGGTCAGGAACATCTGGCCGTGCGCATCCCACGGGCCACCGAACATGGCAGGTACGCGCTTGAAGTTGACGTCCTTGGGCAGCTTTTCAGCCCAAGGGTTGATGGTCGGCTCGAAGTGGTAGCAGTGTGGGCAGCCGTACCAGAACAGCTCGACGACTTCGATCTTGCCAGGTACGGAAACCGGAACAGGGTTGCTCAGCTCGATGTATTCCTTGCCAGCAACAGGCTCGGCGGCCTGAACGGCAGTCATACCGAATACGCTGGCGGCGACCAGCGCAGCGCTGAGAATCAGTTTACGCATGCTTTACTCCTGAGCAGTCATGAGTCGCCACGACGCGACCTGCACTGAGACAGGCCGGGAAGGGCTCGAGTTCTGTAGTGTAACGGCTGCGGACGGAAAAAAGGGCAGCCCGGCCGCCCTTTCATCATTGGCCTACAACATTAACCGAAAGTTAATGCAGGCCCTGGATGTAGCTGGCCAACGCTTCGATATCATGGTTGCTCAGCTTGCCAGCGATAGTGCGCATGGTCATGGCATCGCCATCGTTGGTGCGGTTGCCTTCGCGGAAGTCAGTGAGCTGCTTGGCCACGTACTGCGAGTGCTGCCCGCCCAGGTGCGGGAAGCCAGCCAGGGCGATGCCCGCGCCGTTAGGCGAGTGGCAGCCAGTGCACGCTGGCATGCCCTTTTCCAGGTCGCCGCCGTTGAACAGCGCACGGCCGCGCTCGACCAGCTTGGGATCGGCGGCACCCACGCTGCCTTTCTGGCTAGAGAAATAGGCAGCGATATCGGCCAGATCCTGGTCGCTGAATGCGGCCAGCATGCCGGTCATTTCCAGCACGGTACGCTTGCCCGATTTGATATCGTGCAGTTGTTTTTCGAGATAGCGCTGGCCTTGGCCGGCCAGTTTAGGGAAGTTCGGTGCCAGGCTGTTGCCGTCGGGATTGTGGCAGGCGCCACAGACGGCGGTCTTGGCCTGGCCAGCGGCGGCATCGCCTTTGATAGGTTGCGCAGCAGTGGCCGCACCAGCGACACCCAAGGTCAACAGCAGACTCACGACTAGTTTGTTCATCAGCTAATCCAACACGGCTAAGGGTGAAATGTTATGTATCGGGACTGCCGCTCATCCAAAGGATGACCAAACGGTAGTCCTCGGCACTGCAGTCCATGCACAATCCACGCGGCGGCATAGCCTTGAAACCCTGGGTCACGTGCTTCACCAGTACATCCATGCCTTGCGCCAGCCTTGGCTCCCATGCTGCCCGGTCACCCCGTCTGGGTGCCTGTGGCAACTGCCCGGTGTGACAGGCCGCACACGTGCGGTTGTACAACACCTCGGGATCCTGTGTAGCCTGTGCGCTGAAAAACGGCAGGAACATACCGACAGCAAGCAGCCATTTCGCCATGCGGAACGACCTTCAGGGTTGGGGGCCGCGCTGCGTTCTGTTGCGCGAGCTATTGTTCGACACCCCATGCCCGTTCTCCTTCGCTGGGAGAATGAGCACACAAAAACTGGGGCATTATATACTTCCGCCATCCAAACGGAAACGACACCGCTTGCCAGGCTTGGCTCTACAAAGTCAGGCAACACCCACATCGGATATCCCATGCAAGTCAAGAACCCCATCCTCGGCCTCTGCCAGAAAGCCAAATTCGCCCTCAGCGCAGCCAAGGTCGAACAATGCCCGGACGACCAGGGTTACGAGGTGGCTTTTGCCGGCCGTTCCAACGCCGGCAAATCCAGCGCCCTCAATACCCTGACTCATGCCAGCCTGGCGCGTACCTCGAAAACTCCCGGGCGCACCCAGCTGTTGAATTTCTTCAGTCTGGACGATGAACGGCGTTTGGTCGACCTGCCAGGCTATGGTTATGCAAAAGTCCCGATTCCGCTCAAGCAGCACTGGCAGAAACACCTGGAAGCCTACCTGGGCAGCCGTGAGTGCCTGCGTGGCGTGATCCTGATGATGGACGTGCGTCACCCGATGACCGACTTCGACAAAATGATGCTCGACTGGGCCAAGGCCAGCAGCATGCCGATGCACATCCTGCTGACCAAGGCCGACAAGCTGACCCACGGCGCGGGCAAGAACACACTGCTGAAAGTGCAGTCGGAAATCCGCAAGGGCTGGGGCGATGGCGTGACCATCCAGCTGTTCTCGGCACCCAAGCGTCTGGGTGTGGAGGATGCCTACCGGGTGCTGGCCGACTGGATGGAACTGGAAGACAAGCCGGTCGTTTAATTTGCACTTGAACCGTAGGAGCGGGTTTACCCGCTCCTACGGGGCTCAGTACAAGCCAAACGGCAAATTCCGGGCAAAAAAAACCCCGGACTTCGTATGGGGAGGGGGAAGTTCGGGGTCCAAGTCCGGACCGCTAGGGCGGGGTCCAGATATCTGCCAACACTTAACACAACATAGGAGCATCGAAGGGCTTCACCAGCCATTCAGTTACTCTGAGTTCCGCTTCACCGGTTTAGTTCCGAAGCCCATAAAACTATTTGCGATAGTTTCATGAAACTTAAGCATCCACGGCACTGAGCGGTGCCTGGATCTGCGTCACTACGTCGCAGATCCTACACAGTTTTACCTGCTCAATCAGTGAGCTTCGTCCCAATTCGCACCAACTCCCGCCTCGACCAGCAGCGGCACATCCAGCTGCGCGGCCTGGCTCATGTGGTGGCGAATTTCATCTTTCACCTGCTGCACCAGGTCCTCGCGTACCTCGAGCACCAGTTCGTCGTGCACTTGCAGGATCACCCGGGCATCCAGCCCGCTCTCGCTCAACCAGTTGTCTACTTTGACCATTGCCCGTTTGATGATGTCGGCAGCAGTCCCCTGCATCGGCGCGTTGATCGCCGTGCGCTCGGCGCCCTTGCGCAGGGCAGGGTTCTTGGCATTGATGTCTGGCAGGTACAGCCGGCGGCCAAACAGGGTTTCGACAAAGCCTTGCTCGGCCGCCTGAGCGCGGGTGCGCTCCATATAGGCCAGCACGCCCGGGTAGCGGGTAAAATAGCGATCGATGTAGTCCTGTGACTGCTTGCGATCGACGCCGATTTGCTTGGCCAGGCCAAAGGCGCTCATGCCGTAGATCAGGCCGAAGTTGATGGCCTTGGCGCTGCGGCGCTGGTCGGTGGTGACATCTTCCAGGGCCACTCCGAACACTTCGGCTGCCGTAGCGCGGTGCACGTCCAGGTCGTTGCGGAAGGCATGCAGCAAGCCTTCGTCCTTGGCCAGGTGGGCCATGATGCGCAGCTCGATCTGTGAATAGTCCGCCGCCAGAAGCTTGTAACCCGGGCTGGCGACGAACGCCTGGCGGATACGCCGGCCTTCTGCGGTGCGGATCGGGATGTTCTGCAGGTTCGGGTCGCTCGACGACAACCGGCCGGTGGCCGCCACGGCCTGCTGGTAGGACGTGTGGATACGCCCGGTGCGCGGGTTGATCTGCCCCGGTAACTTGTCGGTATAGGTGCTCTTGAGTTTGCTCAGGCTGCGATACTGCATCAGCACCTCTGGCAGCGGGTAGCCTTGCTCGGCCAACTCGTCGAGTACTGCTTCGGCGGTAGATGGCTGGCCCTTGGCAGTCTTGCTCAGCACCGGCATGCCCAGCTTGTCGTAAAGGATCGCGCCCAGCTGCTTGGGCGAGCCGAGGTTGAACGCCTCACCGGCGAGCTCGTAGGCACGCAGCTCAAGCTCAGCCATCTTCACGCCCAGCTCACCGCTCTGTACTTTCAACAGCTCGGCATCGACCAGAGCACCCTGGCGCTCGATCCTGGCCAGCACCGGCACCAGCGGCATCTCGATATCCATCAGCACCGGTTGCACGCTCGGCGTCTGTGCCAGGCGGGCCTGCAATACGTGGTGCAGGCGCAGGGTGATGTCGGCATCTTCGGCGGCGTAGGGGCCAGCTTTGTCCAGGTTGATCTGGTTGAAGGTGAGCTGTTTGGCACCCTTGCCGGCGATGTCCTCGAAGGCGATCGTGGTGTGGTCGAGGTACTTCTGCGCCAGGCTGTCCATGTCATGACGGGTGGCGGTGGAGTTCAGCACATACGACTCGAGCATGGTGTCGTAGGCCACGCCGCGCATCTCGATGGCGGGGGAGCCATTGGCGAGGATGTTGATGTCGTACTTGGCATTCTGCCCGACCTTGGCCTTGGCCGGGTCCTCCAGCAGTGGTTTCAGCGCCAGCAGCACGGCCTCGCGGTCCAGCTGGACGGGCGCGCCTTCGTAATCGTGGGCCAGCGGCACATAGGCCGCTTCATGCGGCTCGACAGCGAACGACAGACCGACCAATTGCGCCTGCTGGGCGTCCAGGCCGGTGGTCTCGGTGTCGAAGGCGAACAGCGGTGCCTGGCGCAGCTTCTCCAGCCAGGCGTCGAAACGGGCCTGGTCGAGAATGGTTTCGTACCTAGGCTCGACCTTGGCCGCCGGCTCCGCGGCCGGGGCGACATCATCACCAGCCTTGGCCGCATCGCGCTGCACTTCGGCAACCCAGCTCTTGAACTCCATCTCGGTGTACAACGCCAGCAGCGCCTCGCGGTCAGGTTCACCGCACACCAGCGCCTCGACCTCCACATCCAGCGGCACGTCAACCTTGATGGTGGCCAGTTCGTAGGACAGGAATGCCGCGTCGCGGTGCTCCTCCAGCTTGGCCGGCAAGGTCTTGGCGCCACGAATGGCCAGCGCTGGCACTTTGTCCAGGTTGGCGTAAAGGTCGCTGAGACCGCCGCCGATGCCGGTCAGCAGCCCCACCGCCGTTTTTTCACCCACGCCCGGCACGCCGGGGATGTTGTCGACCTTGTCACCCATCAGGGCCAGGAAGTCGATGATGTGTTCCGGGCCGACGCCGAATTTCTCGTGCACGCCAGCCACGTCCAGCACGCTTCCGGTCATGGTGTTGACCAAGGTAATGTGCCCATCCACCAGTTGCGCCATGTCCTTGTCACCGGTCGAGATGATCACCGGGCGACCCAGGGCGGCGCTGCTGCGCGCCAGGGTACCGATCACGTCGTCAGCCTCGACACCCTCCACGCACAGCAGCGGGTAGCCCAGCGCCTTGACGCTGGCGTGCAGCGGCTCGATCTGTACACGCAGGTCGTCCGGCATGCTGGGGCGGTTGGCCTTGTATTCGGCGAACATGGCATCACGGAAAGTGCCGCCCTTGGCGTCGAACACCACAGCGAACAGGCTGTCGGGGTATTGCTTGCGCAGGCTCTTGAGCATGTTCAGCACACCCTTCACCGCACCGGTCGGCATGCCCTTGGACGTGGTCAGCGGCGGCAGCGCGTGGAAGGCGCGATAAAGGTAGGAGGAACCGTCCACCAGGACGAGGGGCGCTTGGCTCATGAGCAGAATCAACCTTTTCGACGGGTCCGGCGCTAGAATAGCCAGAATCATTGACGACAAAGGGACTAGGTTATCATGCGCACACTCAATCGCCTGTTACTGCTCGGCCTGTTGGCAACCACGCCTGTCGTCACCCTGGCGGCGGACGACGCCCCCTCGGCCGATCCCGAGGTGACCATTCGCACGGAAGGCGATAGAACCATCCAGGAATACCGGCAGAACGGCTTCCTGTATGCGATCAAGATCACGCCGAAAAACGGCAAGCCTTATTTTCTGGTACGCGCCGATGGCACTGATGCCAATTTCATTCGATCCGACCAGCCGGACATGCTGATTCCGTCCTGGAAGATCTTCGAGTGGTAAGCTGACGCGCACCGTTCACATCAACCCGGCACTTCCCGGCGGAAGTGCCCGTATGGGCAATTTTTCATCATGTCAGTCTTCACCCCCGTGACCCGGCCTGAGCTGGAAACCTTTCTGGCGCCGTACGAGCTGGGCCGTCTGCTCGACTTCCAGGGCATTGCCGCCGGTACCGAGAACAGCAATTTCTTCGTCAGCCTCGAACAGGGGGAGTTCGTCCTGACGCTGATCGAGCGTGGGCCCAGCGAGGACATGCCGTTCTTCATCGAGCTGCTCGACACCCTGCACGCTGCCGACATGCCGGTGCCCTATGCCATTCGTGACCGCGACGGCAATGGCCTGCGCGAGCTGTGCGGCAAGCCGGCATTGTTGCAGCCCAGGCTGTCGGGTAAACACATCAAGGCACCCAACAACCAGCACTGCGCCCAGGTCGGCGAACTACTGGCACACATTCACCTGGCCACCCGCGAGCACATCATCGAGCGCCGCACCGACCGCGGGCTGGACTGGATGCTGGCCTCGGGTGCCGAGCTACTGCCACGCCTGACTGCAGAGCAAGCCGCATTACTGCAGCCGGCGCTGGACGAAATCAGCGCACACAAGGCGCAGATTCTGGCCTTGCCGCGGGCTAACCTGCATGCCGATCTGTTCCGCGACAACGTGATGTTCGAAGGCACCCACCTGACCGGTGTGATCGACTTCTACAATGCCTGCTCCGGGCCGATGCTGTATGACATCGCCATCACCGTGAACGACTGGTGCCTGGATGAGCAGGGCGCGGTAGATGTACCACGCGCCCAGGCGCTGCTGGCAGCCTATGCGGCGCTACGGCCGTTCACTGCAGCCGAAGCCGAGCTGTGGCCGGAAATGTTGCGGGTAGGCTGCGTGCGTTTCTGGCTGTCGCGCCTGATTGCGGCCGAGTCGTTCGCCGGGATGGATGTGATGATCCACGATCCGGGTGAGTTCGAAGTGCGTCTGGCGCAGCGCCAGCAGGTGGCTTTGCACCTGCCGTTCGCTCTTTAGACCGCGTCTGCTTCTTCGCGGGTGAACCCGCTCCCACAGGGATAGCGACAGCCTTGAGGCCTGTGCAGTACCTGTGTGAGCGGGTTCACCCGCGAAGGGCCGGGACAGGCTTACAACTGTTCCAGGCAGCCTGCCAGGTCACCGCCCAGCTTCTCCAGCAAGCGCTCATACCCTTTGCCATCCACCGGATCAGTGCCGCCCAGGGCATCCAGCTCGGCCAGGCGCACCGGCAACCCGGCAGTCAGGGTCTCGGCCAATCGCGGCCGTATTGGCGGCTCGCTGAACACGCAGGTCTTCCCTACTTCCTGCAGGCGCTGGCGCATGGCCGCCACATGTTGCGCCCCAGGCTGCACCTCGGACGCTACGCTGAACACGCCCGCGTGCTTCAAGCCATATTCAGCCTCAAAATAATCGAAGGCTTCATGGAAGACGAAGTACGGCTTGCCGGCAATACCGGCCACGCGCGCCTTGATACGCCCGTCCAACGCATCCAGGCGTTCATCGAAGGCCTTCAGGTTGCTCTGATAGCGAGCCGCATTGGCCGGATCGACCTGGGCCAGATCAGCTGCCATTTTAGCTGCGATCACTCGCGCATTGACCGACGATAGCCACAAGTGTGCATCAAGACTGCCTGGGCGGTGGTCATGGTCGTGGTCGCTGTGGTCTTCTTCCTCATGGGAATGGCTGTCCTCGCCAAAGTGGCGCAACTTCATGCCAGGCAGCGCCTGCACAGCCACTGTGGCCTTGCTGCGGCTTCCCAGCACACGCGGAAGGAAGTTCTCCATGTCCGGGCCGATCCAGTACAGCAGGTCGGCATCGCCTACCCGCCGCACGTCGGAGGGGCGCAGCGCATAGTGGTGGGGTGAAGCCCCGGGTGGCAGCAGCACTTCAGGGCTGCCAACACCATCCTGCACGGCAGCGGCAATCTGCTGCAGGGGCTTGATACTGGTGAGCACACGCACGTCGGCCTGCGCGGAAAATGCGATGAAAGCGACAAACAGAACCAGGAATCGGGACACGGTGAATACTCGAGTCGTCAGAAACAGGTAACATAATAACGTCTCTGTCCAGAACCGTCGCTGCCCATGTCCATCACACCGCTGGCCAACCGTCCTCACGACCACTCCCATTGCGTACACAGCGCACTGGCTGAAGCCGATGCCTTGTGCACCCGCCAGGGCCTGCGCCTGACCGCCCTGCGCCGCCGTGTGCTGGAGCTGGTGTGGCAGAGCCACAAGCCGCTGGGTGCCTACGACATCCTCGCGGTGCTCAGTGAGCAGGACGGCCGCCGCGCCGCGCCGCCCACGGTGTACCGCGCGCTGGACTTCCTGCTGGAAAACGGCCTGGTGCATCGCATCGCGTCGCTCAACGCCTTCATCGGCTGCAGCCACCCCGAGCACGTGCACCAAGGTCAGTTTCTGATCTGTCGGGCCTGCCATGTGGCCATCGAGCTTGAACAGAGCAGCATCAGCGAGGCCATCATCAACAGCGCCAAAGGCGTGGGTTTCACGGTCGAGACCCAGACCGTGGAAGTGGTCGGCCTGTGCGGTAGCTGCCGGAGCGCAGCATGAGCGACGCCCTGATTCGCCTGGAGCAGGTCGGCGTCACCTTTGGCGGCGAGGCGGTGCTCGACAGCATCGACCTGTCGGTCGCCCCAGGCCAGATCGTCACCCTGATTGGCCCCAACGGGGCGGGCAAGACGACCCTGGTGCGCGCCGTACTTGGCCTGCTCAAGCCACATCGCGGCAAGGTATGGCGCAAGCCCAAGCTGCGCATTGGCTACATGCCCCAGAAGATTCAGGTTGATGCCACACTGCCGCTTTCGGTGCTGCGCTTCCTGCGCCTGGTGCCAGGTGTAGACCGCGCGGCAGCCTTGTCGGCGCTGCAGGAAGTGGGCGCCGAGCAAGTCATCGATAGCCCGATCCAGACTATTTCCGGCGGCGAAATGCAACGCGTGCTGCTGGCCCGCGCCTTGCTGCGCGAACCCCAGTTGCTGGTGCTCGACGAACCGGTACAAGGTGTGGACGTGGTCGGCCAGACCGAGCTTTACAACCTCATCACCCGCCTGCGCGACCGCCACGGCTGCGGCGTGCTGATGGTGTCCCACGACCTGCACCTGGTCATGAGCGCCACCGACCAGGTGGTGTGCCTGAACCGCCACGTATGCTGCTCGGGCCATCCCGAGCAAGTCAGCGGTGACCCAGCGTTCGTCGAACTGTTCGGCAAAACCGCACCGAGCCTGGCCATCTACCACCACCATCACGACCACAGCCACGACCTGCATGGCTCGGTGGTCGCCCCTGGCACCCATGTTCACGGAGAGCACTGCAAGCATGGCTGACTTTCTTCTCTACGCCTTGCTTGCCGGCTTGTCCCTGGCACTGGTTGCAGGCCCACTGGGCTCTTTCGTGGTATGGCGGCGCATGGCCTACTTTGGCGACACCCTGTCTCACGCCGCCCTGCTCGGTGTGGCCCTGGGTTTCGCCCTGGATGTCAGCCCGGCACTGGCGGTAACCGTGGGCTGCCTGTTGCTGGCGATTCTGCTGGTGACATTGCAGCAACGCCAGCCACTGGCCTCCGACACCCTCCTGGGTATCCTGGCCCCCAGCACCTTGTCGCTGGGCCTGGTGGTGCTGAGCTTCATGCACGATGTGCGCATCGACCTGATGGCTTACCTGTTCGGCGATTTGCTGGCCATCAGCCCCACCGACCTGGCCTGGATCCTCGGCGGCAGTGCACTGGTCCTGCTGCTGCTCGCTGTGCTGTGGCGGCCGCTACTGGCAGTTACCGTGCATGAAGAACTGGCCATGGTCGAAGGCCTGCCCGTGGCCGGCCTGCGCATGGCGCTGATGCTGCTGATTGCAGTGGTGATTGCAGTTGCCATGAAAATCGTTGGCGTGCTGCTGATCACCTCGCTGCTGATCATCCCTGCGGCTGCGGCACAGCGGCACGCCCGCTCACCAGAGCAAATGGCCCTGGGGGCCAGCCTGCTGGGCGTCACCGCGGTCTGCGGCGGCCTGGCCATGTCCTGGTTCAAGGACACCCCCGCCGGGCCGTCGATCGTGGTCTGCGCCGCGGTGCTATTCTTGCTGAGCCTGGCCCTGCCAAAACGCTGAGAGGCAGGGTGTGTGCAGGCACACCTTGCAACCTTTGGCCGGTAAAGGGTCTGTAAGGCCTATTTTCGAGCGTGCGCACCTGGGTGTAGACTTGCTCGCTTTTTGCGCAAATAGAGAGTCGCAGGAATGAAGCCGTTCGCCTCCCGTTATCTGCTTGTTGCCGCGTTTTCCCTGATCCTGGCTGCCTGTTCCAATGCGCCGGTCGACCAGGCCACCGCACCTGCCCAAGCAGATGCCTGGCAGCAGTTGCAACAGAACATCGCCAGCAATGAGCTGGCTACCGCCGAAGACCAGCTTGCAGCACTGCAGGCCCAGTCGCCGGATGATGCACGCCTGGAGCAATACCAGCGCCAACTGGCCGAAGCCTACTTGCAACGTAGCCAGATCGTCCTGCAAAAGGGCGATGTGAACGCGGCAGCTACCGCGCTGGCCCGCGCCCGTGCACTGATGCCGCAGGCGCCAGCGGTGACCGGCGGGGATGCTGTGACCCAGGCCCGCAAGGCCGAGCTGGAAAAAGCGGAAGCTGCGCTGAAAGCCGCCGAAGCCAAGCCCAAGGCACGCATCATCGACCCGACAGCGCCAAGTACCGTGGTGGCCTTGAAGACCACTGACAGCCGCGCGCTGCGCCGCCAACTGGACGACATTGCCGCCGATGTGGTGAGTTACCAGTGTGAAGTGGTGTTTCAGGTGCCGCGCACCGGGGATGCACCTTGGCTGAAAACCTTGCTGGAAAAGCGGGTGCGCAAGATTGACAGTGGGTTTGAGCTGAAGCAGAAGCATCAGATCCAGCGCTCGCTGCCGGCACAGGTGGTGCTGGTCCCGCATCGGCAGTAAAAGCTTCGCGGTTAAACCCGCTTCTACAGAAGGAGCGGGTTTAACCGCGAAAAGGCCTTATCAGGCAGGAACCGCTTCAGCAGCCGCCTCCCGCTCCCACACCCGGTGGCCTTCAACCGCTTTGACAAAGGCATCCACTGCCTTCTGCTCATCCCCGAGCAACAGCCCCTTGTCCTCCTTGAGCCCCAACGCTTTCGCCAATTCCTTGGTCAGCACCAGCGCCTTCAGGTGCTTGTAACCCTCCAGCAAGAAGTGCTTGGCCAATCCGCTAGCCGCCAGTGCATCCGTAGACGGCTTGCCTGCAGGCACGACAATCCCGTCAAACATGATTGAAGGCATCCCCTCCATCGACGCCGCTACCGGCAGTTGCTTGCCATCCGCCGCCTTCACCGGCGCCGAGGTCGGACCCAGCAGCATCGGCCGGGCACTGTGCGCTTCCAGGGCTTTGACCAGTTTGTCGACGCTGCCAGCGTCCACGCCATCTGCCACCAGCACGGCAATCTTGCGCCCCTTGATACCCACCGTACCTGGGTGGTTCATCTGGCTCAACGCAGGCGATTGCGCCGGCTGGCTACCCTTTACCTGCACCGTACCCGCTTTCGGCGCGGGGAGGCCCAGGTTGGCCGCAACCGCCGCCGCCAGCTTCAAGTCGATGTTGGCGAGAATGTCATTCACTTCCCGGGCGCGGATATGTTCACGCTCGACTTTGCCCAATTCGAAACTGTAAGCCTTGATGATGTGCTGTTGCTCAGTCGGGCTCATGCTCTGGAAGAACAGCCGAGCCTGAGAGAAGTGATCGCCGAACGACTCACTGCGCTGGCGAATCTTGTGCGCATCGATACGCTCCTGATAGCTCTCAAAGCCGCCGTCTTGCGCCGCAGGCGGGGTTTCCTTCGGCCAGCCGCCGTCAATCGAGTTGGGTTCGTAGGACGCCCGCCCCTTGTGCACAACGTGCTGGTGCAGCGCATCACGCTGGTTGTTGTGGTTCGGCGATACCGGTCGGTTGATCGGGATCTGGTGGAAGTTCGGCCCACCCAGGCGGCTGATCTGGGTATCGGTGTACGAGAACAGTCGGCCCTGCAGCAGCGGGTCGTTGGTAAAGTCGATACCCGGCACGATATGGCCCGGGCAGAACGCCACCTGTTCGACCTCGGCAAAGAAATTGTCCGGGTTGCGGTTGAGCACCATCTTGCCCAGCGGCGTGACGGGTACCAGTTCCTCCGGGATGATCTTGGTCGGGTCCAACAGGTCGAAATCGAATTTGTGTTCGTCGGCCTCAGGCACAATCTGCACGCCCAGTTCCCATTCCGGGTAGTCACCGGTTTCGATGGCTTCCCATAGGTCACGGCGCTGGAAGTCGGTGTCCTTGCCCGCCAGTTTCTGGGCTTCATCCCACAGCAGGGAATGCACGCCCTGGCTTGGTTTCCAATGAAACTTGACGAAGCTGGCCACGCCCTTGGCATTGATCAGGCGGAAAGTATGCACGCCGAAGCCTTCCATCATTCGAAGGCTGCGCGGAATGGCGCGGTCAGACATGGCCCACATGACCATATGAGCCGACTCCGGCACCAGCGATACGAAATCCCAGAAGGTGTCATGAGCTGAACCGCCGGTAGGTATCTCGTTATGTGGCTCCGGCTTCACCGCGTGGACAAAATCGGGAAACTTGATGGCATCCTGGATGAAAAACACCGGCATGTTGTTGCCGACCAAGTCGAAATTGCCTTCATCTGTATAGAACTTGACGGCAAAGCCCCGCACATCTCGCACCGTGTCGCCAGAACCGCGTGGGCCCTGAACCGTCGAGAAGCGGACAAAAACCGGGGTGATCTTTTCCGGATCTTGCAGGAAGCCGGCCTTGGTCAGCTCGGCGTGGTTGCCATAGCTCTGGAAGAACCCGTGTGCCCCGGCACCGCGGGCGTGCACGATGCGCTCGGGGATACGCTCATGGTCGAAGTGGGTGATTTTCTCGCGCATGATGAAGTCTTCAAGCAGCGACGGCCCGCGATCACCCGCCTTGAGGGAGTTCTGGTTGTCAGCAATGCGCACGCCTTGGTTGGTGCGCAGCGCATGCCCGGTCGCATCGCTGCGGTCGGCCTCCAGGCTCTGCAGCTTGGCATTGGTGTTGGCCCGGTCGGGGGTCTGGGTGCCGGCGGCCTCGCTGTGCTTGGGCGCATCCGTTTTCTTACTGGGCATGATCGGCTCTCCTCATCAGTCTTAAGGCGTGCCCGTTCAGGGCTTGTGCAAGTAGTGACTGGAGGGCGTTGCCGAGCGTTCAATCAGGATTACCGGTTGTCGCGATATGCCCGATGGATTGGTACATGACGAAATAAATGCTAAGAACAGCTATGGGAAAAGGCTAAAATGCGCGACCCCAGCTAACCGCTGACCCAAATTTCAATGCGCCCCACAAGGTTCGCTACGTGATCGAGTTCCAACAGGTACATAAAACCTACCGCGTTGCCGGTAGGGAAATCCCCGCACTGAATCCGACCAGCCTGACCATCGAAGATGGCCAGGTGTTCGGCCTGATCGGCCATTCCGGCGCCGGCAAAAGCACCATGCTGCGCCTGATCAACCGCCTGGAGGAACCCTCCGGCGGCAAGATCATCGTCGACGGCGAAGACGTCACCGCGTTCAACGCCAGCCAGTTACGCGGCTTCCGCCAGCAGGTCGGGATGATTTTCCAGCACTTCAACCTGCTGGCCTCCAAGACCGTCGCCGACAACGTCGCCCTGCCGCTGGCCCTGGCCGGCGAGCTGTCGCGCAGCGAAATCGACAAGCGCGTCACCGAGCTACTGGCTCGCGTTGGCCTGTCGGACCACGCCAAGAAGTACCCGGCACAGCTGTCCGGTGGCCAGAAACAGCGCGTCGGTATCGCCCGCGCCCTGTCGACCAACCCGAAGATCCTGCTATGCGACGAGGCCACCAGTGCCCTCGACCCGCAAACCACGGCCTCCGTCCTGCAACTGCTGGCCGAGATCAACCGTGAACTGAAGCTGACCATCGTGCTGATCACCCACGAGATGGACGTGATCCGCCGTGTCTGCGACTGCGTGGCAGTGATGGACGCCGGTAAGATCGTCGAGCAAGGCTCGGTGGCCGAGGTGTTCCTGCACCCGCAGCACCCCACCACCAAGCGCTTCGTCCAGGAAGACGAGCAGGTCGACGAAGGCGAGCAGCGCGACGACTTTGCCCACGTTCCAGGCCGCATCGTACGCCTGACCTTCCAGGGCGACGCCACCTACGCGCCGCTGCTGGGCACCGTGGCCCGCGAAACCGGTGTCGACTACAGCATCCTCGCCGGGCGTATCGACCGCATCAAGGATGTCCCCTATGGCCAGCTCACTCTCGCCCTGATCGGCGGAGACATGGAAGCGGCGTTCGCCCGCTTCAAGGCAGCTGACGTACATATGGAGGTAATGCGTTGATGGACGCTCTGAGTTTCTTCGCCAACGTCGACTGGGCCGAAATCTGGCTGGCCACCGTCGATACCATGATCATGCTGTTCGGCTCGCTGTTCTTCACCGTGCTGCTGGGCCTGCCACTGGGTGTGCTGCTGTTCCTCTGCGGGCCAAAGCAGATGTTCGAACAAAAAGGCGTCTATGCGCTGCTGTCGCTGGTGGTCAACATCCTGCGCTCGCTGCCATTCATCATTTTGCTGATCGTGATGATCCCGTTCACCGTGCTGATCACCGGTACCTCGCTGGGCGTTGCGGGTGCCATCCCGCCGCTGGTAGTGGGTGCCACGCCGTTCTTTGCGCGCCTGGTTGAAACCGCCCTGCGTGAAGTGGACCGCGGCATCATCGAGGCCACCCAGTCAATGGGTGCCACCACCCGCCAGATCATCACCAGTGCGCTGCTGCCGGAGGCCCGTCCGGGCATCTTCGCGGCCATTACCGTAACCGCCATTACCCTGGTTTCTTACACCGCCATGGCCGGTGTGGTGGGTGCCGGTGGCCTTGGCGACCTGGCTATCCGCTTCGGCTACCAGCGTTTCCAGACAGATGTGATGGTAGTGACCGTGGTACTGCTGCTGGTACTGGTTCAAGTACTGCAGAGCGTGGGCGACAAACTGGTCGTGCATTTTTCCCGTAAGTAACCCCAATGGGGTCGGCCTGGCCGACCCGTTCGGGGGCCGTCGCGGCCCTCACAAGGAGTGATCAATGAAGAAGCTGCTTGCTGTCGCTGCCGCTGTCGCGGCCTTCTCGGCCCAGGCCGATACCCTCACCGTCGCCGCCACCCCGGTGCCGCACGCCGAGATCCTCAACTTCGTCAAACCACAACTGGCGAAAGAAGGCGTAGAGCTGAAGGTCAAGGAATTCACCGACTACATCCAGCCGAACGTGCAGGTGGCCGAAAAGCGCCTGGACGCCAACTTCTTCCAGCACCAGCCTTACCTGGATGAGTTCAACAAGGCCAAGGGCACAAACCTGGTGAGCGTGACTGGCGTGCACATCGAGCCACTGGGCGTGTATTCGACCAAGATCAAGAAGCTCGACGAGCTGTCCTCCGGCGCCACCGTGGTCATCCCCAACGACGCCACCAACGGCGGCCGCGCCTTGCTGCTGCTGGACAAGGCTGGCGTGATCAAGCTCAAGGACAACAAGAACATCCTGTCGACCGTGAAGGATGTTGCCGAGAACCCGAAAAACGTGAAGTTCCGTGAGCTGGAAGCCGCCACCATCCCGCGCGTGCTGACCCAGGTAGATGCCGCCCTGATCAACACCAATTACGCGCTGGAAGCCAAGCTGAACCCGGAAAAAGACGCGCTGGCCATCGAGGGCAGCGACTCGCCTTACGTGAACATTCTGGTTGCCCGCCCGGACAACAAGGACTCGGACGACATGAAGAAACTGGCGGCTGCACTGCACTCGCCTGCGGTGAAGCAGTTCATCATCGAGAAGTACAAAGGCGCTGTGGTTCCGGCGTTCTGATCCGACCTATCACGCTGGACTCTTCGCGGGTAAACCCGCCCCTACACACATCGTTGTAGGAGCGGGTTTACCCGCGAAGCTTTTGGGGCTGACTCAATCCCGCTTGACCAGCCCCGGCAGCTGCGCCCCCAGCTTCTGGTTGTTGAACGGCGCCCGAATGAACCCGCGCTGCCGCCCATCCGGCCCGACAATCGCCAGGTTACCGCTGTGATCCACGGTATACCCCGGCTTGCTGGTGTCCGCCGGAATGAACGGAATGCTCAAGGCATTGGCCAGCTTCTGGGTATCCTCGATCGACCCCGCCACCCCGACAAAGTCCTTGTCGAAATAGCCCAGATACTGCTTAAGCTGGTTCGGCGTATCGCGGTTAGGGTCCACACTCACCAACACCACCTGCAGCCGGTCGACGGCATCCTTGGGCAGCTCGCTCTTCACCTGGCGCAGCTGGGCCAGGGTGGTCGGGCAGATATCCGGGCAGTAGGTGTAGCCAAAGAACAGCAGCGACCATTTGCCCTTGAGGGCATCCATCTGCACCGGCTGGCCGTCCTGGTTGGTCATGGTGACATCGGCCACGGCGCGGCTCTGCGGCAGCAGGATGATGCCCGCATCGATCAGCTCGGCAGGGTTGGGCTGGTCACGACCATTAAGCACCTTGTTGACGGTCAGGCCCATGATCAACGCGACCAGGGCAACGAGGATGAAGACGGTTTTCTGGGTTCGGGTCATAGGTTCAGCAACAGGTAGTGGTCAAGAAGCAACGCAATGAACAGCGCGAACAGGTAGCCGATAGAGTACTTGAAGGTGCCGATCGCTGCGTGCGGCCGGCTGCTACGGTACAACACCCAGGCCCATTGCAGGAAGCGCAGGCCCAAAGCCAGGGCACAGGCCAGGTACAGCGGGCCACTCATGTGGATGGCGTACGGGAGCAGGCTCACTGCCAGCAAGATCAGGGTGTACAGCAGGATATGCAGCTTGGTGTAGTACTCGCCGTGGGTCACCGGCAACATCGGGATATCGGCCTTGGCGTATTCCTCCTTGCGGTGGATGGCCAGCGCCCAGAAATGTGGCGGGGTCCAGGCGAAAATGATCAGCACAAGCAGCAAGGGTTCGGCGCTGACATGGCCGCTTACCGCCACCCAGCCTAGCAACGGTGGAGCGGCGCCGGCCAGGCCACCGATGACGATGTTCTGGGGCGTGGCGCGCTTGAGAAAGCCAGTGTAGAGCACCGCATAACCGAGTAATGAGGCCAGGGTCAGCCAGGCGGTGAGGGCGTTGGTGAACACAAGCAGCAGAACCATGCCCAACAGGGCCAGGGCCAAGGCGAACAACAGCGCCGGCAGGGGCTCGACTCGGCCTTGGGCCAAAGGCCGTTTGTGGGTGCGCGCCATCAGCGCATCGATGCGCCGATCCACCACATGATTGACCACCGCTGCGCCACCCGCGCACAGGCCTATGCCCAGGTTGCCGAACAACAGCACGCTCCAGCTGACGCCCGCCCGGGTGGCCAGGAACATGCCCGCCAGCGAGGTGATCAGCATCAGCACCACCACCTTGGGCTTGGTCAGCTCAAGATAATCGCGCCAGCGAGCCCGTCGTACGCTTAGAAGCGTCGCCACGAGTCGTTCCTCATATGATGGGAAATGCCCACCCCGACCACGGGCCGCAGACGCCAGCCATGGCCGACGCCCACTCGAACCTTGTCGACCACTCGAATGCGGTAGTTCACCAGCACCATGCTCAGCAGCAGCATCGCCCCGCCGGCATTGTGCGCAACAGCCACCGCCAGCGGCAGGTGGAACACCACATTGCTGATGCCCAGGCCCACTTGCAGGGCCAGCGCCAGCAGCACCAGCCGTGCCAGGCCGGGGAGACCACAGCGGTGCAGCTTCCAGCTGAGCATCAGTAGCACGCAGGTCACCAGCAGCGCGCCCAGCCTGTGGCTGATGTGGATGGCCGTACGCGCATCACTGTCCAGCTGCCCGCCAAGGTAATTGGGCCCGACGTGTTGGGTCAGGTGGAAGCCGTTGCTGAAGTCCGCCGCTGGCCACCACTGGCCATGGCAAGTCGGCAGGTCGATGCAGGCCACGGCGGCGTAGTTGGCGCTGACCCAACCGCCCAGGGCGATCTGGCCGATTACCACCAGTAGCGCCAACGCCGCGATTCGGCGCAGGCTCAGCGGCAGTTTCGGCAAGGGCGCAAAGGCCCGGGACAGACGCAGAGACAACAGGAACAGCAGGCTCAACGTGGTAAAGCCACCCAACAAGTGCGCCGTGACCACCTGCGGCCATAGCTTCAGGGTGACGGTCCACATACCGAAGGCTGCCTGGGCCAGCACCACACCCAGTAGCAGCATGGGCAGGCGATAAGGCTGCCCATCGCGGGCATGCCGGCGTACTGCCTGAAAGGCGAGCAGGGCGATCACCACGGCCAGGCTACCGGCGAAATAGCGGTGGACCATTTCGGCCCAGCCCTTGGCAGCCTCCACCGGGTGCTCAGGAAAGTGCAGCTCGGCATGGGCCAACTGCGCGTCGCTCTTGGGCACGCTGATAAAGCCATAGCACCCTGGCCAGTCGGGGCAACCGAGGCCGGCGTGGGTCAGGCGGGTATAGGCACCGAGCAGGACGACCAGCAGTGCCAGCAGGGTGGCGAACACAGCAAGGCGAAATCCAGGTCTGGCCATGGCAGGCTCCTAGCCGATATTGGACAGCTTGAGCAGGTGGCGCAGGTCATCCAGCACATGCTTGCCGTTGACCTTGCCGTCGTAGCGCAGCACCAGGTTGCCGTGCGGGTCGACGATCCACAGCTGCGGGCCGGGCTCGACAACCTTCTGCTGGTAACGTTGCGCATCCAGCGGGTAGCGCTGCAACTGCGGGTACTCGCGGCCGAGCAGTGCCTGGTAGTCGGCACTCAGCGGCTGGGCGGCGGCCAGCGCGTGGCTGGCGCGGCTGGCATCACGCCCCAGCCCGACCTGAATCTGCCGAGCCAGGTACACCAGGCGCTGACAGTCTTCGGTGCAAGCCTGGGGTGCGCTGACCAGCAACTGCCAGCGATTGTCCTGCCCTGCCACGCCGAGATCGGCACGGCTTTCCCCATTGCCAATCATGGCACCATGGTAGCTGCGGCCTTCCGGCACCCAGAATTTGAGCTTGTACATGCTGGTGGCCAGAACCATCGGCCCAAGCACCACCAGCAGGATAAGCAACAGCTGCAAACGCCCACGGGCTCTGGGTTTGCTACGTTCATGCGCGTCCAGTGGAGTGGCGGTGGCCATGGCGTTTCTCCTTGTTTTGGTGCCAGCCGAAGAAGAGGTAGAGCAGAACCAGAGCGGTCGCCAGGGCAAACCACTGCACGGCGTAACCCACGTGTTTTTCGGGGCTCATGGCGACAACCGGCCAGTCCAGGCGATAGCTCGCCGGGCCCGGCTCCAGGCGCAATTCCTGGGCGAAGCCTTCGCGATCAAGCTGTTGCCATAGCAGCGCGGCATCGATAGCGGTCAACAGATGTGGCCATTGCCCGCCGATGGGGTCCGGGTGCAGCTGGAAGGTGCTTCCAGGCGCGACATACACAGAAGCATCCAGCGCCAAGGCCTGCGCAGGGGTTTCGAAGTGCACCGGCAGCCGGCGGTCCTGCCATGGCAGCCAGCCACGATTGATCAGCAACCACAGGCCGCTGGCTTGGTCGTGGAAGGGCTGCAGCAGCTCGACACCGGCTTTGCCGTCGCGCATGCGGTTGTCCAGCAGCACGCTGTGCTCGGCGTCGAAGCGGCCATACAAATGCACGCGGCGGAAGGCGTTGTCTTCTTTCGAGAGGAGCTGGGCGGTGGTGATCGGCGCTTCAATCCGCCGTTCTGCATAAGTGGCCAGCAGCACGCGCTTTTCCTCGGCACGGCCAAGTTGCCAGCAACCAAGCGCAATCAGCCCCGGCAGCAGTGCAAGCACCACCAGCGTCGGTACCCAGCCTGGGCGAAACGGCCTCACGGGCGCCTCGCTATACTTATCCACATCACCGCATCCCCCCGGAGTAACGCCATGCTCAAGGCCGCGATTGTCCTGATGCTGTTGGCCACCATTGCCAGCCTGTTCAGTGGCCTGGTGTTTCTGGTCAAAGATGATGAAAACTCGACCCGTCTGCTAAAGGCCCTGACCGTACGGGTGACCCTGGCAGCCCTGACCATAGGCCTGGTCGCCTGGGGTTTGATCAGCGGTCAACTGGTCTCCCACGCCCCTTTCTGAAGTTCTCACCCGCCCCTACAGCGTTCTCGTATTCACAACACATAAACAAAGATGAACAACCCCACCCACACCACATCGACGAAGTGCCAGTACCAACTGGCCGCCTCGAAGCCGAAGTGTTTTTCCGGGTTGAAATGCCCGCGCAGAATGCGCACGAACATCACAATCAGAATGATCGTGCCCAATGTCACGTGGGCACCGTGGAAGCCGGTAAGCATGAAAAACGTCGCACCGTAGATCCCTGAGCCCAGTGTCAGCCCCAGCTTGGTATAGGCCTCGTGGTACTCGAAGGCCTGCAGCGCGATAAAGCTGATGCCCAGGACAATGGTCAACGCCATCCAGAATTTCAGTGGGCCGCGGTGGTCACGCCGCAAGGCGTGATGGGCAATGGTGATTGTCACACTGGAACTGACCAGCAGGATGGTGTTGATCAGCGGCAAGTGCCACGGGTCGATCACTTCCTTGGGCGGCGGGAACAGCTTGGGGTCGGGGGTGTGCAGCAGCGGCCAGGTGAATTCGAAGGTTGGCCACAGCATGTGCGCAACACCTTTTGCCCCTTCGCCACCCAGCCACGGCCCCGCCAGTACGCGCACATAGAACAGCGCACCGAAGAAGGCCAGGAAGAACATCACTTCAGAGAAGATGAACCAGCTCATGCCCCAGCGGAACGAGCGATCCAGCTGCGGGCTGTACAACCCGGCGCGGCTCTCCTTCACCACTGACCCAAACCAGCCGAACAGCATGTAGGCCAGAAACAACGCACCCACGAAGAAGATCAGCGGCCCGTGCGAATCCGGGTGGCCCGCCTTCATGTCGTTGAACCAGGTGCCCAGGCCAAACACCGTGATGAACATGCCGATGGTGGCGATGATCGGCCATTTGCTCTGCGCCGGAACGTAGTAGTGCTCATGACTTGCCATTGCTGTTCTCCTTCCCTTAACGGGCGCCCTGGACGTCCTGCGCCGCAACGTGCGCGACCGGCGGGTGGCGAGCGGTGATGTCGAACAAGGTGTAGGCCAGTGTCAGTTGCTTCACGCTGGCCGGCAGGTCGCGGTCGACGATGAAGCGCACCGGCATCTCGATGCGTTCGCCGGGCTGCAGCACCTGCTGGGTAAAGCAGAAGCACTCGGTCTTGTGGAAGTAGGCCGCGGCCTCGGCCGGGGTAATGCTGGGTATTGCCTGCGCACTCATCGGCCGGTCGGTCGGGTTGTGGGCAATGAAAATCATCTGGTTCACCGCCCCCGGGTTGACCTCCAGCTGGTCGGCAGTGGAGTAGAAGTCCCAGACCATGTCGCTGGCATTGGTCGACATGAACTGCACCCGCACCGCACGCGTCGGGTCGCTGACCTGGCTGCCTTCGTACTGGCCGCCGGTCTTGCCGTTGATACCGAAGGCTTTGCACATCACGTCGTAGATCGGCACCAGCGCGAAGCCGAAGGCGAACATCACCACCGTCAGCATCAGCAGGCGCGTTACCAGGCGTTTCAGCGACAGGCCGTTCATGGCAGGTTCCTATTTCACTTCCGGGGGTGTCTGGAAGGTGTGGTAGGGCGCAGGCGAGGGTATCGACCACTCAAGGCCCTCGGCGCCATCCCAGGGTTTGGCCGGTGCCGGCGCGCCACCGCGGATGCACTTGATGACAATGAACAGGAAGAAGATCTGCGTGGCACCGAACATGAACGCGCCGATCGACGACACCATGTTGAAATCGGCGAACTGCAGGTTGTAGTCGGGAATGCGCCGTGGCATGCCGGCCAAACCTACGAAGTGCATGGGGAAGAAGGCCATGTTCATGCCGATGAACGACAGCCAGAAATGCAGTTTGCCGAGGGTTTCGTCGTACATGTGGCCGGTCCATTTCGGCAGCCAGTAGTAGGCCGAGGCGAAGATGCCGAAAATTGCACCAGGCACCAGTACGTAGTGGAAATGCGCCACCACGAAGTAAGTGTCGTGGTACTGGAAGTCCGCCGGGGCGATCGCCAGCATCAGCCCGGAGAAACCGCCGATGGTGAACAGGATGACAAAGGCGATGGCAAACAGCATCGGCGTTTCGAAGGTGAGCGAACCTTCCCACATGGTGCTGACCCAGTTGAATACCTTCACCCCGGTGGGCACGGCAATCAGCATGGTGGCGTACATGAAGAACAATTCGCCGACCACCGGGATGCCTACCACGAACATATGGTGGGCCCAGACGATGAATGACAGGAAGGCGATGGCGCCGGTGGCGTACACCATCGAGGTGTAACCGAACAGCGGCTTGCGCGAGAACGCCGGGATGATCGAGCTGACCGCACCGAAGGCGGGCAGGATCATGATGTAAACCTCAGGGTGACCGAAGAACCAGAACACATGCTGGAACAGCACCGGATCACCGCCACCTGCGGCACTGAAAAAGCTGGTACCGAAGTGGATGTCCATCAGCATCATGGTTACCACGCCGGCCAGCACCGGCATCACCGCAATCAGCAGGAACGCGGTAATCAGCCAGGTCCAGACGAACAGCGGCATTTTCATCAGGGTCATGCCAGGGGCACGCAGGTTGAGGATGGTGGCAATCACGTTGATCGCCCCCATGATCGAGCTGATACCCATCAGGTGGATGGCGAAGATGAAGAAGGTGACGCTGGCTGGCGCATAGGTGGTGGAAAGCGGCGCGTAGAACGTCCAGCCAAAGTTCGGCCCTCCGCCCGGGCTGAACAAGGTCGATACCAGCAGCAGGAAGGCCGCCGGCAGCAGCCAGAAGCTGAAGTTGTTCATCCGTGGCAGTGCCATGTCAGGTGCGCCGATCATCAGCGGGATCATCCAGTTGGCCAGGCCGACGAAGGCTGGCATCACCGCGCCGAACACCATGATCAGGCCATGCATGGTGGTCATCTGGTTGAAGAACGCCGGCTCCACGATCTGCAATCCCGGCTGGAACAGCTCGGCGCGGATCACCATGGCAAACGAGCCACCGAGCAGGAACATGATGAAACTGAACCACAGGTACATCGTGCCGATGTCTTTGTGGTTGGTGGTCAGTACCCAGCGCATCAGGCCCTTGGCCGGGCCGTGCGCATGGTCGTGGCCGTGGGCGTGGTCGTCGATCACTGCACTCATGTCCTGTCTCCTGCAATCCAATGATTGCCGCGAGTAACCCGGTTCACTTGGCTTCTGCCTGCTTCAGCGCCAGCACGTCCTTCGGCGTGACCATGTCGCCTTTGTTGTTGCCCCAGGCGTTGCGCTCGTAGGTGACCACAGCGGCGATGTCGACTTCCGACAGCTGCTTGCCGAAAGCGGCCATGGCCGTGCCGGGCTTGCCATGGAAGACAATGCTCAAGTGGTCTTCCTTGGGCCCGGTGGCAATCTTCGAGCCTTTGAGCGCCGGGAACATTGGCGGCAGGCCCTGGCCTTCGGCCTGGTGACAGGCCACGCAGGTGGTGTGGTAGATCTTGTCGCCTCGTTCCACCAGCTCGTTCAGGGTCCATTCCTTGCTGGTCAGCTCCTTGAGCTTGGCGGCTTCAGCCTTGCGCTCGCCCAGCCAGGTCTCGTAATCGGCCTTGGACTTGACGTCGACCACCACCGGCATGAAGCCGTGGTCCTTGCCGCACAGCTCGGTGCACTGACCACGGTAGATGCCGGGCTTTTCGATACGGGTCCAGGCTTCGTTGACGAAGCCCGGGATGGCGTCGCGCTTGACCGCGAAGGCCGGCACCCACCAGGAGTGGATCACGTCGGCAGCGGTGACCAGAAAGCGCACTTTCGCGCCCACCGGCAGCACCAGCGGCTGGTCGACTTCCAGCAGGTAATGCTCATCCTTGGGCGCCTTGTTGTGGATCTGGTCGGCAGGGGTAGCTAGGTTGCTGAAGAACTCGACGTCCTGGCCCAGGTACTTGTAATGCCATTTCCACTGGTACCCAGTGACCTGGATGTCGATGTCCGAGTCACTGGCATCGTAGATGTCGATCAGCGTCTTGGTGGCCGGGATAGCCATGGCCACCAGAATCAGGAAGGGGACTACGGTCCAGAGGATTTCCACCCAGGTGTGCTCGTGGAAATGCGCAGCCTGCTGGCCAGTGGAGCGGCGGTGGATGACCATCGACCAGAACATCGCGCCAAACACCACGATGCCAATGATCACGCAGATCCAGAAGATGGTCATGTGCAGGTCGAAGACGGCGTTGGAAACTTCCGTCGCCCCTGGGTGCATGTTCACGGTCCAGGCGGCGTTCGCCTGACCAAAAACCGACCACAACAGGAGGCCCATCCAGACATGTGGATGTCGCATCATTGCGGGTTCCCCTTCTAATTCTTGTTGTCCCGGAGGCGTGGCCTGCGGCAAGAGGGAACGGCGGTCAAGACTGCCTGGCTTCGACGACCGAGCCCCTGCTAAAAGCAGTCGGGCCTCATCAACGAATCACGTTCAACGGGAGTATAGACAGCGACCAATGGCACGCAATGACGCCTGTGAAATGAACTTCACGAAATGGCCAGAACGCCTGAAAACCGCGCGCTTGAGAGTTCATGGCAAAATGGTGGCATTCGGTTATGCCAGAGATAGCACACGTTTGCGTGGTTTATAACAAATACGTCTTAGGTATTCTGTATACCGAGCTAATTTAGTGTCTTCCGTTTGAAACGTAATGTCCCTGGAGTTGTCATGAACATCGCTGCTGTACGCGAGCAGGTAAGCCAAGCCCATCAACATGAAGGCCAGACCGGCCAATTGAAACAGCGTCTCGAGTTGCAACTGCCCCACCTGCACCCCTCGATCCAACTGCCTGAGCAGGACGCCCAGGGTACTTTGGCGCGCTTCGTCAGCGCCTACATCGATCAGGTTCCGGAACTGTTGGAGGCCGCCCACGAGGTCGCTCGCGAAGCCGGCATCGAAGCCCAGATCAAACCGGTACTGAAAATTGCCGAGGCCTACTTCCTTCAGCCGCCCAGTGTGATGCAAGGGCATGTGGGCCTGGACTGCCTACTGGATGAGGCCTACCTGGCGCACCGCTTGGTGGAAGAGGTGAATGACTTGTACATCCGCCACTTCCAGCAGCCGTTGATCCCGGTCGACACCACGGTGGCCAACCTGATTGCCCACCAGTTGATTGGCGAAAGCTTTGCCAACCAGCTGGATGAAGTGGTGCACCACTCGGTTGACGAAATGCTCAATGACGAAAGCTTTGCGGTGGAATCGGTGGAGGCTTACCGCGAAAAGCTGAGCAGCCCGGAAACCGGCGCGGCGTGGAAGCGCTGGCCGTGCCTGTCGCGCCAGCTGGGTGTGGAGCTGGGTCAGCCGGCCTGATTGTCCTGTCCCGGCCCATTCGCGGGTGAACCCGCTCCTACAACGGCCTGTGCCGAACCACCGAAGCGTGCCCGGTGTAGGAGCGGGCTTGCCCGCGAATGGGCCGGGCCTGCTAACCAATTTCCACCCGCCGTTCACCGCTGCCGCTGCCATCGTATTCGCGGGTGAACCCGCTCCTACACTGGGGGCTAGGCCCCAACCCCCGCCGTGGTCCGCAAGCGCCCCTCGATCCGCCGCTTCAGGCGCCGCTGCTCTATCCGCAACCGTGATCCATTGGCAGAATTGCTGCGGCTCCAGTCCTCCAGCAACTCAAGGCACGAGTGGTCGATATAACTCAGGTTACCCAGCGGGACGTGCAACGTGGTGCCCGCCGGAACGCTATCAAGCACCTGGGTCAACGCCGGCACCTTGAGGAACGTCGCCGCACCGCTGAGCCGCAGCTCCATATGCCCCGGCTTCTCCAGGCTGACCAGGTTGATCTTCAGCCGCGCAGCCTTGAACGCCAGTTTCAGCAAGGTCAGGGCAAAGCCAAGCAGTACCCCAGTCAACAGGTCGGTAAAGATGATCGCCAGCGCCGTCGCCGCATAGGTGAACATCGGCATGCGGCCATAACGGCCTAGCCCACGAAACGCTTTGAAGTCGACCAGCTTGATCCCGGTAAACACCAGCACACCCGCCAGGCTCGCTACCGGTATCTGTTGCAGCACGCTACTAAGCGCCACCACGAACGCCAACAGCCATAGGCCATGGAAAATCGCCGAGGCCCGGGTCTGCGCTCCGGCCTGGACATTGGCCGAACTGCGCACGATCACCCCGGTCATCGGCAAGGCGCCCAGCACCCCGCAAAGCATGTTGCCAATGCCTTGGGCTGAAAGCTCACGGTCAAAATCCGAGCGCTGACCACTGTGCATGCGATCGACCGCTGCAGCCGACAGCAGGGTTTCGGCGCTGGCGATGAAAGCCAGGGCAAAGGCGGCGACCAGCAGAGCAGGGTCAGCCAGTTGCATCAGGTCACCCGGGCGAATCCAGTCAATGGCCTCAGTCAGGTCTGCCGGCACTTGCACGCGGTTTACCGGCAGGACCAGCCACATGCTGATGGCGGTCATGCTTGCCACGCCGAGCAGGGCACCCGGGACAAAGCGCAGCCGCTGCGGCCGAAGGCGCTCCCAACCCCACATGATGGCGATGGTCCCCAGGCCAAGCGCACCGGCCATCCAACCTGAGCCAACACCCTCCTGTGACAGGGCTGCCGCCACGGTTGCCGGGAACTCCAGCAGGTTCTGCAGGCCTGACGGTTGCGGCGCCGTGTCGAACATCACATGCACCTGAGACAGCACGATCAACACGCCAATCCCCGCCAGCATGCCGTACACCACCGCCGGCGCAGTGACGCGGAACCAGCAGCCCAGGCGCAGGCGCCCGGCCAGTAACTGCAGCAAGCCGGCCAACAGCAGGATCGGCCCAAGCATGGCCATGCCGTGCTGGCGTACCAGCTCGAACACCAGTACCGCCAGACCGGCAGCGGGGCCGCTGACCTGTAGCGGCGATCCGGCAAGGAACCCAACGACAATGCCGCCGATAATCCCAGTAATCAGGCCTTTCGCCGGTGGCATGCCCGAGGCGATCGCAATGCCCATGCACAACGGTAGGGCCACCAGGAAGACCACCACCGACGCCAGCAACTCACGCGGCAGGGCCGCTTTCAACTGTGTAATGTTCACCGTGTTTCTCCTTTCTCTAGTCGCACGGCCATTCCCCTGGCCGTGGGCACGTTTGCCCCTGACAAGCGCGCAGGCGCGGGCCGCCAGCGAGCACGCCGGCAGGGCAGTCAGGGAATTCAAGGCAGCCGAAGGCCGCGCCACACCCCTGCAGGGTGCAGCCGGCTATCAAGGTTCTAGCGGCGGACGGGTCGCTTAGTAGCGGCCTCTCGGAGTGGCGCAGGGAACGGGTTCACCAGCGGCCAAGGGCAGGAAGCTGTCGCTGGCGGCGTCGTAGGCTTCGATCTTGCTGGTCTCGATGTCGTACACCCAACCATGAATGAACAGCTCACCGGCCGCCAGGCGCGAAGCCACCGAAGGATGGGTGCGCAAGTGATGCAACTGGGCGATGACGTTCTCTTTGGTCAGCACTTGCATCGTCTCGTGCTCGCTGCCGCAGGAGCAGTTGTTCTCGACCACGGTGCGGGCTACTTCAGCGTGGCGCAACCAGGCGCCAACGGTAGGCATCTTGGTCAGCGACTGGGGGTTGAGTACCGCACGCATGGCGCCGCAGTCGGAGTGGCCACAGATGATGATGTGGTGCACTTTAAGCGCCATTACGGCGTACTCGATGGCGCTGGAAACGCCCCCGTTCATCTGGCCATAAGGCGGTACCACGTTACCCACGTTACGGGTTACGAACAGGTCGCCTGGCGAGCTTTGGGTGATCAGCTCGGGAACGATGCGCGAATCGGCACAGGTGATGAACATGGCGCGTGGTGTTTGCGCGGTGGCGAGCTTCTTGAACAGCTCTTGCTGATCAGGGAAAACATCATGGTGAAAGCGCAGGAAGCCGTCGACGATGTGCTTAAGGGCAGCATCGGCGCTTTCCGCGGGGACCTGCGGTACGACCTTGGATGGGTCCTTGACGGGCATGATTCATCCTCTTGACGGTGTGTAGGTAAATCCATTTTACCGGTGAAAGATTCAGGCTATGCACGGTTTTAGATGACACGCACGGGCCATAGATCACAGTCGGTGTGGACTTATTACCTACGCTAGCGGGGAAAACTTAACTGAAACTTAATTAGAAGGCTCTAGAACGGGCGTTCCAGAGAAAAAGGCGAGAGTTGGATAATAGCAAAAAAACATCAGTTGCCAATATGTATTAGCGCAATTATTGGTTGTTATTAGTAGCGTTGTGAGCAATGCGCAGCCCTTGTGTGAGCGGGATCATGTCAGAACAGCGTCATCTGCCCACCCGGCGGGCAGAACGCCGAGCAATCCAGCGCCTGCGCCTCGCGCCCTTCGAAATCCAGCCGCTTCATTGCCTTGGCAAAGCGCTGCGCCAGCAACTCGGCAAACACCCCTTCACCACGCATGCGTACGCCGAACCGGCTGTCATACAGCGCGCCACTGCGGCTCTGGCGGATCAGGCTCAACACATGCGCCGCCCGCTGCGGGTAATGGTCCTGTAACCACTGCTCGAACAACGGCGCCACTTCCAGCGGCAGACGCAGCATCATGTAGGCCGCACTCTGTGCGCCAGCCTCCCTGGCCGCCTCCAGCAGGCGCTCCAGCTCACTGTCGTTGATCATTGGAATCATTGGCGAACACAAAACACCCACCGGTACGCCCGCTTCACGCAATACCCGGATGGCCCTCAACCTCGCACCGGGTGAGGCCGCTCGGGGTTCGAGCACGCGCTTGAGGCTGTCGTCCAGCGTGGTCAGGCTGATCATCACCCGTGCCAGGCGCTGGCGGGCCATCTCGGCCAGCAGGTCAAGGTCGCGCAGCACCAGTGAACCCTTGGTGACAATGGTCACCGGGTGACGAAAACGCAGTAACACTTCGAGCAAGCGCCGGGTCAGTAACTGTTCCCGCTCAATCGGCTGATACGGGTCGGTGTTGGAGCCCAGATTGATCGGCGCGCACACGTAGCCCGGTTTGCTCAATTGCTGTGCCAGCACCTCGGCTGCGTTGGTCTTGGCTATCAGTTTGGTCTCGAAATCCAGGCCGGGAGAAAGGTCCCAGTAGGCGTGCGAGGGGCGGGCATAGCAGTAGATGCAGCCATGCTCGCAGCCACGGTAAGGGTTGATGGAGCGATCGAAAGGGAGGTCGGGTGAAGTGTTGCGGCTGATCACCGACTTGGCTGTCTCAATCCGCACCTCGGTGCCCTGGGTTTGCGGCACTTCCTGGTACCAGCCATCATCTTCCGCCACCGAATGACCAGGGGCAAAGCGGTTGTGTGGGTTGTGCGCCGTGCCACGGCCCTTTTGCGGTGCTGGAGGAATCATGGCTCACCTGCATACTGTATTCATATACAGTATCGTGCATGCCGGGATCTTTCCAGCACCTCTGGTCTGACTACTTCAGGCCATGCCAGCTGAGATACGCTGCCTGGCTCGATGGCCGCCCAAGAAACGCCTCGATGCCTTCACGTAACGGGCGCGATGCCCCTGGAGCGAACAGTGCTTCCTGCAGTGCCCGACCCGTGGCTTCGTTCAACAGGCCCTCGGCTTCGAAGCGGGTGAACAAATCGAAGGCATGCACATCCGACCACAGGTAGGCGTAGTAACCAGCATCGTAGCCGTTCACAAGGTGGTCGAAGGCATGCGCCGGATGTTCGAAATCAGCCAGCGGCCAGTAACCACAACGTTCGCGGGCATCACCCAATCGCTGTTCCAAGGACCTGCCATCGTTTGGTGTGCCATGCAGGTCCATGTCGAACAACGCCAGGCACAGATCACTCGCGATCTCCTCCACGCCCTGCTGTCGTAACTGCTGCAGGCACTCATCGGCTTGCTTGCGGGATAGTTGACGGCCGTCCTGCGTGCGCGCCGAGATCGCCACCAGATAGTCCGCGTCCCAGACCCAACGCTCGAACAGCTTGCCGAACAACTCCACACCATCGGTGCCCAGCTCGGTCACGTTGGACATGACGTGGTTCGTCGTACGTACCAGCAGGTGGTGCAAGGCATGGCCGAATTCATGGAAAAGCTTGCGCAGTGACAAATGATCGAGCAACGGCTGTAAACCTGACAGCGCTTGCGGCACATCACTGAACACCACCACCGAGGCTGCCTGGTAGATACCCTCTGCATCGACCCGACGATTCCTTACATAGGTGGTAAACACCGCGTCTGGCTGCTTGCCTGCGTGTTGCACGGCATCCAGATACAGAAAGCCAATGAAAGCGCTGTCCTGCCACACCTCGAACGGCTGCACGCTGTCATCCCAAGCAGGCAGCGCTTTGGGCTGCAGCACTACACCAAACAACTTCTGCGCCAATTGCTGCAACGCACTGACAACGGTATTCAGCGGGAAGTAATCGCGCAGCGCTTCGGCAGGAAACTCACTACGCGAAGCACGCCGCAGGTACTCGAAATCCCAGGGCAGGGGTTTGCCCAGGCCCTGCTCGGCAGCCCCGCGCTCCACCTGCGAACGCCACCGCAACATGGCAGGTCGCACATGCTCGGCCAGATCGTGGAGAAAACCGCACACCTGGGCTACCGAACCCGCACTCTTCACCTGCAAGCTCTGCTCCAGATGGCCGGAGTAACCGAGCAGGAGGGCCTTCGCCTCAAGCAACTGCGCCAGTTGCTGCAGATACGTGCCGTTGTCCTGTTGCGGATCATGGCTGACGCCGCGGGCGTGGAAAGCCCGGTACACACGCTCACGGAGCTGGCGGTTGCCAGCATGTTTGAGCACCTCACGAGTAGTCACCGTGTCACACGCAATCAACCACCCCTGCTTACCTGCTTGTTGTGCTCCTGCAGCCAATTCGTCGCGTACCCGCTGTGGTATGCCGCTCAGTTCGGCTTCATCGGTGATATTCAACCCAGGCCGGTTGATGTTGCTGCGGAACGCCTCGCGTGCGGTGCCAATCTGCGCCTGAAGGTTTGCCAGACGCGCTTTGCCTGCGGAGTCGAGTAACGCGCCGCCAGCGGCGAACTTGTCCAGATGCCAACGCAAGGTGGCGCGCTTCCCGGCATCCAGTTGTTTGCCGATGTCACTGCCGGCCAAGCGTTCATACAGCTCATGCAAGCCAGTGTTGGCGAACTTCTGTTCGAAGCATGCCGTCACTCTGCCGTAGAAATCGATGATGGCGTTGGCCCAGGCCGTATCCCGGCCGACCAGTGGTGAAGCGGCATACAACACTGCCAGCAGCTGGCTATCCAGCCCATCCACCGCCAGCACCATGTCATCCCAGGTGGGCATGGTTCGTTGATCACGGATGATGCGTTCTACACCGTTCTCGTGTGCCAGCAGCACGTGAGCGAATGCCGCCTGCATGTTTTCGAGGGTGATGGATGAGTAATCGACGGGGATATGGCTATTTTGCAGAAGAGGGTTGGCCATGACGCACACCTTGCTGGTAGAAATGAGCAAGAGAGCTTGCATGGCCAACGTGCGCCAGGTGGCCTGACTATCTAACACCTGTCCATGCCTGCCCGGGCATTGCACCCGGGCGGCATGACTGTATTACTCAGCCGGCTTTTTCAGCTTCGGATTTGGGAAGAACTGCACGGTCTGCACCTTGGCCGGCGCGGCTTTCGGCGTCAGGTGGTTGACCCGGGTGCCCAGTTCTTTCGGCACCGACAAGCCCTGCTCGTTGAGGGTGTCGGTAAAGCCGCAAGCCACACACTCACGGTGCGGTATGCCGTCTTCGTTCCACATCATCAGCTTGTCGGGCTCGCTGCACGCCGGGCACACGGCACCGGCAATGAAGCGCTTCTTGGTCTTGTTCACAGCTACCTCACTCATGCTGCAGCGTCCTCGGTGAGACCACTGTGGCGCAGCAATGCATCGATGGAAGGCTCACGGCCACGGAAGTCGACGAACAGCTCCATCGGCTCGCGCGAACCACCACGGGCCAGGATCGCCTCGCGGAAGGCGCGGCCGGTCTCGGCGTTCAGCACGCCTTCTTCCTCGAAGCGCGAGAAGGCGTCAGCCGACAGCACTTCGGCCCACTTGTAGCTGTAGTAGCCCGCCGCGTAACCGCCCGCAAAAATGTGCGCAAAGCTGTTGGGGAAGCGGTTGTAAGCCGGCGGGCGCATGACCGACACCTCGTCACGCACACCTTCGAGCACCTGCAATACGCTGCGGCCGTCGCCATGGCTGGCGTGCAGCTCGAAATCGAACAGCGAGAACTCCAGCTGGCGCACCATCATCATGCCCGACTGGAAGTTTTTCGCGGCCAGCATCTTGTCCAGCAGGTCCTGGGGCAGGGCGGCGCCGGTTTCGTAGTGACCCGAAATCAGTGCCAGGCCTTCCGGCTCCCAGCACCAGTTTTCCATGAACTGGCTTGGCAGCTCGACCGCATCCCAGGCCACGCCGTTGATGCCGGACACGCCGGCATGCTCGATGCGGGTCAGCATGTGGTGCAGGCCGTGACCGAACTCGTGGAACAGGGTGGTGACTTCATCGTGGGTCAGCAACGCGGGCTTGCCGGGCGCGGCCGGAGTGAAGTTGCACACCAGGTTGGCCACCGGGCTCTGCAGCTGGCCGCCGGCAGTGCGGCGACGGTCACGGGCGCCGTCCATCCAGGCGCCGCCACGCTTGTTGGCGCGGGCGTACAGGTCGAAGAAGAAACGGCCAACATGCTGACCATTTTCCTTGATCTCGAACAGACGTACGTCCGGGTGCCAGCTGTCGAAGCCTTTGAGCTCGGCGATTTCGATGCCGTACAGGCGTTGCACGATGCTGAACAGGCCGCCCAGCACCTTGTCGATCGGGAAATAGGCGCGCAGGGCTTCCTGCGACACGCTGTAGCGCTGCTCGCGCAGCTTCTCGCCAAAGTAGCCGGCGTCCCAGCTGGCCAGCTCGGGACAGCCTTGTTCGGCAGCGTAGGCCTTGAGCTGTTGCAGGTCCTGGGCGGCGAACGGCTTGGAACGCTTGGCAAGGTCACGCAAGAAACTCAGCACCTGGTCGCTGGACTCGGCCATCTTGGTGGCCAGGCTCAGCTCTGCGTAGTTCTTGTAGCCCAGCAGTTCGGCCAGTTCCTGGCGCAGGTCGAGGATTTCGCGCATCACCGGGCCGTTGTCGAACTGGCCGGCATTCGGGCCCTGGTCGGAGGCGCGGGTGCAGTAGGCGGCGTATAGCTCTTCGCGCAGGGCGCGGTCGCTGGCGTAGGTCATCACCGCGTAGTAGCTGGGGAACTCGAGGGTGATCAACCAGCCGTCCAGGCCCTTGGCCTGGGCTGCAGCGGCCATCTGCGCCTTGGCCGAATCGGTCAGGCCGGCCAGCGCAGCTTCGTCGGTGACATGCTTGGTCCATGCCTGGGTGGCGTCGAGCAACTGATTGGAGAAACGGCTGCCCAGCTCGCTGAGCTTGCTCTGCACCTCGGCGTAACGCTGCTGCTTGTCCGCTGGCAGGTCGATACCCGACAGGCGGAAGTCACGCAGGGCGTGCTCGAGGATAGTCTTTTGCGCCACGTCGAAGCTGGCGGCCTCCGGGCTGTCGATCAGCGCCTGGTAGGCTTCGAACAGCGCGCGGTTCTGGCCCAGTTCGGTAGAGTAGGCACTCAGGGCTGGCAGGCAAGACTCGTAAGCCTCGCGCAGCTCGGCGCTGTTGCACACCGCATTGAGGTGGCTGACCGGGCTCCAGGCCGCGCCCAGGCGGTCGTTCAGTTCGTCCATGGCCAGCACCAGGCCGGCCCATGTAGGGTTCTTGCCCTGCTTTTCTAGGATCTCGGCAATGGCTTTACGGTTGTCGGCCAAGATCGCTTCGATCGCCGGCAACACGTGTTCGGCACGAATTTGCGAGAAGGGCGGCAGATCGTGGGATTGCAGAAGCGGGTTGTTCGCAGTCACGGTTTGGATACCTTGGCAGAAGAAACACTGCCCCATCTTAATTACAATCGACGCCGACCGCAGCAGGCAGCCTGCCTATCGGCACAGATGAGAGACGCTATCATGGCCATTCGCAGCTTCCAGCAACACACTCCGAAAGTTGGGCCCAGGGCCTTCGTCGACCGTTCGGCGGTGGTGCTGGGCGACGTGGAGATCGGTGAAGACAGTTCGGTCTGGCCGTTGACCGTGGTGCGCGGCGACATGCACCGCATCCGCATTGGCGCGCGCACCAGCGTGCAGGACGGCAGCGTGCTGCACATTACCCACGCGGGGCCTTTCAACCCGGACGGTTTCCCGCTGATCATCGGCGACGAAGTGACCATCGGGCACAAAGTGATGCTGCATGGCTGCACCTTGGGCAACCGCATCCTGGTGGGCATGGGCAGCACCATCATGGACGGTGCCATCGTCGAGGACGAAGTGATCATCGGCGCTGGCAGCCTGGTGCCGCCGGGCAAACGCCTGGTCAGTGGCTACCTGTACATGGGCAGCCCGGTGAAACAGGCCCGGCTGCTGAATGACAAGGAGCGCGCATTTTTCTCCTACAGCGCCGGCAACTACGTGAAGCTCAAGGACCAGCACCTGGCCGAAGGCTACGATCAACCTGAATGACCGCATTCGCGGGCGCGCCCGCTCCCACGGGTTCAGTGGAGCCATCAAGGCCTGCGCTGTACCTGTGGAAGCGGGCATGCCCGCGAAGAAGGCCACGCAGCACTCAAGTGGAACCCTGTACATGCACCAGCAAAACATCCTCTTCGACCTCGACGGCACCCTGACCGACCCACGCCTGGGCATCACTCGCTCGATCCAGTACGCCCTGGCCAAGCTGGGCATCGATGAACCGGACCTGGCCCGCCTCGAGCATTTCATCGGCCCACCCCTGCTGCAGGCTTTCATGCAGTTCTACAACTTCGACGAAGCCAAGGCCTGGGATGCGGTGAACTTCTACCGGGAGCGCTTCCGCGTGACCGGGCTGTACGAAAACCTGGTGTTCGCCGGCGTGCCCGAATTGCTCGAAGCCCTGAACGGCCAGGGCCGCACGCTGTACATTGCCACGTCAAAACCGTGGGAGTTCGCCCGCGAAATCGCCCGGCACTTCGCCTTCGATCATCACTTCAAGGTGATCTACGGCAGTGAACTGGACGGCACGCGCACCAACAAGGTCGAGCTGATTCGCCATTTGCTGGATGAAGAAGGGCTGGACCCTGCACAGACGCTGATGATCGGTGACCGCAAGCATGACCTGATCGGCGCGCGCAGCAACGGGCTGCAGGCAGTAGCGGTGGGGTACGGGTTTGGCAGCCAGGAAGAGTTGATGGCAGAGGAGCCTGCCTTCCACTTTGCCACCTTGGCCGAGATGCATCAGGCATTCCTCAAGGCGTGACGGCCCTGGGGGCTGCTTTGCGGCCCCCAGGATCTTACCGGCCAGCCATCAACCCCTGTAGCGCTGCCTTTCTCTCATCAATCGGCAAACGCCCCAATTGCTCGACTCGCTCATAAAACCGGGCCCAGTCACCATCAACCTCATGGAATAGCGCGGCAAACGCCGGCACCCACTGGTCATACAGCCCGAACGGCAACAACTTGGCATTATTCATCGGCCCATGCATCCAGGCGTCATAGCGTTTGTCCCCACCCCATTGGCCATCACGCAACTGCCGGTATTCCTGCCTTAACCGGTCGAACTCCGCCCGCTTGGCCAGCCGCTTGTGCGCATCATCCAAAGGCCCGTCATAAATGGCCTGCAATCGCTCACGACAGGCCAGCACCAGGCGGATGAACTGGTCACGCTGCTGCTGCCTCTGCCCTGCGCCAACCGCCGCCAGCCCACGCGCCGCACCCCATTGCCGCGTGCCCTCCTGCTCGACGAACGAGGCGAAGGATTCATTGAATTCGGTATCGTCCTGCACGTAGAAGCGCTGGTGGGCCAGTTCATGAAAGATCAACGTAGCCAGGCGCTCATCGCCCCAGCCCACCATCGACGACAGAATCGGGTCATCGAACCAACCCAGGGTCGAATAAGCTTCCACGCCGCCGACGTAAACATCCAGGCCATCCTGGCGCATCAACGCCGCCGCGCCCCGCGCCGCGCCTTGCTGGTAGTAGCCGCGGTACGCCACGCACCCGGCTATCGGAAAGCAGTGCGTTACCGGTTGCAACGACAACTCGGGCGTGGCGAACACATTCCACACCACGTAGGGGCGGCCAAGGTCGGCGTATACCCGGTAGCTGCGGTTGTCTGGCAGTTTCAATTGCTGGCTGGCAAACACCCGCGCCTGTTCGGCCTGTTGCAGGTGCGCGCGCAAAGGTGCAGGGGTAGCAGGGTCGGCCAATACCTGCTCTACAGGCTGCCGCGCCCGCAGCAACTGCCACTGGCCCTGGGCCAGCTGCCCATAGTAGGCGACATTGCTGCAACCGTTCAGCAGGAGCGCCGCAAGCAGCGGAACCAAACGGGTGAAAATGCGGTCGAGTGCCCCAAGGCCTGAGCGCTGCATAAGAAAAAGTCGAAGCATCCGGTACTGTCTGACTCGCTCAAGACCATTTCGCTCCAAGACTATCTCGCCAAGGGGGAGTTTCGCCATGCGTGCATTGTTGGTCGCCGGCTCACTGTTGTTGATCTCTGCCTGTTCAACATTGCCAGACCCAGACCCGAATCAGGCGTGGGTCGACCTCACGCGCTACGACAACACCTCGCTGTACGCCGTGCAGGTAGATGAGCGTGACTGGGCTGACAGCCGCTATTTCGAGGTTCAACCCGGCAGCCACGAACTGACCGTGCGCTATCAGTTTCCGGTTAATCCCAGCAATATCGGCCCCGTCAATGAGCCACTGTGGCGCGATTGCCAGGTCAAGCTGACCTTCAAGGACTTCAGCGCCGGGCAGCGTTATCAGCTGCAGGCTGGCAGCATTGGCTTCCGCCCTTGGATCAAACTCTACGACCACCAGCAAAAACTGCTGGGTCAAGGGCTGCCGGCAGGTTGCCAACGCACCTGAACGCACAAACGGCGCTATGCTTGTTACTTGTAAATCGCAAGTGGGAGTTTCGCCATGCGCCAGCCCATGATGCTGATCGCCCTCAGTACACTGGGGGCTTGCGCCAGCCCCTTGCCGCCCGTCGACCCGAAGCAGGCGTGGGTCGACCTGTACACCATGACCCCCGGCCGGGTGATCATGGCCGACCGCCTCGATGGCAAGCGCCTGGAGGATGGCCGTTACTTTCAGGTGACGCCGGGCAAGCACGAACTGGTGGTGCGCTTCGATTATGAAATCTACTCGGGCGGCATCATGTCAGAACCCAGGGACCGAACCTGTTACCTGACCGTACGCTTTGACAACTTCAAGGCCGGCGAGCGCTATCGCCTGGAGGCGCGAGCGCCAGTGATGGAGCCGCAGGTGCTGCTGTATGACGCCAACCGCAAGGTGGTGGTGAACGAGCCTAGCGAGGTGTTCTGCATACCGTGAATTCGGGGCTGCATTGCAGCCCCGAGCCCTGATGCTTATCGATCGTTCTTCTGATAGATGATCTTCTTCGTCCCGCCATCGCAGGTCCCGACGACCATGTTCTGGTCCTCGACCTCGCTGTTGGGCACGATCTCCAGCGTGTAGGACGTAACCCCTTGGGCCTGGATCTTGGCCTCGATCTCGGCTTTCAGCTCCTCGCATGGCTTGACGGCCGCCAGCGCAGACGTGGCGACAAGGGTAGCCAACACAGCGATAGCTACGCGAATCATGGAACGGCTCCTGGAAAGGGCAGTGGCGCTGCCGACGCTCTTTAGACTACAGCAAACCACTACCGTTGCACCGCTTCACCCCACTAACGCGGCATCCAGGCTGATCTTCGCATTCAAAACCTTGGACACCGGGCAGCCTTCCTTCGCCTTGCTGGCAATCTCCAGGAATTGAGCCTCGCTGGCCCCGGGTACCTTGGCCCTGAGCACCAGGTGCACGGCAGTAATGGCAAAACCGTCCGCTTGCTTGTCGAGCGTCACCTCTGCAGCCGTGTCGATCCGCTCTGCGGTAAGCCCCGCCTCGCCGAGCATCATTGATAGCGCCATCGAGAAACAACCGGCATGCGCCGCGCCGATCAGCTCCTCCGGGTTGGTACCGGGTGTGCCCTCGAAACGTGTATTGAAGCCATAAGGGTTCTGCTTGAGCGCGCCGCTTTCGGTAGAAAGCAGACCTTTCCCATCCTTCAGGCCACCTTGCCAGATCGCCGATGCTGTCTTTTTCATGATGCCTCCTGATCACTGGGTTGCTTGCCTACGGTTCAGAGGCCCGCCGCCTGCCGCAAGTTCAGAGCAATATGCTTGCAGGCATTGAATCCAACGAATGCGCCCATACAGAATCAAAAAGGCCTCTGGCCAATCATTCTTGCGGAGGCTCCATGACGCAGCTGCGTGACCTGAAGATTTCCACCCTGGACCTGGTGCCCGTGCGCGCCGACGCCGGCCCCGCGCAATCGCTGCGCAACTCGCTGGACCTGGCGCAGCATGTCGAGCGCTTTGGCTATAACCGTTTTTGGGTGGCCGAGCACCACAATATGGACGGCATCGCCAGTTCGGCGACTTCGGTGCTGATCGGCTACCTGGCCGGTGGGACCTCACGTATTCGCGTGGGCTCTGGTGGGGTAATGCTGCCCAACCATGCGCCGCTGGTAATTGCCGAGCAGTTCGGCACCTTGGCCAGCCTGTATCCGGGGCGTATCGACCTTGGCCTGGGCCGTGCGCCGGGTTCGGACCAAATGACCGCCTATGCCCTGCGACGCGAGCGCGCTGGCAGCCCGAATGACTTCCCGGACGATGTCGAGGAGCTTTCGCGCTACCTCGGGCCACGCACCGATGATCAAAAAGTGATCGCCGTACCCGGGCACGACACCGACGTGCCAATGTGGTTGCTGGGATCCAGCCTGTTCAGCGCCCAGCTGGCCGGCATGCGCGGCATGCCCTACGCCTTCGCCTCGCATTTTGCACCACGCTTCATGCACGAGGCGATTCGCGTATATCGCAATCATTTCAGGCCCTCGACCACGCTGGATAAGCCGTATGTGATGCTGGGCATACCCATGGTGGTGGCGCAGACCGACGAGAAGGCCGAATACCTGGCAACCTCGGTCTACCAGCGCATTCTGGCGCTGATTCGCGGACAGAGCCTGATGCAGAAGCCACCCGTGGAGAGCATGGATGGGCTGTGGTTGCCCCATGAGCGGGAGACGGTGGGCAGCTTCCTGGGGCTGGCCATGATCGGCAGCCCGCAGAAGGTAAAGGCCAAGGTAGAAGTGCTGCTGGACCAGACGGGAGCGGATGAACTGATCTTTACCTGTGACCTGTATGAGCATGCGGACCGCATTCGGTCATATGAGCTGATGGCGCAGGCCCTCAAGACCGAGTGACCCTCGTCGCGGGCTCGCCCGTTTCCACAGGTTGACTGGAGCCTTCAAGGCCTGCGCTGTACCTGTGGGAGCGGGCAAGCCCGCGAATGAGCGGGGCCATCAGCCGCGGCGGTACACAATCTCCTTGGTACCGGCCTCGCAGCTACCAATGACCTTGCCCGCCGGCTCGCCTTTCTTGACGATCTCCAGCTTGTAGCCAGTAACGCCCTTGGCATCCAGCTTGGCCGCAATTTCCGCCTTCAGTTCCTCGCACGGTTTGCCCGCTGCCAGCGCACCACCGGCCAGGGTCATCAGGCCCAGCGCCAGAATCAGTTTGTTCATCACTCGCTTTCCTTGTGCAGATGAAATCAGAAGGGGACCCCACCAAGGCGCCCCGTTCCTGAATACCTCATCACGCCGAGATCATGCAGCCCGACGCTATATCAGCTATTGGCGATACGGAAGCCGACCTTCAGCGTGACCTGGAAGTGCGCCGCCTTGTTGTCACGAATATGGCCACGGGTATCGACCACTTCGAACCATTCCAGGTGCTTGATGCTTTTGCCGGCTTCAGCCAGAGCATTGTTGATGGCGTCTTCGATACTGGTGGGCGAAGACCCTACCAGTTCGATTTTCTTGTAGGTGTGATGATCGGTCATGAGTGCTCTCCATGGGTGACAGTGAGTTTCAGCCTAGCAGCGCAGGCCTGGTTTACCTGCGAGCGGCCACTGTCAGCGAAAGTTCGATCGCACTTTCTCGCAGGCCAAGGGTCGCAATCCTTAGAGCCCATACTGCAAAGGAGAGTCAACATGCACCGTAACTCGCTGCGTAAAACGTCCCTGGAAAGCATGGAAGCAGAGATCGAGAGCCTTCTGAAAAGCTTGGAAAACCTCAAGCATGATGCGTCGGAAGAGTCCCAGAAGTCGGTGAAGGCAATCCGCAGCAACGCTGAAAGCGCACTGCGTCATTCGCGCAGCCTACTGAGCGATGCGTACGAGGAAGTGAAGCAGCGCACCCGCCAGACCGGCATAGCCACCCGGGACTACGCCCAGGAACACCCCTACACAACCGCTGGTGTGGCCATTGGTGCGTTGGGCCTGCTGGCGGCCTACCTGATGTGCAAGCGAAACTAAGCGCCCTGCCGCGCAAGTTCCGCCCGTAACCACTGCGCCAACTGCTCGGCGCGCCCGTCTGCGGCGCGCCGTGGCACCCACAATGCCAGCGCCGCCTGGGTAGGTGAAAACCCCCACGGCGCACTCAAACGGCCCGCCCGCAGGTCATCGGCGACCAGTGGCTGCGGTGCAATCGCAACGCCCAATCCGGCCACGGCAGCTTCCAGCAGGTAATACAGGTGCTCGAAGGCCTGGCCATAGTGAATGGCCGCCGGGTCCAGGCCCTGTTGCACCGCCCAGGTCGGCCAGGCTTGCGGGCGTGAAGTGGTGTGCAGCAAGGCTTCGCCCAGCAGTGCCTGGGCGGGCGCCCCCCGCAAGCGCTGGAAGCCTGCGAAATGCGGGCTGAGCACCGGTCCGATACATTCCTCGGCCAGCACATGCACCTGCATATCCGCCGGCCACGGTGGCTCGGCATACACCAGCAACGCATCCAGCCCAGGCCGCCGCGGGTCAAGGTCGCCCTCACCCGCCGACAGATGCAAGCGCAGCTCAGGCAAATCCGCCTGCAACCGCCCCAGCCGCGGGATAAACCAGCGTGCCAGCAGGCTGCCCGAGCAGCCCAGCACGAACGGCGCCTCGCTCACATCACGGCTGAGTTCGGAACACACGCTGCGCAGCCGGTCGAAGGCCTCACCGCTGGCATCGCGCAGACGAACGCCTGCATCTGTGAGTTTGATGCCGCGCCCGTCCTTGACGAACAGGGCGACGCCCAGATGCTCCTCAAGCACCTTGATCTGCCGGCTGACGGCGCCGTGGGTGACGTGCAGCGCTTCCGCTGCCTGGCTGACACTGTTCAGCCTGGCTGTAGCCTCGAAGGCACGCAGGGCATTGAGGGGAGGGAGGTCGTGGGCCATTTTACCTGTGAGTTTTTCTGACAAGTTTGCGCAATCTTATCGGTTTTCAGCCGAGCTTGCCGTGGTTAGAGTAAAGCCCATCACTCATTCACTACGCCTTGGAGCGCCCCATGTCCCAGTCCCAATACCGCCCCGGCCCCGACGCCAATGGCCTGTTCGGCTCGTTTGGCGGCCGCTATGTGGCCGAAACCCTGATGCCACTGGTGCTGGACCTGGCCCGCGAATACGAAGCTGCCAAGGCAGACCCCAAGTTCCTTGAAGAGCTGGCGTACTTCCAGCGCGACTACATCGGCCGCCCTAACCCGCTGTACTTCGCCGAGCGCCTGACCGAGCATTGCGGCGGGGCGAAGATTTTCTTCAAGCGTGAAGAGCTCAACCATACCGGCGCGCACAAGGTGAACAACTGCATCGGCCAGGTGCTGCTGGCCAAGCGCATGGGCAAAAAGCGCCTGATCGCCGAAACCGGCGCCGGCATGCACGGTGTCGCCACCGCCACCGTCGCCGCGCGCTTTGGCCTGCCTTGCGTGATCTACATGGGTGCCACCGACATCGAGCGCCAGCAGGCGAACGTGTTCCGCATGAAGCTGCTGGGCGCAGAGATCGTGCCGGTTACCGCCGGCACCGGCACCCTGAAAGACGCCATGAACGAAGCCCTGCGTGACTGGGTTACCAACGTCGAAGACACCTTCTACCTGATCGGCACCGTAGCTGGCCCACACCCGTACCCCGCCATGGTCCGCGACTTCCAGTCGATCATCGGCAAAGAAACCCGTGCCCAGTTGCAAGAGAAGGAAGGCCGCCTGCCTGATAGCCTGGTTGCCTGCGTCGGCGGTGGCTCCAATGCCATGGGCCTGTTCCATGAATTCCTCGAAGAGCCGAGCGTGCAGATCATCGGCGTTGAAGCCGGTGGCCATGGCGTACACACCGACAAGCACGCCGCCAGCCTGAACGGCGGCGTACCGGGCGTGTTGCACGGCAATCGCACCTACCTGTTGCAGGACCAAGACGGCCAGATCACCGATGCCCACTCTATTTCCGCAGGCCTGGACTACCCGGGCATCGGCCCGGAGCACGCCTATCTGCATGAGGTAAAGCGCGTCGAGTACGTCAGCATCACCGACGACGAAGCATTGGATGCGTTCCACGCAACCTGCCGTCTGGAAGGCATCATCCCAGCCCTGGAAAGCTCCCACGCCTTGGCCGAAGCGATCAAGCGCGCACCGAAGCTGCCCAAGGACCACCTGATGGTCGTGTGCCTGTCGGGCCGCGGCGACAAAGACATGCAAACCGTCATGAACCACATGGCCGCCCAGGAGAAACAGGCATGAGCCGTCTTGAACAACGCTTCGCCGAGCTGAAGGCCGAAGGCCGCTCGGCACTGGTCACCTTCGTCACAGCTGGCGACCCGGGCTACGACGCCTCGCTGCAGATCCTCAAGGGCCTGCCGGCTGCTGGCGCCGACGTGATCGAGCTGGGCATGCCGTTCACCGACCCGATGGCCGATGGCGTGGCCATCCAGCTGGCCACCCTGCGCGCCCTTGAAGCTGGCCAGACCTTGGCCAAGACCTTGCAGATGGTTCGCGAATTCCGTGTGGATAACCAGACCACGCCAATCGTGCTGATGGGCTACTACAACCCGATCCACCGCTTTGGCGTGGACACGTTCGTGGCTGAAGCCAAGGCAGCGGGCGTCGATGGCCTGATCATCGTCGACCTTCCGCCAGAGCACGACGCCGAACTGGCTACCCCGGCCCAGGCCGCAGGCATCGACTTCATCCGCCTGACCACCCCGACCACCGACGACGCGCGCCTGCCGCGCGTGCTGGAGCGCAGCTCCGGGTTCGTCTACTACGTGTCGGTGGCCGGCGTGACCGGTGCCGGTTCGGCGACCACCGAGCATGTGACCGAAGCCATTGCCCGCCTGCGCCGGCATACCGATCTGCCGATCAGCGTTGGCTTCGGCATTCGCACGCCGGAACAGGCTGCGAACATTGCCCGCCTGGCAGATGGTGTGGTGGTGGGCTCGGCACTGGTCGACAAGATTGCCCAGGCCAAGAGCGCCGATCAGGCGGTGACCGATGTATTGAGCCTGTGCTCGGCATTGGCTGAAGGGGTGCGCGGCGCGCGCCGCTAAACCGCGTCGTCTGCTTCGCGGGTAAACCCGCTCCTACGGAACCAGCGCCACCCTCTGGCTCTGCGATAGCGTTATAGGAGCGGGTTCACCCACGAAGCGGCCAGCACAGGCTACTCCCGCCTAGCCCCCAAAAATCGACAGATTCAATGGCCGCACGGCCCCCATCCAGATCGCATGATCCCGGTGATCCGCCAGTTCATCCCCGGTTTCCGGATGCATGAATACCACCAGGCCCTTGCGGTACAGCGCCAACCAAGGCAAAACCACCCCCACCACTTCCGGCCCGAACGCCAGCTGGCAACTCCAGTCCGGATGCGGCCCAACCGGTTTCTGGTGCATGCGCCCCATGGTCACGGGAAACAGCCGCGCCGCCTCCTCGCACAGTTCCCGGGCCTGCTCCATGGTGGCTGCGTCGTAATAAACGTGGGCGTGGTAACCCTTGATCCTCTGCACGATAACTCCTGATTGCGGTCCAACCATCACCACCTGTACACGGAGTGATGCAGTGAAAAACGCCGAAACCCCAGTATTCAAACTGGTCCTGTTCGGGCCTGAAAGCAGCTTGGGCAATGCCCTGGTGGCCGAACTGCTATCGCGCCAACACGAAGTCACCGCCGTGGTGGATGACCTCAACCGCCACACCGCCCGCCCCGGCCTGCACTTCAAGATAGGCGGGCTGAACAGTGCCGACCAGGCGGAGCATGGCGCGGCAGGCGGTTCAGCGGTAATCGCCCTTTTATCGACGCTGGCGTCAGGTGACCTGCCGGGGCAAGCACGCCTGAGCGAAGCGCTGGTGGCGGGGCTTGAGCGTACGACTATACGCCGGCTATTGCTGGTGGGCGATTTCGCTGTGCTGGACGAGCCGAACAAGTACAGCCCAGCAGAGCGGGAGAGCGTGGATCAGGTAGTTGATGGGTTGCAGCGCAGCGCGCTGCGCTGGACCTTGATCAATACCCCGCAGCCGCTGCCGGACGCGGCGTGGGCGCGTGTGGCGGCGGGGATCGTGGATATGCTGGAGCTGGACCTGCACCGGGGCGAGCATCTTAACTTCGTGGTCTAGATGACCGCGCAGCCTTGGGGCTCAGCGGTTGCGCTCCTGCTCCAGCCAATCCACGAACCGCTCGATCAACGCTCCACGCCGCTTGCGCGGTGGCAACACCGCGTAATAGCCGCGTTGCGAACGCAAGCTCCCCTCCAACGGCCGACACAGCAACCCTTGCTCCACCAACCCATCCACCAGGTGCCCCCAGCCAATCGCCACTCCTTGCCCGGCAATCGCTGCCTGAATCAGCAAGGTGTAGTTATCAAACCGCAACTGCCCCGCCGGCGGTGGGCTGGTCACACCAAACCCGCGAAATACCCCCGCCCAGTCAAACCAGCGGCTGGCCTGCTCGCCCTTCAAATGCAGCAGCGGCAATCGTTGCAAGGCCACAGCTGACAAGGCTTTGCCATGAATCAGACGGGGGCTGCACACCGGGAACACTTCCTCATCGAATAGCCAACGGCTTTCTCCTTGGTGAAAGCGTCCATCGCCAAACAGCACCGCCACATCGATGTCCGGGCGCAACATGCCCTGGCTGCGCTCACCCGTCACCAGGCTCACATCCACCTGTGGATAAGCCTCATGAAAGCGTTGCAGCCTTGGCATCAACCAGAACGCCGCAAAGGCGAAGTCGGTGGCCACCTGCAGCACTTCATGCTGGCCACGCCCGCTGGCCTGGGCGATACCGTCATCCATGGCCTGCAGCCCCTGTTGCACCTGTTCGAACAGCACCTGGCCAGCCTCGGTCAGCTCGATGCCCCGGTAAATGCGGTCAAACAAGCGCGTGCCCAACTGTGCCTCCAGGCGCTTCACCTGCTGGCTCACTGCCGGCTGCGTGGTACCCAACTCCAGCGCCGCAGCGGTAAAGCCACGCAGGCGCGCAGCAGCCTCGAATACACGCAAGGTATCCAGCGACAACCCGGCAAGGTGGTCAAACATAAGCGTAGCTAATCCCAGTCATTGCCCGCCATGGGCTTTACCCATGTTATCCACAGTCGCATCTTGGTAGGCAAGCGGTTCGCATAACCCTCAACGATGGAAGCCCCCATGACGCGTCCAAATATCCTGTTCATCATGGCCGACCAGATGGCCGCGCCCTTGCTGCCGATCTACGGCCCTTCGCCCATCCAGATGCCGCACCTCGGCCGCCTGGCCGAGCAAGCCGTGGTGTTCGACTCGGCCTACTGCAACAGCCCGCTGTGCGCACCATCACGCTTCACCCTGGTCAGCGGTCAGTTGCCCAGCCGTATTGGCGCCTACGATAACGCGGCCGACTTCCCTGCCGATGTGCCAACCTACGCCCATTACCTGCGTCGCCTGGGCTACCGCACCGCGCTGTCAGGCAAGATGCACTTCTGCGGCCCCGACCAGTTGCACGGCTATGAAGAACGCCTGACCAGCGACATCTACCCGGCCGACTATGGTTGGGCGGTGAACTGGGACGAACCCGATGTGCGTCCAAGCTGGTACCACAACATGTCCTCGGTGCTGCAAGCCGGTCCGTGCGTGCGCACCAATCAGCTGGATTTCGACGAGGAGGTGGTGTTCAAGGCGCGTCAGTACCTGTACGACCATGTGCGCGAAAACGATGGCCGGCCATTTTGCCTGACCGTTTCGATGACTCACCCGCATGACCCCTACACCATTGCCAAACGCTACTGGGACCGCTACGAAGGTGTGGATATCCCCATGCCCCGTGCCGAGTTCGGCCAGGCAGAACTCGACCCGCATTCGCAGCGCCTGCTGAAGGTCTACGACCTGTGGAACAAGCCACTGCCTGTGGACAAGATCCGCGATGCCCGCCGTGCCTACTTCGGCGCGTGCAGCTATATCGATGACAACATTGGCCAGCTGCTGCAGACCCTGGAGGAATGCAACCTGGCCGATGACACACTGATCGTGTTTTCCGGCGACCACGGCGACATGCTTGGCGAGCGTGGCCTCTGGTACAAAATGCACTGGTTCGAAATGTCGGCGCGGGTACCGTTGCTGATCCATGCGCCGAAGCGCTTTGCAGCGGGCCGGGTAACTGCCTCGGTGTCGACCTGCGACCTGCTGCCAACCTTGGTCGAACTGGCTGGCGGCGCTGTGGATAAAGACCTGCATCTGGATGGCCGCTCACTGTTGGGCCACCTGCAAGGGCAGGGCGGTCACGACGAGGTGATCGGCGAGTACATGGCCGAAGGCACCGTCGGCCCGCTGATGATGATCCGCCGCGGGCACTACAAGTTCGTGTACAGCGAAGACGACCCGTGTCTACTCTATGACCTGAGCCGCGACCCGCACGAGCGGGAGAACCTCACCGGCAGCCCGGACCACCAGACGCTGCTACAGGCATTTGTCGATGAAGCGCAACAGCGCTGGGACATCCCCAACCTGCGCCAGCAGGTACTGGCCAGCCAGCGCCGCCGCCGGCTGGTGGCCGAAGCGCTGGCCATCGGCAAGCTGAAAAGCTGGGACCACCAGCCATTGGTGGACGCCAGCCAACAGTACATGCGCAACCACATCGATCTCGATGACCTCGAACGCAAGGCACGTTATCCACAGCCCGCCCCCCTGGATTGAGAAGAGAGGCCGCCATGCACAAGTTCTCCGCCGCCGTGTTCGCCCTGGCCCTGAGCGCCAGCACGGCCCACGCCGCAGACAGCGACGCGCAATGCAGTACCGTGAAAATGGCCGACCCCGGCTGGAGTGATATTGCCTCGACCAATGCCGTGGCACGCCTGTTACTGGAAAGCCTGGGTTACCAGGTGAAGATCGACAGCCTGGCCGTACCGATCATCTATGGCGGCCTCAAGGACGGCCAGGTCGACGCCTTCCTCGGCAACTGGATGCCCGCACATCAAGGTTTCCATGACAAGTTCATCGCCAACGGCGATGTGCAGCAGCTGTCGCGCAACCTGGAGGGAACCGAGTTCACCCTCGCAGTGCCCGACTATGTGTGGAATGCCGGGGTGAAGGACTTCGCTGACCTGCAAAAACACGCCGGGCAGTTCAACAAAAAGCTGTACGGAATCGGCTCCGGCGCCCCGGCCAACCTGTCGCTCAAGAAAATCATCGACAAGAATGAATTCAACCTCGGCCAGTGGAAGCTGGTGGAGTCCAGCGAGCAGGCGATGCTGGCTCAGGTCGACCGGGCGGTGAAGAAGCAGCAATTCATCACCTTCCTTGGCTGGACCCCGCACCCGATGAACGTGAAACTGAAAATGCATTACCTGACCGGTGGGGAAAAGTGGTTCGGCAGCAAGGGCGAGGTATACACGCTGACCCGCAAGGGTTATCCACAAGCCTGCCCCAATGCGGCGAAGCTGCTAGGTAACCTCAAGTTCACACTGGACATGGAAAACAGCATCATGGCAGAGGTTGTGGACAAGAAGATCAGCTTCGATGAAGCGGCCAAGGCCTGGGTGAAAGCGCATCCTGAACGGTTGGATGGGTGGTTGGCCGGGGTTACCACCAAGGCCGATGGGGATGCCCTGGAGGCCGTCAAAGCCAAACTGTAATCTCACAAAGACACACCAACCCTGTGGGAGCGGGCGCGCCCGCGAACACCGGCAAAGCCGGTGCCAAGCAACGCGTTGGCTTTTTCGCGGGCATGCCCGCTCCCACAGGGCTTGGCGACCCCTTAAGGATTGTGGATAACCCATGCATCGCCTCTCTTTACTGCTGCCCTTCCTCAGCTGGCTTCCCCGCCAATCGGGCCGCAGCCTGCGCCAGGACCTGCTGGTAGGCCTGAGCGGCGCCATCCTCGCCCTGCCGCAATCCATCGCCTACGCCCTGATCGCCGGCCTGCCCGCCGAATATGGGCTTTACGCTGCCATCGTGCCGGTACTGATCGCCTGCTTGTGGGGCTCTTCCTGGTACCTGATCTGCGGCCCGACCGCCGCCATTTCCATCGTGCTCTACGCCAGCATCAGCCCGCTGGCCGTGGCCGGTAGCGCTGACTACATCACGCTGGTGTTGCTGCTGACCTTTCTTGGCGGCATTTTCCAGCTGCTGCTCGGGCTGTTGCGCTTCGGCGCGCTGGTCAATTTCGTCTCCCATTCCGTGGTGCTCGGTTTCACGCTGGGTGCCGCCATCGTCATTGCCTTGGGCCAACTGCCCAACCTGCTGGGCATGGCCCTGCCCAGCCAGTCCACCGCGCTGAAGACCGTGCAAGACCTGGCCAGCCACGCAGGCGAGGTCGACCTGCCTTCCTTGCTGCTGGGCCTGGCCACCATAGTGATCGGTGTGGCCTTCAAACTCTGGCGCCCACGCTGGCCGAGCCTGTTGATAAGCCTGATCCTGGTCAGCTTGCTGGCCTGGCTGATGCCGGGCTTCTTTGGCCATGTGCCGCGGGTGGCAGCGTTCACCGGGCAACTCCCGCCTTTCAGCCCGCTGCCTTTGCTGGACGTAGAGCTGATGCTGCGTCTGCTGCCCAGCGCCGTGGCGGTAGGCATGCTGGGGTTGGTCACCAGCCTGTCGATTGCCCGCTCGCTATCGGCACGTTCAGAACAACTGATCGACCCGGACCAGGAAATCCGCGCACAGGGCCTGTCGAACATTGCCGGTGCATTTTTCTCTGGCTACCTGTCTGCCGGCTCCTTCACCCGCTCGGGCCTGAGCTACGAGGCGGGCGCCCGCTCACCGATGGCCGGGGTGTTTTCGGCGCTGTGGTTGGCGTTGTTCGCGGTTGCCGGCGCCGGCCTGATTGCGCACCTGCCGATACCGGCCATGGCCGGCAGCATTCTGCTGATCTGCTGGGGGTTGGTGGACCACCGAGGGATCCGTGCATTGTTCCGGGTCAGCCACTCGGAGTTTCTGGTGATGGCGCTGACGGCGGCAGCGACATTGCTGCTGGAGCTGCAGACAGCCATCTATGCCGGAGTGCTGGCTTCGCTGTTCTTCTACTTGAAGCGCACCTCACGACCACGGATCCAACAAAGCCGTGAAGGGGATGCGGATGTACTGCGGGTAGGTGGGTCGATTTTCTTTGGTGCTGCGCACTACCTGCAGGTGCGCTTGCAGCGCTGCCAAGGGCCGCATGTAGTGATCGATGCCCGGCAGGTGAATTTCATCGATTACTCGGGTGTGGACATGTTGCACCGCGAGGCGCGGCGGTTGCGCCGATTGGGGGGGAGTTTGACCTTGCACCGGGCCAGGCCGCAGGTGATCGAGGAATTGCAGAAGCTGGAAGGTGTGGAGTTGTGCCCGATCCGGTTTGAGGATTGATTGGGGCCGCAAAGCGGCCCTGCAATCTCAGCCCCTGGCAAGTTGCCGACGCAGTTCGGCCAATACCGGCGCCGTATCCGGCCTCACGCCACGCCAGATAAAGAAGGCTTCAGCCGCCTGTTCAGCCAGCATCCCCAACCCATCCAGTACCTTGGCAGCCCCCAGCTTGGTAGCCCACTGGCAAAACGGCGTCGGCTCTTTGCCATACATCATGTCGTAGCAAACCGTACGACCCGCCTCGACCAGGCTGTCGGCAATCGGTGGCATTTCCCCGGCCAAGCTCGCCGAGGTGGCGTTGATGATCACATCCACAGGTTCCTGCAACCAGGCAAACCCGCTGGCCACCACCGGCCCCAGTTCATCGAACTCGCGCGCCAGCTGCTCGGCCTTTTCCACTGTACGGTTGGCAATCACCAGCGACTGCGGCTTGTGCGCCAGAATAGGCTCCAGCACGCCGCGCACGGCGCCACCGGCACCGAGGATGAGAATGCGCTTGCCCGCCAGCTCGACCCCGGCATTCACCGTCAGGTCGCGCACCAGGCCAGCACCATCGGTGTTGTCGCCCTGCAGGGTGCCATCAGCCAGCTTGCTCAGCGTGTTCACTGCGCCAGCGCGCCGGGCACGCGGGGTCAGGCTGTCGCACAGGCGGTAAGCCTCTTCCTTGAACGGCACGGTGACATTGCCGCCACTGCCTTGCTTGAAGAAGCCGCGCGCGCAGTCGCTGAACTCGTCCAGTGGCGCCAGCAGCGTGGCATATTCCAGGTCCTGACCGGTCTGCTCGGCGAACAGGCGGTGGATCAGCGGCGACTTGCTGTGGCCGATGGGGTTACCAAAAACGACGTACTGGTCCATGACGGCTCCTTGTTTACCCACAGGCTTACTGGCCGAGCCAGTCGCGGTCCTGCAGGAAGTACTCTGTCAGGCGCGCTTCTTCACTGCCGGGCGCGGCCTTCCAGTCATAACCCCAACGCACCTGCGGTGGCAGCGACATGAGGATGGATTCGGTGCGGCCACCGGATTGCAGGCCAAACAGGGTGCCGCGGTCATAGACCAGGTTGAACTCCACGTACCGGCCACGGCGGTATTCCTGGAACTCGCGCTGCTGCGGGGTGTAGGGCGTGTTCTTGCGGCGCTGGACGATCGGCAGGTAGGCGTCGACGAAGGCATCGCCAATGGCGCGGATGAAGGCGAAGCAAGTGTCGAAGTCCCACTCGTTCAGGTCATCGAAGAACAAGCCGCCAATACCCCGTGGCTCGCCACGGTGCTTGAGGTGGAAGTAGCGATCGCACCAGGCTTTATAGCGTGGGTACACGTCGGCGCCAAACGGCGCGCAGGCCTGCTCGGCCACTCGGTGCCAATGAATGCAGTCTTCTTCGTTGCCATAGTATGGCGTCAGGTCAAAGCCGCCGCCGAACCACCATACGGCCTCTTCACCTTCCTTTTCGGCGATGAAGAAGCGAACGTTGGCGTGGGAAGTGGGCACATGCGGGTTGTGCGGGTGTATCACCAGCGACACGCCCAAGGCTTCGAAACCACGGCCTGCCAGTTCGGGGCGGTGGGCACTGGCCGACGGCGGCAGGCCGGCACCAAACACATGGGAGAAGTTGACCCCACCTTTTTCGATCACTTTGCCCTCACCGATAACCCGCGTGCGGCCCCCGCCACCGGCTTCGCGCACCCAGGCGTCCTCGACGAAGCGGGCACCGCCGTCTTCTGTTTCGAGGGCAGAGCAGATGCGGTCTTGCAGGTCGAGCAGGTAGGCTTTCACGGCCTCGGTGCGGCTAGTCATCGGGTCACCAGGAACGGGCAGGGAAGAATTCGCCGCGTAGCATACCACCGCCAGCGCGTGCGCCGCAGTTGACGACGACCAAGCAAAGGCGTCCGATAGAAGGCCTTTTCCGATCCCGACTACAGGAGTGCGAGATGGCCAAGCGTATCCAGTTCAGCCAGCATGGTGGCCCGGAAGTGCTGCAGTTTGTGGAATTCGAACCCACCCCACCCGGGCCACAGCAGGTGCGTGTGCGTAACCATGCGATCGGCCTGAACTTCATCGATACCTACTTCCGAAGCGGGCTGTATGCGCCGCCGTCCCTGCCTTCGGGGCTGGGTACAGAAGCGGCAGGTGTGGTTGAGGCCGTGGGCGAAGGCGTGTCCCGGCTGAAGGTAGGAGACCGTGTGGCACATGCCGGCGGACCGCTGGGCGCCTACAGCGAGGTGCATACGCTACCGGAAGCCAACCTGGTCAAGCTGCCGGACACCATCAGCTTCGAGCAGGCGGCAGCGGTGATGCTCAAGGGTTTGACCGTACAGTACCTGCTGAAGCAGACCTATGAGGTGAAGGCGGGTGATGTGATCCTGTTCCATGCCGCAGCCGGTGGTGTAGGGTCGCTGGCCTGCCAATGGGCCAAGGCCCTGGGCGCCAAGCTGATCGGCACCGTGAGCTCTGCCGAGAAGGCCGAGCGGGCCAAGGCGCTGGGGGCTTGGGCGACCATCGACTACAGCCGTGAAGATGTGGCCAAGCGCGTACTGGAGCTGACCGACGGCAAGAAATGTCCGGTGGTGTATGACGGCGTGGGTGCCGACACCTGGCTCACCTCGCTGGACTGCCTGCAGCCACGCGGGTTGATGGTGAGCTTTGGCAACGCTTCCGGTGCGGTGAGCGGGGTGAACCTGGGGATTCTGGCGCAGAAGGGCTCGCTGTATGTCACCCGGCCGACCTTGGCGAGCTATGCCAACAATGCCGAGAACACCCAGGCCATGGCCGATGACCTGTTTGCGATGATTGCGAGCGGGAAGCTGGCTGTGGATATCCAGCAGCGGTATCCACTGAGCGAGGCGGCCAAGGCGCAGGCAGAGCTGTCGGCGCGCAGGACTGTGGGGTCGACCGTACTGATTCCCTGAGCCACGCACATTCCCTGTAGGAGCGGTTTTACCCGCGAAGAAGCCACCGCGATGGATGGCACCGGCTTTGCCGGTCTTCGCGGGCAAGCCCGCTCCTACAGGTATTGAGTCGGCCTCGATAGCAGCGCTATGCCTTGGAGGCTGGCCGTGACGGCGATGGCGTCGACTCGATGCCATCGAGTATCGTCTCGATCACACCCTCAGCCATCTCAATCGCATGCAGGTTCGACCAGAACATGCCACGGCCTTCTTCACGCATGTAGTCCAAAGCTTTGTAGCCGGTTTCGTAAGCGCTGCGCAGGTACAGGGCTACGTGGACCAGAGCGTCCTCGGCAGAAATGTTTGGGTTGACGGTGAAGAGTGGATCGTGGCCGGCATCGCAGCGGCCGAAGGGGCGGGTGGAGGTGCATGGGAGAGGTGGATCGGGGACTATTTTCTTCATCATTGGAAAATGCTCCTCAAGGCCGCCAACCTTCACTACCACGTGAATGGGTGGCGACTGTACGCGAGGTGGTAGACCCGGGCATTTTCCAATCCAGGCAGGCTCGAAAGCCTCCCACGCACAGCCACCATAGACTGTCATGGAAAAAATGCATCCGGGCTACCACACCCGATCGCCAAGTTATTCGGCGACGGATAGAGCCTAGAGGCAGAGGTTCCCACTTAGAAGGTGATGGAAGGAGACGCGGTTCGTAGGATATTTCCGAAGTGCCCAGCTGGACAGCCATTTTGGCAAAAATCAGAAAACCCTGATCACGCAAATGGCAACAGGAGGCGCATGCACAGCACGCGATAGAAAGGGCACTGCCTTGACCATGCTGGTTTGGAAGCGAAGCGTTTCTGCTTCAGGTTGTACTGGTGCGTCGGCTGAACTCAAGTTATCCGGGCGAGTACATCCTTACCATTTGGGCCGCTTATGCGGCCTTTGTTTTTTCGGGCGATAGGGCCTAGGCCACCCCCTCAATCGATTTGGCGCACGCAGATCGCGTAACGGCAACCAGGCGCTCGCCTTGGTTTCTGTGGTGTCGCGCAGATCGAGCGCCGCCCGCGCGGCGCATCGCGAGCTGCGCTCGCTCCTACGTTTGTTTCGGGCCAATTATTTCTGTGCCATTTGCGCGCGAACGCTTTGGCGTATGGCTCAAGATCGCATCGTAAAAACAAGGCGGTCGCGCGCGCCTGTAACAGGCGTTACTGGCCAAAAACAAACGTAGGAGCGAGCGCAGCTCGCGATGCGCCGCGCGGGCGGCGCTCGATCTCATAGGCGAAGAGAGCTTCAAGGCTGGCACCCGTCAGCCCTCACACAATCGCCCGCCAACCGAGACAAATCAGAAAAATCTGCAGAAGGCTTGTGGAAAGATGTCAGCCCGGCCGAACAACTTCGCCGGTTGCCAGGTTGCGAATCACACTCGGGTTTTTCCGCCCGCCCAGAGCGCCACCCAGCACCAGGTCCAACTGGCCATGGAAGTACTGCTCAACCCGCAACCGGGTCTTCGCCGCCGGGCGCCCGCCAGGGTTGCACGAGGTGGAAATCAACGGCCCCACCAGCGCGCACAGCTCACGCACCACCGGGTGATCACTGACCCGCAGCGCCACCGTGTCATGCTGCCCGGTCACCCATTCGGGCAACAGGTCCTGGTGCGGCACCAGCCAGGTGTTCGGCCCCGGCCAGGTGCTGCTCATGCGGTCGATCCAGTCTTCGGGGAAGTCCTCGAACAGGAAGTCGAACTGATGGATATTGTCAGCGATCAGAATCAGCCCTTTATCCACAGGACGCGACTTCAGCGCCAGCAGGCGATACACCGCATCCTCGTTCCATGGGTCGCAGCCCAGGCCCCAGACCGCTTCCGTCGGGTAGGCGATCACCGCGCCCGCCCGGATCTCACGTGCGGCTTGTTGCACACGAAAACTGCTCACCATTGCTGTTTCTCCGCCTATATACCTTGCATGTGAGCAGTGTACTTAGCCCGCGCGGGCAAACCAACGCCCGGCTTCATTGCTGACCCGGCCTTCCAGCTCCAGCTCGGTCAACTGCGCCAGCACGTCGGCCAATGGCAGCTCGCTACAGTGGGCCAGGCTTTCACTGGTCTGGGGTGCGGCATGCAGCAGGGCAAGCAGGGGATGGTCGAATCTGTCGACAACCGCAGGCGGCAGGTTCTGCCAACCCTGCAAGCTTTCCAGGATCTGCTCCACAGTTTCCACCAGCAGCGCCCCATCACGAATCAGCTGGTGGCAGCCCTTGGCCCCCGGGTGATGAATGGAGCCCGGAATGGCGTACACCTCGCGGCCTTGCTCCGCGGCCAGACGCGCCGTGATCAGCGAGCCGCTGGCGAGGCTCGCCTCGACCACCAGCACACCGAGCGACAGCCCACTGATGATGCGGTTGCGCCGTGGGAAGTTGCCGGGCAGCGGCCCGGCATCCAGGGGATACTCGGAAACCAGCGCACTGCCATTGTCGATCATCGCCTGCGCAAGGTCCCGATGCCGCTGTGGATAAAGTTTTTGCAACCCCGTACCGAGCACGGCAATCGTGCCGCCGCCAGCCTGCAACGCGGCCCGATGAGCGGCACCGTCGACACCTACCGCCAGCCCGCTGGTAATGGTGAAACCAGCCTGCGCGAGGTAGCGGGAAAATGCCCGGGCGGTGTCGAGCGCCGGGGGTGTGGCACGTCTGCTGCCCACGATCGCCAGCTGAGGACGATCGAGCAAGGCAGGTTCGCCAGCGACAAAAAGCAGCGGCGGGGCATCGTCGATTTCTGCCAGCAAGGCTGGGTAGTCTGGGCCGTCCCACATCAGCAAATGCTGGCCAGGGCGCTCCAGCCAAGCCATTGCGGCCAGTGCGCCATCGCGTACCTCGGCACTGCGCCGGGCATCGATGGTAGCTTGGGGGATGCCCAACGCTCGCCAGGCCGAAGCGGGAGCACTGAGTGCGGAGGAGGCACTGCCGAAGGCTTCGAGCAACGTTCGAAAGCGCCGCAATCCAGCCTCGGGGAGGCGGTGCAGGCGTAAGCGTGCCTCCAGTTCGGCAGGCGGGCAGGGCGACGAATGGTGACTGGGCATTGAGATCATCCTTGATCGAAACAGGGCCATTTACGTGGTACAAGCTGTGGATAACTCTGTGAGTAACACTTTGAAAAGCTGTCCATTGACTGGGGGCTATCAAGCCCATAGTCACCCTAGACGAGCTTGCCAGGTGCCGAAATCCCCGTTTCCCTTTATTATGTGTGCTCAGTTTTCAACCGAACGCACAGTGACTGCCTGACCTTATGGCCATCTTGAACATTCTCGAATTCCCGGACCCGCGCCTGCGCACCCTCGCCAAACCGGTGACGGAGTTCGACGACGCCCTGCGTCAGCTGATCGACGACATGTTTGAAACCATGTACGAAGCCCCTGGCATCGGCCTGGCCGCTACCCAGGTGAACGTGCACAAGCAGGTTGTGGTCATGGACCTCAGCGAAGACCGCAGCGAACCGCGCGTCTTCATCAACCCGTCGGTCGAAGAGCTGACCCATGACATGGGCCAGTACCAGGAGGGCTGCCTGTCGGTACCGGGCTTCTACGAAAACGTCGACCGCCCGCTGCGTGTCCGGGTCAAGGCCCAGGACCGCGACGGCAAGCCGTTCGAACTGGAATGCGAAGGCCTGCTGGCGGTGTGCGTACAGCACGAATTCGACCACCTCAACGGCAAGCTGTTCGTCGACTACCTGTCGCAGCTCAAGCGCGACCGGATCAAGAAGAAGCTGGAAAAGCAGCACCGCCAGCAAGCCTGATCCCTACCTTCCTGAAGGCTTGCTCCGGCAAGCCTTTTTCTTTTTTGAAGCGAGAACTCCATGCGCATCGTCTTTGCAGGCACTCCAGAGTTTGCCGCCGAACACCTCAAGGCCCTGCTCGACAGCCCCTACGAGATCGTGGCCGTCTACACCCAGCCCGACCGCCCCGCCGGTCGTGGACAGAAGCTGATGCCAAGTGCGGTCAAGGCACTGGCAGTGGCCCATGACATCCCGGTGTTCCAGCCGCAGACCCTGCGCGACGCCGATGCGCAGGCCGAACTGGCCGCACTGAAACCCGACCTGATGGTAGTGGTCGCCTACGGCCTGATCCTGCCGCAGGTGGTGCTGGATATCCCGCGCTTGGGTTGCATCAACAGCCACGCCTCCCTGCTGCCACGCTGGCGCGGTGCGGCGCCAATCCAGCGTGCCGTGGAAGCCGGCGACGCCGAAAGCGGCGTGACCGTGATGCGCATGGAAGCCGGCCTGGACACCGGCCCGATGCTGCTCAAGGTAGTCACCCCGATCAGCGCCGAGGATACCGGCGGCACCTTGCACGATCGCCTGGCCGAAATGGGCCCGCCCGCAGTCGTTCAGGCCATCGCCGGCCTGGCAGACGGTTCGCTGCAAGGTGAAGTACAGGATGATGCCCTGGCCACCTACGCGCACAAACTGAACAAGGACGAAGCGCGTATCGACTGGACCCGCCCGGCGATCGAACTGGAACGCCTGATCCGCGCCTTCAACCCATGGCCGGTGTGCCACAGCACCCTGGATGGTGAAAGCGTCAAGGTGCTGGCCGCCAACCTGTCCACAGGCCAAGGCGCCCCGGGCGAGATACTTTCCGCCAGCAAGGACGGCCTCCTAGTTGCGTGCGGTGACCAAGCCCTGAGCCTGACCCGCCTGCAACTGCCTGGTGGCAAGGCATTGAGCTTCAGTGACCTGTTCAACAGCCGCCGCGAGAAGTTCGCCGCCGGCAAGGTGCTGGGCCAATGAACCCACGCCTCGCCGCCGCCCGTGCGCTTGCTGCTGTGCTCAGCGGCAAGGCTTCGCTGAACAGCTCGCTGCCCGCGCAACTGGACAAGGTAGATGAACGCGACCGCGGCCTGACCCAAGACCTGGCGTTCGGCACCGCACGCTGGCAGCCACGCCTTGACCTGTTGGCCGCGCAGCTGTTGCAAAAGCCCTTCAAGGCAGCCGATGCCGATGTTCAGGCGCTGCTGCTGGTCGGCTTGTACCAGCTGTTCTACACCCGTATTCCGGCCCATGCAGCCATCGGCGAGACCGTGGGCTGTGCCGACAAACTGAAGAAGCCGTGGGCCAAGGGCCTGCTCAATGCCGTACTGCGCCGTGCACAGCGCGAAGGCGAGGAGCTGCTCGCCGGCATGGAGCGCGACCCGGTGGTGCGTACCGCGCACCCGCGCTGGCTGCAAAAAGCGCTGAAAGCCTTCTGGCCAGAGCAGTGGGAAGCCATCTGCGCCGCCAACAATGCCCACCCGCCGATGATTCTGCGGGTCAATCGCCGTCACCATACCCGCGATGCCTACTTGGCACTGCTGGCCGAAGCCGGCATTGGCGCCAGCGCATGCCAGTACAGCCGGGATGGCATCGTGCTGGCCGAAGCCTGCGACGTGCGCGGCCTGCCAGGCTTCGCCGAAGGCTGGGTGAGCGTGCAGGACGAAGCTGCGCAGCTATCTGCCGACCTGCTGGAACTGGCCCCCGGCCAACGCGTGCTCGATGCTTGCTGCGCACCGGGCGGCAAGACCTGCCACCTGCTGGAGGCCGAGGCTGGCCTGGCGCACATGGTGGCCATCGATCTCGAAGCCAAGCGGCTGACCCGCGTGCGAGAAAACCTCGACCGCCTGCAGCTGGACGCCGAGCTGATCGCCTGCGATGCACGCGACACTGCCAGCTGGTGGGACGGCAAGCCATTCCAGCGCATTCTGCTCGACGCGCCGTGCTCGGCCACCGGCGTAATTCGCCGCCACCCGGACATCAAACTGGCCCGCCAAGCCGACGACATCCCGGCTTTGGCCACGCTGCAAGGCGAGCTGCTCGATGCCCTGTGGCCGACCTTGGAAGTGGGCGGCATGCTGCTATACGCCACCTGCTCCACCTTGCCGACCGAGAACACTGAAGTGATCAAAGCCTTCCTCGCGCGCACCCCGGGCGCCCGCGAGCTGGACCTGGCGACCGAAGCCGGCCTGCGCCAGCCCCACGGCCGTCAGTTGCTGGCCCAGGAAGGCGGCCACGACGGTTTCTACTATGCCAAGCTGATCAAGATCGCCGCCTCGCGCGGATAAGAACAAAGGATAGGGAGTAGCGCATGAAGATCATCATCCTCGGCGCAGGGCAGGTAGGCGGTACGCTGGCTGAACACCTGGCCAGCGAAGCCAACGACATTACCGTGGTCGACACCGACGGCGACCGCCTGCGCGACCTCGGCGACCGCCTGGACATCCGCACTGTCCAGGGCCGCGGCTCACTGCCGACGGTGCTGCGCCAGGCCGGTGCCGACGACGCCGACATGCTGGTGGCGGTAACCAACAGTGACGAGACCAACATGGTTGCCTGCCAGGTGGCCTATTCGCTGTTCCATACCCCGACCAAGATTGCACGGGTGCGCGAATCGTCCTACCTGACCCGCGAAGAGCTGTTCGACAACGACCATATCCCGGTCGACGTTCTGATCAGCCCCGAGCAGGTGGTGACCAATTACATCAAGCGCCTGATCGAACACCCAGGCTCGCTGCAAGTGATCGACTTCGCCGAAGGCAAGGCCCAGCTCGTGGCAGTGAAGGCCTACTATGGCGGCCCGCTGGTCGGCCAGCAATTGCGCCAGATCCGTGCGCACATGCCCAACGTCGACACCCGCGTGGCAGCCATCTTCCGCCGCGACCGGCCGATCACCCCGCGTGGCGACACGGTGATCGAAGCCGACGACGAGGTGTTCTTCATTGCCGCGAAGAAAGATATCCGCGCGGTGATGGGCGAACTGCGCCGCATCGACGAGACCAATAAACGCATTGTCATCGCCGGCGGCGGGCAGATTGGCGAGCGCCTGGCGGAAGCCATCGAAAGCCGATATCAGGTGAAGATCATCGAGATGAGCCCGGCGCGTTGTCGCCACCTCTCCGATACCCTCGAAAGCACTGTAGTACTGCAAGGCAGCGCCTCGGACAAAGACCTGATGCTCGAAGAGAACATCGCCGACGCCGATATTTTCCTGGCCCTGACCAACGATGACGAAGCCAACATCATGTCGTCGCTGCTGGCCAAGCGCCTGGGCGCAGGCAAGGTGATGACCATCATCAACAACCCGGCTTATGTCGACCTGGTGCAGGGCGGCGAAATCGACATTGCCATCAGCCCGCAGCTCGCCACCATCGGCACCCTGCTGGCGCACGTCCGTCGCGGCGACATCGTCAGTGTGCACTCGCTGCGCCGTGGTGCAGCCGAGGCTATCGAGGCGGTGGCACACGGGGACTCGAAGTCGAGCAAGGTGGTCGGCAAGGCAATCGAAGACATCACGCTGCCACCGGGCACCACCATCGGTGCGATCATCCGTGATGAAGAGGTGATGATTGCCCATGACGACACCATGATCGAATCAGGGGACCATGTGATCCTCTTCGTTGTGGATAAAAAGCATATTCGCGATGTGGAGAAGCTGTTCCACGTCGGCTTGAGTTTCTTCTAGGAGAAGAGGGCATGCGCGAGTCGCTGGAGAAGATGCTGGCTAAAGGTGTGGATAACCCGCTGCTGAGGTTTGGCCTGGGCAAGGCCTGGCTGGATGAAGGTAACGGCGCTGAAGCAGCGGTGCACCTGGCGCGCTGTGTAGAGCAGGATCCGAAATACTCGGCAGCATGGAAGCTGCTGGGCAAGGCCTATCAGTTGCAGGGCGACCTGGCGGCGGCGCGCAAGGCGTGGGAAGACGGGATCGTGGCGGCGCAGGTCCATGGTGACAAGCAGGCCGAAAAAGAAATGACCGTATTCCTGAAGAAGCTCAACAAAGCAGCGGGTTGACGCGGCCCTTGTAGGAGCGGGTTTACCCGCGAATGCGTCGGTGAATCAAACAACGCATTCGCGGGTAAACCCGCTCCTACAGAGGGCGGTGAATGGCTTAATACCAGCGCGGTTCGCCGGCCGGGCGCTTCTTGAAGCGCTTCATGCTCCACATGTACTGGCTCGGGTACTCACGCACATAGCGCTCGACCACCTTGCTCATCGCCGCAGCCGACACGTTCACATCGGTGCTGTACATCTCTTCCGGAGCAGCTTCGAGGAACACCTTGAAGCCCGAGCCATCCGGCAACCGCAGCGCATGCAGGAACACGCCTACCGCCTTGCCACCGGCCAGCATGTTCGGCACGAACTTGCTGGTCAGCGCCTGGGTGCCGAGGAACGGCACGAACACGCCCGCCGATTCCGCCGGCTCCGGGTCGGCAGGAATACCCACCTGGCCACCACGGCGCACTTCCTTGATCACGCTGAGGATGCCTTCCTTGGTCGACGGCGCCACGCGATTACCCATCTGCACGCGCTGCTCGCGCAGCAGGTCATCCACCGCCTTCAACTTCGGCGGGCGGTAGAAGATGATCGGTTTGCACTGGTTACAATAGAAGTGGTTCAACACTTCCCAGTTGCCCAGGTGGCTGGTGATGCCGACCACGCCTTTACCCGAGGCCAGGGCCTGCTCCAGCACTTCCAGGCCATGCACTTCCTTGACCAGCTCCAGCGAGCGCTGTGGCGGCCATATCCAGGCACAGGCACTTTCGACAAAGGATTTACCGATATCCCGCAGCGCCTGGCCCACCAGTTGCTCACGGGCATCCGGGTCCATCTCCGGGAAACATTTGGCCAGGTTGATCCGTACCACGTTGCGCGAACTGTTGGGGATTTTCCACATCAGCCAGCCAATACCGGCGCCGACACGCTGCACAGCGCCCCAGGGCAGCTTGGCAAATAGGCGCAGCACCCCGACCATCAGGGCGCCCTTGAACTTTTCCACAGGCGAATTCCTTATTTCAGCAAGGCGCGCATTGTAACCCTCAGCGCGACAAGGCGGCGTAGCGATCGCAGTCGGTGGTGTGGTCCATGACCATGCCGGTGGCCTGCATGAAGGCGTAGCAAATAGTCGGACCGACGAACGTGAAGCCAGCTTTCTGCAGGGCCTTGCTCATTGCCTTGGCTTCATCGGTAACCGCCGGCACGTCGCCGCGAGCCTTGAAGTGGTTGATCTTCGGCGAGCCGCCGACGAACGACCACAGCCATTCGGCAGGGTTATCCACAGCCAGCCAGGCCTGGGCGTTGCGCCGCGCAGCCTTGAGCTTGAGGCGATTGCGGATGATGCCTGCATCCTGCATCAATTCTTCGATACGCTCGTCGCTCATGGCCGCCAGCTTTAAGGGGTCGAAGCCGTACATCACCTGGCGATAACGCTCGCGTTTGCGCAAAACGGTAATCCACGAAAGCCCCGCCTGGAACCCTTCGAGCAAAAGCATCTCGAAGAGCAACGCCGGGTCGCGCTGTGGCATTCCCCATTCCTGGTCGTGGTAGGCCTGGTACAACGGATCGTCGGTACACCAAAAGCAGCGTGGCATAAGGCTCCAATGAGTAGAGGGCGAGGCGAATCAGGTTATACTCCCGCTCTTTACATCCGCATCCCCAGATACAGGTGAATTTCGTGAGCCAGCCTACGCCAGCCGTGCGTACCTTCCAAGACCTGATCCTCGCCCTGCAGAACTACTGGGCAGCTCAAGGTTGTGTGGTACTTCAGCCCTACGATATGGAAGTAGGCGCCGGCACTTTCCACACCGCTACATTCCTGCGCGCCGTGGGTCCAGAAACCTGGAACGCCGCCTATGTGCAGCCTAGCCGTCGTCCTGCCGACGGGCGGTATGGCGAAAACCCCAACCGCCTGCAGCACTACTACCAGTTCCAGGTGGTGCTCAAACCGAACCCGGCCAACTTCCAGGAGCTGTACCTCGGCTCGCTGAAAGCCATCGGCCTGGATCCGCTGGTGCACGACATTCGTTTCGTCGAAGACAACTGGGAATCGCCGACCCTCGGCGCCTGGGGTCTGGGCTGGGAAATCTGGCTCAACGGCATGGAAGTCACCCAGTTCACCTACTTCCAGCAGGTAGGCGGCATCGAGTGCTACCCGGTCACCGGTGAAATCACCTACGGCCTGGAGCGCCTGGCCATGTACATCCAGGGCGTCGATTCGGTTTACGACCTGGTGTGGGCCGACGGCCCGTTCGGCAAGGTCACCTACGGTGACGTGTTCCACCAGAACGAGGTGGAGCAGTCGACCTACAACTTTGAACATGCCAACGTCGACAAGCTGTTCGAACTGTTCGATTTCTACGAAAGCGAAGCCAACCGCCTGATCAAGCTGGAGCTGCCGCTGCCGACCTATGAAATGGTCCTGAAGGCCTCGCACACCTTCAACCTGCTGGACGCCCGCCGCGCCATCTCGGTAACCGAGCGCCAGCGTTACATCCTGCGTGTACGTACCCTGGCCCGGGACGTGGCGCAAAGCTATCTGCAAGCCCGCGCACGCCTGGGCTTCCCGATGGCCACCCCTGAACTGCGTGACGAAGTGTTGGCTAAGCTGGAGGCTGCACAATGAGTGCTCAAGATTTTCTGGTAGAACTGGGCACCGAAGAGCTGCCACCCAAGGCCCTCGCCAACCTCGGCGACGCTTTCCTGGCCGGTATCGAAAAAGGCCTGCAGGCGGCTGGCCTGAACTACACCGCCAAGCAGGTGTACGCCGCGCCGCGTCGTCTGGCCGTACTGATTCGCCAGCTGGACGTGCAGCAGCCTGACCGCAGCATCAATATCGACGGCCCGCCCCTGCAGGCAGCCTTCAACGCCGAAGGCCAGCCGACCCAGGCTGCGCTGGGCTTTGCCAAGAAGTGCGGTGTTGAACTGGCCGAAATCGACCAGAGCGGCCCCAAGCTGCGCTTCTCCCAGCACATCCCGGGCAAGGCCACCACTGACCTGCTGCCGACCATCGTCGAAGATTCGCTGAACGACCTGCCGATCCCCAAGCGCATGCGTTGGGCGACCAGCCGGGAAGAGTTCGTACGCCCGACCCAATGGCTGGTAATGCTGCTGGGCGACCAAGTGGTCGACTGCACCATTCTGTCGCAGAAGGCCGGCCGTGAATCCCGTGGCCACCGCTTCCACCATCCGGAAGCCGTGGTCATCACCACACCGGCCAACTATGTCGAAGACCTGCGTAAAGCTTACGTGCTGGCCGACTTCGCCGAGCGCCGCGAGTTGATCAGCAAGCGCACCGCCGAGCTTGCCATGCAGCAGGAAGGCACTGCCATCGTGCCACCGGCGCTGCTGGACGAAGTGACTGCTCTGGTCGAATGGCCAGTGCCGCTGGTGTGCTCGTTCGAAGAGCGTTTCCTTGAAGTGCCGCAGGAAGCCCTGATTACCACCATGCAGGACAACCAGAAGTACTTCTGCCTGCTGGACAGCGAAGGCAAGCTGCTGCCGCGCTTCATTACCGTGGCCAACATCGAAAGCCGCGACCCGAAGCAGATCGTGCAAGGCAACGAAAAGGTCGTGCGCCCGCGCCTGACCGACGCCGAGTTCTTCTTCAAGCAGGACAAGAAGCAGCCACTGGAAACCTTCAACGAGCGCCTCAAGAATGTGGTGTTCCAGGCTCAGCTCGGCACCGTGTACGACAAGGCCGAACGTGTTTCCAGGCTGGCCGCCTTCGTTGCCCCGCTGATCGGCGGCGATGCCCAGCGCGCTGGCCGTGCCGGCCTGCTGTCGAAGTGCGACCTGGCCACCGAGATGGTCGGCGAATTCCCTGAAATGCAGGGTGTTGCCGGTTACTACTACGCGCTCAACGACGGTGAGCCGGAAGACGTGGCCCTGGCCCTGAACGAGCAGTACATGCCGCGCGGTGCTGGTGCAGAGCTGCCGCAGACCCTGACCGGTGCTGCCGTGGCCATCGCCGACAAGCTCGACACCCTGGTGGGCATCTTCGGCATCGGCATGCTGCCTACCGGCAGCAAGGACCCGTACGCCTTGCGCCGTGCTGCTCTGGGCGTGCTGCGGATCCTGATCGAGAAGCAACTGGACCTGGACCTGACCGGTGCGGTCGAGTTCGCGGTCAAGCAGTTCGGCGCCAAGGTCAAGGCCGCCGGCCTGGCCGAGCAAGTACTGGAGTTCATTTTCGACCGCCTGCGCGCGCGTTACGAAGACGAAGGCATCGACGTGGCTACGTACCTGTCGGTACGCGCACTGCAGCCAGGCTCCGCGCTGGACTTCGACCAGCGCGTGCAAGCCGTACAGGCGTTCCGCAAACTGCCGGAAGCCGAGGCCCTGGCCGCGGTGAACAAGCGCGTGTCGAACCTGCTGAGCAAGGCCGAAGGTGCCATCGCCGAGCAGGTCGAACCGAAGTACTTCGACAATGCCAACGAGTTCTCCCTGTACTCGGCCATCCAGCAGGCCGACCAGGCCGTGCAACCGATGGCTGCAGCACGTCAGTACAGCGAATCGCTGGCCCGCCTGGCGGCCCTGCGTGACCCGGTCGATGCCTTCTTCGAGGCTGTCATGGTCAACGCCGAAGACGCCAAGGTACGTGCCAACCGTTATGCCCTGCTCAGCCGCCTACGCGGCCTGTTCCTGGGCGTGGCTGACATTTCGCTGCTGGGGTAAGCCTTGAAACTGCTGATTCTCGACCGTGACGGGGTGATCAACTACGACTCCGATGCGTACATCAAGACGCTGGAAGAATGGGTGCCGATCCCCGGTTCGGTCGATGCGATCGCGCAGTTGAGCAAGGCGGGCTGGACGGTGGCCGTGGCCACCAACCAGTCCGGCATTGCCCGTGGCTACTACCCGCTGGCAACCCTTGAGGCCATGCACGCGCGCCTGCGCGCGCTGGTGGCCGAGCAGGGCGGCGAGGTGGGCCATATCGTGTATTGCCCGCATGGGCCGGACGAAGGGTGCGATTGCCGCAAGCCCAAGCCCGGCATGCTGCGGGCGATCGCCGAGCATTACCAGATTGGCCTTGAAGGCGTATGGTTCGTCGGCGACAGCAAAGGTGACCTGGAGGCCGCCCTGGCCGTCGGTGCACAACCCGTGCTGGTGAAGACCGGCAAAGGTGAGCGGACCCTGGAAAAAGGCGTCCCGGAAACTACACTGATTTTCGACGATCTGGCAGCTATCGCCAGAGAACTAATTTAAACAGTGCGCCTTCTGGCGCATTTTTCTCAGGCGGGCATGCCCGCAATGGTACAAGCCACTATGTCGATCCTGCAGGCGATCAGAATCTTTCTTTTTTACCTGCTGCTGGGCACCAGTTCGCTGCTGTGGTGCTCGCTGAGCTTCTTCGTCGCGCCGTTCCTGTCGTTCCCCAAGCGCTACAGGTTCATCAACGTGTACTGGTGCCGCTGCGCGCTGTTCCTGGTGCGCACCATCCTGGGCATCGACTACAAGATCACTGGCGCCGAGAACGTGCCAGCTGAGCCTTGCGTGATTCTGTCCAATCACCAGAGCACCTGGGAAACCTTCTTCCTGTCGCAGTACTTCTCGCCGCTTAGCCAGGTGCTCAAGCGCGAACTGCTGTATGTACCGTTCTTCGGTTGGGCCATGGCCATGCTGCGGCCCATCGCGATCAACCGCGACAACCCCAAGGAAGCGCTGCGCCAGGTGGCGAGCAAGGGTGACGAACTGCTCAAGCAGAAGACGTGGGTGCTGATTTTTCCAGAAGGCACCCGTGTGCCGTTCGGCACCATCGGCAAGTTCTCCCGCGGCGGTACCGCACTGGCCGTGAATGCCGGGCTGCCGGTGCTGCCGATTGCCCACAACGCCGGCAAGTTCTGGCCCAAGACCGGTTGGGGCAAGCGTGCCGGTACAATCGAAGTGGTAATTGGCGAACCGATGTACGCCAACGGCACTGGGCCACGGGCCATCGCCGAACTCAACGACCGCGCTGCAGCCTGGAACGAAGCGACCCAGCGGGCCATGGGATCGCTGCCGCCAGCAGAGGAAAAACCTCAGGAGCAGATGGCATGACCTTCTGTGGATAACTTGTGTGCAGTTTTTGGATTAAATGCTTGAATTGATAGCTAAGTATTTGAATTTGCTATTTATTTTTCTGTATGAATTTTTTCTGAAAATCGTGCATAAGTTTTTTTGAGGCATAAAAAAACCGGCTTTTACAGCCGGTTTTTTTATGGCATGTGGACAGCATCAGACTTTGTCGATATCTACATCCTTGGTTTCCTTCAGACAGAAGATCCCAACCACCAGGCTGATCCCGGTCACCAGCACCGGGTACCACAGCCCGTAGAAGATATCCCCGGTATAGACCACCAGCGCAAACGATACGGTAGGCAGGAAACCACCAAACCAGCCATTACCAATGTGGTAGGGCAGCGACATCGAGGTGTAGCGGATGCGGGTCGGGAACAGCTCGACCATCACCGCCGCCAACGGGCCATAGGTCATGGTCGCGATCAGGATCATCGCCACGATCAGTACCACCACCATTACCTGGTTGACCTGCGCAGGGTCCGCCTTGGCCGGGTAACCAGCCTGCTCGATTGCAGTACGCATGGCGGTTTCGTCAAAGCCGTTGATGGTCTTGTCACCGATGTTGACCACCACCTCACTGCCGGCCACGCTTACCGAGCTGTACGGCAGGCCCTGCTTGACCAGGAAGGTCTTGACCTTGTCGCACGGGCTGTCAAAACGTGCCTTGCCCACTGGGTCGAACTGGAATGTGCAGCCTTGCGGGTCGGCGGTGACCACGATCGGCGCCTGACGGCTGGCAGCGTCGATCTGCGGGTTGGCATAGTGGCTCAGCGCCTTGAACAGTGGGAAGTACAGTACCGTGGCCAGCAACAGGCCGAGCATCAGGATCGGCTTGCGGCCGATACGGTCGGACAACCAGCCGAAGAACACGAAGAACGGCGCGCCAATCACAACGCTGATGATGAGCAGGGTGTTGGCCTGAGCCGAGTCCATTTTCAGCATCTGGGTCATGAAGAACAGAACGTAGAACTGCGCCGTGTAGAAGGTCACAGCCTGCCCCGCGTTGATGCTGAACAGGGCGGTAAGCACCACTTTCAGGTTTGGCCAGGAGGTGAATGACTCACGGATGGGCGACTTGCTGACCTTGCCCTGAGCCTTCATTTTCACAAAGGCCGGCGACTCGTGCATGCTCATGCGAATCCAGGTGGAGATCGCCAGCAGCACGATCGACAGCAGGAACGGCAAGCGCCAGCCCCAGGTTTCGAACTGGTCGCCACTGACGTAGCGACTACCCAGCACCACCAAGAGCGACAACAACAGGCCCAGCGTTGCGGTGGACTGGATGAAACCTGTGTGCAAGCCACGCTTGCCGGGCGGCGCATGCTCGGCCACGTAAGTGGCGGCACCGCCATACTCACCGCCCAGCGCCAGCCCCTGAAGCATGCGCAGGACCACCAGGATGATCGGTGCGGCGATGCCGATGCTGGCGTAGGTGGGCAACAACCCAACAGCGAAAGTGGACAGGCCCATCAGCACGATGGTGACCAGAAAGGTGTACTTGCGCCCGATCATGTCACCCAGGCGGCCGAACACCAGCGCGCCAAACGGCCGCACCAGAAAGCCTGCAGCAAAGGCCATAAGGGCAAAGATGAAAGCGGTGGTATCGTTCACGCCAGCGAAGAACTGCTTGCTGATGACCGCTGCCAACGCACCATAGAGAAAAAAGTCATACCACTCGAAAACCGTCCCGAGGGATGACGCGAAAATGATCTTGCGTTCTTCACGGCGGCTGGGGCTGCTGGCCACCGCATCCTGCTCTTGGATGTAATCCGACATCGTTGCTGTCCTCGGCCCGTAGGCCACAGTGATTATTCTTGTTGTTCCACTGTCGGCGACTTCTGACCGCAAGCCGCCGGTACTGCACGCACCCGGGTCAGGGCGTCGGTAACGCGTCTTCGTTCAGGTTGGTCTGGGTAGCCGCTCCTTTGAGGATCAGTTGCGCCGCCTTTTCGGCGATCATCAGGGTGGGGGAACATGTATTGCCGGAAGTAATCTGCGGCATGATCGAAGCATCTGCCACGCGAAGACCGGGGATGCCATGTACACGCAGTTGGTTATCCACAACGTCCATGGCACCGTTGCCCATGCGACAGGTACCGACCGGGTGGAAGATGGTGGTGCCGATCTTGCCAGCGGCCTCGAACAGTTCTTCCTCGCTTTGCAGCGCCGGGCCCGGCAAATATTCCTTGGGCTCGAAAGCGGCGAGGGCAGGGGCCTGGACGATGCGCCGGGTAAGGCGAATGGCTTCGGCGGCAACGCGCAAGTCCTGGGGAGCACTGAGGTAATTGGGGTCGATCAGCGGTGTGCTGTTCATGTCGGTGCTGCAGATATCGATACGCCCGCGGCTGGCTGGGCGCAGGTTGCACACCGAGGCAGTAAAGGCCGGGAACTGATGCAACGGCTCACCGAAGCGTTCCAGTGACAGCGGCTGCACGTGATACTGAAGGTTGGCGGTGGCCTGTTCGGGGCTTGAACGCACGAACGCGCCTAACTGGCTCGGCGCCATGGCCAGCGGCCCGCTGCGGTCGTAGAGGTAACGCAGGCCCATGCCCATCTTGCCCCACAGGCTGTTGGCCATCTGGTTCAAGGTGCGGGTGTTGCGGATCTGGTAGATCAGGCGAAGTTGCAGGTGGTCCTGCAAGTTGCCACCAACGCCGGGCATATCGTGGCGAACACCAATGCCCAAGCTTTCCAGCAACTGACGCGGACCGATGCCGGAGCGCTGGAGGATGCCCGGTGAACCAACCGCCCCAGCACAGAGGATGATCTCGCGACGCGCCGCAAACTCATGCCAGGCCCCTTGCCAGAGCGCCTTCACCGCCCTTGCGCGGGTGTTGTCGAGCAGTACCTGGTCAACCTGCACGCCAGTCAGCACAGTGAGGTTGGCGCGATCCTTGATCGGCCGCAGGAAGGCTTTGGAAGCGTTCCAACGCACACCACTGCGCTGGTTGACCTGAAAATATCCACAACCCTGGTTGTCGCCGGTGTTGAAATCTTCGACCTTGCCAATTCCGCTCTGCTCGGCGGCATCACGGAAAGCATCAAGGATCGGCCAGCTGTAGCGCTGGCGCTCGACCCGCCATTCGCCCTCCGCGCCATGGTGCTCACTGGCGCCGGCAAAGTGGTTTTCACTGGCCTTGAACAGCGGCAACACATCTTTCCACGCCCAGCCGTCGTTGCCTTGCGCGGCCCAATGGTCATAGTCGGCGGCTTGCCCCCGCATGTAGATCATGCCATTGATCGAAGAACAGCCACCTAGCACCTTGCCCCTTGGATAACCCAAAGCGCGACCGCCGAGGCCAGGCTGTGCCTCGGTCTTGAAGCACCAGTCGGTGCGTGGGTTGCCGATGCAGTAGAGGTAACCGACGGGGATGTGGATCCAGGGATAATTGTCACGACCACCCGCCTCCAGCAGCAGCACGCGGCAGGAAGGGTCGGCGGACAAACGATTGGCCAGCAGGCATCCGGCGGGACCGGCCCCCACCACCACGTAATCGAAGACAGAATCGGCTGATGGCATGTGCAACCTCGCGCCTGTTTTTTATTCTTGTCCCGGTCCATCTTAGTGAGTAATTTCGTGGTGGAAACACGAGATTTCGCGCAGCCGCTGTGCGTTTTAGCACAGTGGCAAGCCTGTACCGACCTCTTCGCGGGCTCGCCCGCTCCCACCGGGACCACGTTGCCTGCAGGATGTTCAGCGCACCTGGACTGCCCGCGAAGAGGCCGGAACGAACTGCCAAAAAGGACAAGCATGTTCGACTGGAACGATCTGCGGTTTTTCCTCGAGTTGCAGCGCAGCGGCCGCCTGCTGACCGCCGCCAAGCGCCTCAACACTACCCACAGCACCGTGGCCCGGCACATCGAGAGCATCGAGCAGAGCCTGGGGACCGCGCTGTTCGTGCAGCATGCCCAGGGGTACGAGCTGACCCCATCGGGCCAAGCCCTGCTCAAGCATGCCGAAGCCATGGAAAATGTCGCCCTGCTGGCGCAGGAAGAAATCACCCAGGCCATCACCCCGCTGGGCAAGATTCGCCTGGGGGTAACCGAAGGCATCGGCATCATGTTCTTCACCCCGCGCATGAACGCGTTGTTCGAGCGCTACCCCGGCCTGGAAGTGGAGCTGGTAGCGGTGCCGCGTTTCGTCAGCATCCTCAACCGCGAGGCGGAAATCAGCATCCATCTGGAGCGACCCAACGCCGATCTGCTGATCACCCGCAAACTCACCGACTACCGCTTGGCGCTATACGCCAGCCAGGACTACCTGGACCGCGCGCCGCCACTGCGCCACCGCGAAGACCTGGCTCGGCACAGCTGGATCGGCTACGTCGACGATTTGCTGTTCAGCCAGGAACTGCTGTTTCTCAACAGTTTCTGCCGAGCACCCAACGTGGTGTTTCGCAGCACCAGCGTGATCGCCCAACAAGCCGCCGCCCGCGCGGGGCTGGGCATCGCCGTGCTGCCCAATTACATGGCCCGCCACGACCCGACACTGGTGCGCGTGCTGCCGGGTGAGACCATCCAGCGCAGCTACTGGATCTGCACCCGCCGCGAGCTGCACAAGTCTGTGCGCCTGCGGGTGGTGTGGGACTACCTGCTGGCGTTGTGCGCGGCCGAACAGAGCGAGTTGCTAGCCCAGTAACGCCTTGCCGGCCAACAACAAGGCAGCGGCCCAACCTGCCAAGGCAAACATCTGCTGCAGGCGCGGCCCGGCCAACCTGGCTGCCAATGGTCGCGACAGCAGCAGGCCGAGCACCGCGCCGAAGGCAAACGGGGCGCCAACCTGCCAGTGCATGACGCCCGCAAGGCTGGCGCTGACCACACTGCCGGTAGAGACCAGGGCAATCACCGCCAGCGAGGTGGAGACGATGCTGGCCATGCGCAGATTGGTGTAGCGGTTCAGGGCCGGGATGATGACGAACCCCCCACCCACGCCGAGCAGGCCGGACAACAAGCCGGACAAGGCACCCGTGAATGCCAATGCGCGCGCGCAGGGCAGGGTCCAGCGCAAACGACCCTGCAGCGGGTTCAGCACACATGGCTCAATAAAGCGATGAGCTTCATTGGCTTCGCCACGCAGTTCTTTGGCCGCCTTGCGCCAGATACGCAGGCAGGCATAAACCAGCACCCCGGCGAACACCAACTGCAACGGTGTATTTGGCAGTCGGTGCGCCAGCATCAGCCCGAACGGCGCTGCTGCCACACCAACCGAGGCAATGAACAGCGCAGCCCGATAACGCACCAGCCCTTGGCGCAAGCCCAGCACTGCGCCAACCCCCGCAGCCAAACCAACAGCCAGCAGGCCGACCGGGGCCGCCTCGACTATCGATAACCCCAGGCCGAACACCAGCAAGGGTACAGCGAGAATGCCACCGCCTGCGCCGGTCAGTGCCAGCACCGCGCCGATGATTGCGCCCAGGCCCGCCCCTAACAGTTGATGCTCGATCACTGCCCACCCTCGGCTACCAGTTGCGGACGTGCCAACCACTCGCGCCCCTTGAGCATGCCTTGCCAGTACAACGGTGGCAGCGCCTGTGCCTTGAGCAGCCAGGCCAAGCGTGTTGGCTTGCGGCCATCCAGCAACCAATTGGGGAAGCTCGGTGCCAGCTTGCCGCCATAGGTGAACTCGGCCAGGACGATCTTGCCGCGCTCGACGGTAAGCGGGCACGAGCCATAGCCGTCGTAATGGGCCAGGGTTCCCAGCCTGCCCAATGCCACCAGCACATTGTTGGCGACCACCGGTGCCTGCTTGCGGGCCGCCGCGGCGGTCTTGGCATTGCTGGTGTTAGCCACGTCACCCAGGGCATGAACGTTGGTGTATTTGCGATGGCGCAGGGTATGCGGATCGACGTCGACCCAGCCGGAGCTATCGGCCAAGGGGCTTTCGCGAATGAAGTCTGGCGCCACCTGTGGTGGCACCACGTGCAGCATGTCGAAGGCCTCGATGCGCGTTTCGCTGCTGCCATCGGGCAAGGTACGCAAGAATGTAGCGCGCTTGCCCGGGCCATCTACGGCAAGCAGCCTGTGGGAGAAGTTGAGATCGACGGCGTATTTCTCGATGTATTTCATCAGCGCGGGCACGTAGTCGGCGACACCGAACAACACGGCACCCGCATTGTAGAAGCTGGCTTTCACCGCGCCCAAATGGCCATGGCGTAGCCAGTGGTCGCAAGACAGATACAGCGCCTTCTGGGGTGCACCGGCGCACTTGATCGGCATGGGCGGCTGGCAGAACACCGCGCGTCCTTGCTTGAGCTTTTGCACCAGTTCCCAGGTATAGGGCGCCAGGTCGTAGCGATAGTTGGAGGTGACACCGTTGCGGCCCAGGGTCTCGCTGAGCCCATCGATGGCCGCCCAGTCCAGCTTGAGGCCGGGGCAGACGATCAGCTGTTCATAGCTGATGGTGCGACCATCATTGAGGATGACCAGCTGGCCCAGCGGGTCGAATCCCTTTACCCGTGCCTTGACCCAGCGCACACCACGAGGAATGGTCGACGCCATGGTGCGGGCCGTGCTTGGTGCCTTGAACACACCTGCACCGACCATGGTCCAGCCGGGTTGGTAATAGTGCACTTCGGCAGGGTCGATCAAGGCGACGTCCAACGACGGGTCGCGGCTGATCAGGCTGGAAGCAGTGGCGATACCGGCGGCACCGGCACCGACGATGACCACCTTGTGGTGGTCGGTATTGGCAGGGGACAACGAGGCAGGCATGGCGGTAAATCCTGGAAATCTGATTATGGAGGGCAGGGCGGTTACAGCTTGTTCAGCGGGATCTTCAGATAGCTCACACCGTTCGCCTCCGGTGGGGGCAGTTGGCCGCTGCGCATGTTCACCTGCACTGAAGGCAATATCAGCACCGGCATTTCGAGCGTCTTGTCGCGGGCTTCGCGCATGGCCACGAAGCTGTCCTCGTCGATACCCTGGTGGATGTGAATGTTGTGGGCGCGCTGCTCGGCGACAGTAGTGACGTACTGCATGTCGCGGCCACCTGGCAGGTAGTCGTGGCACATGAACAACCGAGTCTGATCGGGGAAAGCCAGCAGGCGACGGATTGAGCGGTACAAGGTGCGGGCATCGGCCCCGGGGAAGTCGCAGCGGGCGGTGCCGTAGTCGGGCATGAACAAGGTGTCTCCAACAAATACCGCAATCTCGCCGGCATCCTCGATCATGAAACTCATGCACGCGGGCGTGTGCCCAGGTGTGTGCAGCGCCCGGGCCTGCAGGTTGCCAATCCGGAAACCTTCCTCGTCTTCGAGCAGCACATCGAACTGGCTGCCATCACGGGCGAAGCCGGGCTCTGCATTGAACAAGGCGCCAAACACTTTCTGCACCTGGGTGATATGCGCGCCGATAGCGGTATGACCGCCCAGCTTTTCCTTCAGGTAGGCAGCGGCTGAAAGGTGGTCGGCGTGTACATGGGTTTCCAGCACCCACCGCACACTGGCATTCAGCTCGTTCACACGCTCGATCAGGCGATCAGCCGAAGCGCTGCAGGTGCGTCCGGACTTTGGGTCGTAATCCAGCACGCTGTCGATCAGTGCGCATTGTCGGGTTTCACGGTCCATGACCAGGTAGCTGATGGTCGAGGTCGCCTCGTCGTAAAAGGCGTCCACGTGAAGGTTGTTGCCGATGATCATCACGTTCTCCAATTTATCCGCCCCGCCTTGTACAGGCGTAGGCAGTGACAGGAGCTTTATCAAGATGCATGCCAGGCTTTTTGCCACTCACTGGCCAATAAAACCGGCCAGTTGCAGACAGTTGCCGATAAAACTGACAGCCCAGGCGGCAGGCGACTGACAGCTAATGGCAGTGTTTGGCAGTCCTTATTACCCTGCATCGGTCATCCATACGGTGCCGTCATGCCTGAAGCCCATCCCCTCATCCTAGCTCTGGTTTCCTACCTTGCTGGTTTCCTACCTTGAGCACGATGCCCTCCCGACCATCGTGTTGGACACCGACTACAACATCCTCGCCGCCAATGCGGCCTATCGCCCGGATTTCCGCCTAATATCGGCCACCCACAAACCGCTCAAGAAAATGGTCGCGGATGGTTTCTTCCGTGAAGACCTGTACTACCGCATCAGCGGCTTTCCAATTCGTCTGCCTGCATTGCGCGAACGGGTGGAAGGTCTGCCGCTACTCGCCCAGAGCCTGCTGCAACGCATGGCCGGCCAAGCAACGCCCAGGCTGAGTGATGCTGCCTTGCAGCAACTTGCGTTGCATTCATTTCCGGGCAATATCCGCGAGTTGCGCAACATTCTGGAACGCGCGCGTTTATTTGCCGATGACGGTGTGATCAGACCGGAGCATTTGCCGGAAGACACCGGACTGGCTGGCGCAGCTAAAGGAAACGGCCATCGCAATGACCTGGGTGAATTGGCGCAGGCGCTGGAACAGTTCAAGGGGTCGCGTAGCGAACTGGCCAGTCACCTTGGCATGAGTGAACGCACGCTTTATCGCCGCTTGAAAGCGCTCGGGCTGCACTGAAAGAACGGCAGACTTTACCGGACCTTTACCTGCGTCCTGACATTACAAGGGAAAAATCGTGGTCTGATCAGTTAACCGAACCTGGCAATCAATACGTGCCAGGCGATAACAGGCAGAGGACCACATCAAATGAAGACCCCCCTAACCGTGATCTGCGCCGCGCTCATACTCAGCGTACCGCTGGTCAGCTTCGCGCAGCCTGGTCCACCTGATCGACATGATGGCAGCCGATCGCACCAAGGCAACCCGCCACATGCCCAGTCACACCAACAGGGCCGCCATGACAACGGCCACGGTCCTGCTTACCGAGATCCCAACTTCCGCCCACAACACGGCATGCCGATACCTCATAAGCAGTGGCACCGTGGTCATGCCGTTGATCCACGTTACCGTGGTGACCGTTACTGGGTAACCGACTGGAAAGCGCGCCACCTGTATGCGCCACCTCGTGATCATCGCTGGCTGTATGTGAATGGCGACTATGTGCTGGTGGCTATTGCCAGCGGTGTGATCGTGAACATTCTCACCGGCTACTGATTCTTTGCAGGCACTAAAAAGCCCGCATCAGCGGGCTTCTTAGTGTCTGGCGAATTACACCTGATCAGAAGTCCAGGTTCGACACCGACAGCGCGTTACTTTCGATGAAGTCACGACGCGGCTCGACCGCATCACCCATCAGGGTGTTGAAGATCTGGTCTGCTGCGATGGCATCTTCGATGGTGACCTTGAGCATACGGCGAACGGTCGGGTCCATGGTGGTTTCCCACAGCTGGTCCGGGTTCATCTCACCCAGCCCTTTGTATCGCTGAATCGTATGGCGCTTGGTGGTCTCATTCATCAGCCAATCCAGGCCCTCTTTGAACTCGACGATTGCCTTGCGCCGTTCACCGCGCTGTACGTACGCACCCTCACCCAACAGGCTCGACAGCTTGGCACCAATGTTGACTACGGTACGGTAGTCATTGCTGCCGAAGAAGTCGCGGTTGAACGTGATGTAGCTGGCTAAGCCATGGGAGGTGATTTCCACTTCAGGCAGCCATACGTTGCGCTCTTTGTCTTCACGCAGGCTGGCGTTGTAAGCCAAGCCAGACTTCTGATTGGAGTTCAGACGCGCCTGGAACTGGGCCAGCCAGGCCTGCATCACAGCGTGGTCGCCCAACTGCTCCAGAGTCACCTCGGGCAGGTAGACGAAGTGCTCAGTCAGCTCTTCCGGGTACAAGCGCGACAGGCGCTTGAGGGTCTTCATGACACTACGGAACTCATTCACCAGCGCTTCCAGCTGCACACCGGAAACTGCTGGCGCCGATTCGTCCAGGTGCAGGCTGGCATCTTCCAGAGCCGACTGGGTCATGTACTCTTCCATGGCCTCATCGTCCTTGATGTACTGCTCCTGCTTGCCTCTTTTCACCTTGTACAGCGGTGGCTGGGCAATATAGATGTAACCACGCTCGACCAGCTCCGGCAGCTGACGGAAGAAGAAGGTCAGCAGCAGTGTACGGATGTGCGAACCGTCAACGTCAGCATCGGTCATGATGATGATGTTGTGATAACGCAGTTTATCGATGTTGTACTCTTCGCGGCCGATACCACAGCCCAGCGCGGTGATCAGCGTGCCCACTTCCTGGGAAGAAATCATCTTGTCGAAGCGCGCTTTCTCGACGTTGAGGATTTTACCCTTCAGCGGCAAGATCGCCTGGGTACGACGGTTGCGGCCTTGCTTGGCCGAGCCACCCGCAGAGTCACCCTCCACCAGGTACAGTTCGGAGAGAGCAGGATCCTTCTCTTGGCAGTCCGCCAGTTTGCCCGGCAGGCCAGCGATATCCAGCGCACCTTTACGGCGGGTCATCTCACGGGCTTTACGGGCGGCTTCACGGGCGCGAGCAGCGTCGATCATCTTGCCAACGACGGCCTTGGCCTCGTTCGGGTTTTCCAACAGGAAATCGGCGAAGAACTTGTTCATCTCCTGTTCCACGGCAGTTTTCACCTCCGAGGAGACCAGCTTGTCTTTGGTCTGCGAGCTGAACTTCGGGTCCGGTACCTTAACCGAGATGATCGCAGTAAGGCCTTCACGGGCGTCGTCGCCAGTGGTTGCCACCTTGTTCTTCTTGGCCAGGCCTTCCTGCTCGATGTAGTTGTTAAGGCTACGGGTCAGCGAGGAACGGAAACCCACCAGGTGGGTACCGCCATCACGCTGCGGAATATTGTTGGTGAAGCACAGCAGGTTTTCGTTGAAGCTGTCGTTCCATTGCAGGGCGACTTCAACACCCACGCCATCCTCACGCTGAACGTTGAAGTGGAACACCTGGGAGTTGACCGGCGTCTTGTTGGTGTTCAAGTACTCGACGAACGCACGCAGGCCGCCTTCGTACTTGAAGAACTCTTCCTTACCGCTGCGCTCATCCTTCAGCAGAATGCCAACGCCCGAGTTGAGGAACGACAGTTCGCGGATGCGCTTGGCCAGGATGTCCCAGCTGAAGTGAATGTTCTTGAAGGTTTCAGCCGATGGCTTGAAGTGGATGTGGGTACCCGTGGTTTCACTGTCACCGACAACCGCCATAGGCGCTTGTGGAACACCGTGAACATAAGTCTGTTCCCAGATCTTGCCGCTACGGCGAACGGTCAGAACCAGCTTCTCGGACAGGGCGTTCACAACCGACACACCTACACCGTGCAGACCGCCGGATACTTTGTAGGAGTTGTCGTCGAACTTACCGCCGGCGTGCAGCACAGTCATGATGACCTCGGCTGCGGAAACGCCTTCTTCCTTGTGCACATCGACCGGAATGCCGCGACCGTTGTCGCGCACACTGATAGATTCGTCCGGGTGGATGATGACAGTGATGTCATCGCAGTGACCGGCGAGGGCTTCGTCGATCGAGTTGTCGACCACCTCGAAGACCATGTGGTGCAGGCCACTACCATCATCGGTGTCGCCAATGTACATGCCGGGACGCTTGCGTACGGCATCCAAACCTTTCAGCACCTTAATGCTGGAGGAGTCGTACGTTTGATTTTCGCTCATGCCTTCACTCCCGATGGTCGTGGGTCTGGGTGATACGGCCTTGTTCCACGTGGAACAAAGCAACTGGCGTTTCCGTCTGCCAGCCTTCCCTCAGTAATTCGTGATCTACACAGGTGATGAACACCTGGCAGCGTAATTCTTCAAGCAAGCGGCACAGTGCGCGGCGATGCTGGTCATCCAGTTCGGACGGCAAGTCATCCACGAGATAAATACAGTGACCGCGGCGAGCCTGACTAACGAGGTGGCCTTGGGCAATGCGCAATGCGCATACCACCAACTTTTGCTGACCACGCGACAGGATGTCGGCTGCGTTGTTGCCAGCCAACCGCAAACGCAGATCAGCACGCTGCGGACCGGCTTGGGTATGGCCCATCTGCTGATCGCGAAGGAGAGAGGAGGCGAGTACTTCTTGCAGTTCCCGGTCCTTGTCCCAGCCTCGGTAGTAGCTCAGGGTCAACCCGTCCAGCTCGACCAGTTCGCTCAGGGTTCGCTCGAAGACGGGCTTCAAGGCCTTGATGTAGTTGCGACGGTATTCATCTATTTCCGCGCTAGCCAGGCACAGTTCCCGGTCCCAGGCGGCTTGCGAAGCTGGGTCAAGTGTACCATGACGCAACCATGAGTTCCGCTGCCGCAGCGCCTTCTGAAGGCGTTGCCAGGCTGGCAGAAAACGAGGTTCCACGTGGAACACACCCCAGTCCAGAAACTGGCGGCGTATTTTTGGGGCACCTTCAAGCAGCCGGAAACTGTCTGGGTTGATGAGCTGAAGCGGCAGTAACTCAGCCAATTGCGCAGCACTGCGCGCATTCTGCCCATCGATACGGATAGTAAACTCCCCTTGGCGCTCACGGGACACACCCAGGTTGCTCGTACCACCCTCCGTCAGCTGAACCTCGCCGAACACAGTACAGGCAGCCTGTTCGTACTGAATAACCGGATTAAGGCGGGTGCTGCGAAATGAACGGGCCAGCCCAAGCAAATGCACGGCTTCTAGCACGCTGGTCTTGCCGCTGCCGTTGGCGCCGTAAAGGATGTTGATGCGGGGGGAGGGTAAGAGTGTCACCGGGTGCAAGTTGCGCACCGCGGTGACCATGATACGTCGAAGGGACATTTCGCCTGCTACAGGTTACAGGCGCATCGGCATGACAACGTAGGAAGAATCGTCATTGCCAGCTTCCTGCAGCAGCGCACTGCTGTTGGAATCGGACAAGATCAGACGAACTTGCTCAGTAGTCATCACGCCCAGCACGTCCAGCAAGTAGCTGACGTTGAAACCAATCTCCAGCGAGCTACCTTCGTAGTCCACGCTGATTTCTTCTTCAGCTTCTTCCTGCTCGGGGTTGTTAGCCTGGATCTTCAGCTGGCCGGCTGCCAGTTGCAGGCGAATACCGCGGTACTTTTCGTTGGAAAGAATCGCAGTACGGCTGAAGGCCTCACGCAGCGCCTGGCGGTCTCCGACAACCAGCTTGTCACCGCCTTTGGGCAGTACGCGCTCGTAGTCCGGGAACTTGCCGTCCACCAGCTTGGAGGTAAAGGTGAACTCGCCAGTAGTGGCGCGGATGTGATGCTGGCCCAGCACGATGCTGACCATACCTTCAGGGTCGGTCAGCAGGCGCGCCAATTCCAGGATACCTTTACGCGGCACGATGACCTGGTGTCGATCCTCCTGCTCGATCGGCGCGCTCATCGAGCAAAGCGCCAAGCGGTGACCGTCGGTGGATACGGCGCGCAACGTGTTGCGGGAAACCTCAAGCAGCATACCGTTGAGGTAATAGCGCACATCCTGCTGGGCCATGGCGAAGCTGGTTCGCTCGATCAGGCGGCGCAGCTTGCTCTGCTCCAGGTTGCAGGTCAGCGAACCCGGGCCTTCTTCCACAGTCGGGAAGTCGTTGGCAGGCAGGGTCGACAAGGTGAAGCGGCTGCGGCCGGCCTTTACCAACAATTTCTGCTCATCGACCTTGATATCGATCAGGGCGTCGTTAGGCAAGCTTTTGCAGATGTCCATCAGCTTGCGCGCCGGAACAGTGATTTCGCCGGGCTCGGCCGGCTCATCCAGTTGCACGCGGCCTACCAGTTCGACTTCCAGGTCGGTACCGGTCAACGACAGTTGCTGGCCTTGTACGACCAGCAATACGTTGGACAGGACCGGCAAGGTCTGACGGCGCTCGACGACACCGGCGACCAGTTGCAGGGGTTTCAACAGGGCTTCGCGTTGAATGGTGAAATGCATGGTCTAGTCCCTTGCCTTCAATTAGCTGCGCAGACGGCCATCAGGTCGTCAGCGTCCGCAGCAGGTTCTTGTAGTCCTCGCGGATGTCCGCGTCGGATTCCTTCAGTTCATTGATTTTGCGGCAGGCGTGCAGCACGGTCGTATGGTCGCGACCACCGAACATGTCGCCGATTTCCGGCAGACTGTGGTTGGTCAACTCCTTGGACAGGGCCATGGCTACCTGACGCGGGCGCGCGACAGAACGCGAACGACGCTTGGACAGCAGATCGGAGATCTTGATCTTGTAGTACTCAGCAACAGTACGCTGAATGTTATCCACACTGACCAGTTTGTCTTGCAGCGCCAACAGATCCTTGAGCGATTCACGAATCAGCTCGATGGTGATGTCACGCCCCATGAAATGCGAGTGAGCGATAACCCGCTTCAGTGCACCTTCCAGCTCACGGACGTTGGATCGAATGCGCTGAGCGATGAAAAAGGCTGCGTCATGCGGGAGCTCGACTTTGGCCTGATCGGCCTTCTTCATCAGAATTGCTACGCGGGTCTCCAGTTCTGGCGGCTCGACAGCCACCGTCAGCCCCCAACCAAAGCGCGACTTCAGACGCTCTTCCAGGCCTTCGATTTCCTTGGGATAGCGGTCAGAGGTAAGGATTACCTGCTGGCCACCCTCAAGCAAGGCGTTGAAGGTGTGGAAAAACTCTTCCTGCGAGCGCTCTTTGCGAGCGAAGAACTGGATATCGTCGATCAGCAACGCGTCCACCGAGCGGTAGAAGCGCTTGAATTCGTTGATGGCATTGAGCTGCAACGCTTTGACCATGTCCGCGACGAAACGCTCCGAATGCAGGTACACCACCTTGGCGTTCGGATTCTTCTTCAGCAGATGGTTACCCACAGCATGCATAAGGTGGGTTTTACCCAAACCCACACCGCCATAAAGGAACAGCGGGTTGTAGCCATGCTTGGGGTTGTCCGCAACCTGCCAGGCAGCCGCGCGGGCGAGCTGGTTCGACTTGCCTTCGACGAAAGTGTCAAAGGTAAAGGTCCGGTTCAGGTAGCTGGTGTGCTTGAGCGCACCTTCAACCTGCACGGTGCGCTGTTCAGCCCGGCCACCACTGGGCGGCGCCGCAGCTGGCTCTGCCATGGCATCAAAGCTGTCACGCGAAGACGTCTCGACCAGCACAGGCTCGGCCGCAGCCACGGCAACAGGCTCAACCGCTGCTGCCGGGGCAGCCTTGTGTGCCTGGGTCTGCGCCAGCGAAGCCGCAACGGCAGCGCTGACTGGCGCGTTGGGCGCAGCCCTTGGGGCCGAGCTGCGTCGGCTACCTATTAATAAGGAAAGGGCAGGTGCAATGCCGCTACCGTTCTCACCCAACAGCTCGAGCAAGCGACCCAGGTACTTTTCATTGACCCAATCGAGGACGAAACGGTTAGGCGCATAGACGCGCAACTCGTCGCCTTCGGCTTCGACCTGTAGCGGACGGATCCAGGTGTTGAATTGCTGGGCAGGCAGTTCATCGCGCAGAAGCTCCACGCACTGCTGCCAAAGTTCCACTGACACGGATATCCCCTGAGTTTGAAAGCCGGATGAGGCAAAAACAAACCGCCATTGTACCGGTCGAGCGTTCAGTTATCCACATGTGGACACGTTAGGAACCATGACAAAACAGCCATTTATCGACCAAAACGGCGCTCCGGCTCTGTGAATAAGGTCTGTGGATAACCATGCATGAGGTCTATGCACAACCCTAGGCGCAAGTCTGTTGATAACTCAGCTGTGGATAACAGGTCTTTTCATCCACAGCTTTCACTCATGATGGAAACAGCCGCAGCACCGGTTCAGAACAAAGTTGTAAAACTCTGTACAGCACGTATTTCATGGCCTGACGATGGTTATCCACAGAAGGTTATCCACCTAAGATTTATAAGTTCTTCAGAAAAGCTTTTTATATGTCTCTTCTTTTTTTTCATGTTGTCCCCGATGCGGGTGTCCGATCAAGCACCCCTTTGGCACGATCCAGGAGGTACCGTCCATCACACGCTCTATATGCAATGACTGGTTGGAAATTGACCTATGGGCTTGCTTTCTCTAGAATCGCCGGTCTCTTAAAAAGGGGGCCATCCCGGCCCGTCGTCGACAAACCAGGTAACACGCCATGAAACGTACTTTCCAACCAAGCACCATCAAGCGCGCCCGCACCCACGGTTTCCGTGCCCGTATGGCTACCAAGAACGGCCGTGCTGTTCTGTCGCGTCGTCGTGCCAAAGGCCGTAAGCGTCTGGCCATTTGATTTTTCGGCACAGGTGGTGAGTCAGGACTTCAGTCGGGAAAAGCGACTGCTTACACCCCGGCATTTCAAAGCGGTCTTCGACTCCCCAACCGGCAAGGTTCCAGGGAAAAACCTGCTGATCCTTGCTCGCGAGAACGGCCTCGATCACCCACGCCTTGGCTTGGTAATCGGCAAGAAGAGTGTCAAGCTCGCCGTTCAACGCAACCGCCTCAAGCGCTTGATGCGCGATTCCTTTCGTCTGAACCAGCAATTGCTTGCCGGCCTGGACATCGTGATCGTCGCGCGCAAGGGATTGGGTGAGATAGAAAACCCGGAATTGCACCAACACTTTGGCAAGCTCTGGAAACGCCTGGCGCGCAGCCGGCCGACACCAGCAGTCACCGCCAATTCCGCAGGGGTAGACAGCCAAGATGCGTAAACTGGCACTCGTTCCGATCCAGTTTTACCGTTATGCCATTAGTCCTCTGATGGCCAATCACTGTCGGTTTTTCCCCAGTTGCTCCTGTTACGCGTATGAAGCCATCGAAAACCATGGCATCTGGCGTGGTGGGTGGCTGGCCGTTCGTCGCCTGGGGCGTTGTCATCCGTGGAATGACGGCGGTTTCGACCCCGTTCCACCCGCTCCTTCCTCCCGAACTTCTTCGATAGCCGAGTAATCATGGATATTAAACGCACGATCCTGATCGCCGCGCTGGCAGTCGTGTCCTACGTCATGGTCCTGAAGTGGAACGATGACTACGGCCAGGCTGCCCTGCCGACTCAGAATACTGCTGCCAGCACTGTTGCTCCGGGCTTGCCCGATGGCGTGCCGGCCGGTAACAACGGTGCCAGCGCCGATGTACCGAGCGCCAACGCCGAATCGAGCCCTGCCGAACTGGCACCGGTCGCACTCAGCAAGGACCTGATCCGAGTCAAGACCGACGTTCTGGAACTGGCTATCGATCCGGTCGGTGGTGACATCGTTCAGCTGAACCTGCCGAAGTACCCGCGCCGTCAAGACCACCCGAACATTCCATTCCAGTTGTTCGACAACGGTGGTGAGCGTGTTTACCTGGCACAAAGCGGTCTGACCGGCACCGACGGTCCGGATGCCCGCGCCAGCGGCCGTCCCCTGTATGCCGCCGAACAGAAAAGCTACCAGCTGGCCGACGGCCAGGAACAACTGGTGGTAGACCTGAAGTTCAGTGACAACGGCGTCAACTACATCAAGCGTTTCAGCTTCAAGCGCGGTGAGTACGACCTGAATGTCAGCTATCTGATCGACAACCAGAGCAGCCAGGCGTGGAGCGGCAACATGTTTGCCCAGCTCAAGCGTGATGCCAGCGGCGATCCGTCATCCAGCACTGCCACTGGTACCGCTACCTACCTGGGTGCCGCCCTGTGGACAGCTTCCGAGCCTTACAAAAAGGTCTCGATGAAGGACATGGACAAAGGTAGTTTGAAAGAAAATGTGTCCGGCGGCTGGGTTGCCTGGCTGCAGCACTACTTCGTGACCGCCTGGATTCCAGCCAAGTCGGACAACAACGTTGTCCAGACCCGCAAGGATAGCCAGGGCAACTACATCATCGGTTACACCGGCCCGGTTATCAGCGTACCGGCTGGCGGCAAGGTCGAAACCAGCGCCATGCTGTACGCCGGTCCGAAGATCCAGTCCAAGCTGAAAGAGTTGTCCCCAGGCCTGGAATTGACCGTCGACTACGGCTTCCTGTGGTTTATCGCCCAGCCGATCTTCTGGCTGCTGCAACATATCCACAGCCTGCTGGGTAACTGGGGCTGGTCGATCATCGTGCTGACCATGTTGATCAAAGGCCTGTTCTTCCCGCTGTCGGCTGCCAGCTACCGCTCCATGGCGCGTATGCGTGCCGTTGCACCTAAGCTCGCCGCACTCAAGGAACGCTTCGGTGACGATCGCCAGAAGATGTCCCAGGCGATGATGGAGCTGTACAAGAAAGAGAAGATCAACCCACTGGGCGGCTGCCTGCCGATCCTGGTGCAGATGCCGGTATTCCTGGCCCTGTACTGGGTATTGCTGGAAAGCGTGGAAATGCGCCAGGCCCCATGGATCCTGTGGATTACCGACCTGTCGATCAAGGATCCGTTCTTCATCCTGCCGATCATCATGGGCGCCACCATGTTCATCCAGCAGCGCCTGAACCCTACACCGCCGGATCCGATGCAGGCCAAGGTGATGAAAATGATGCCGATCATCTTCACCTTCTTCTTCCTGTGGTTCCCTGCCGGTCTGGTGCTGTACTGGGTTGTGAACAACTGCCTGTCGATTTCGCAGCAGTGGTACATCACTCGCCGTATCGAAGCAGCTACCAAAAAAGCTGCTGCTTGACGGGCTAATACGCTAGCCTGTGAATAAAAAACGCCCCCTAGTGGGGCGTTTTTGCTATCTGTCGTTTTGTCGTAGAGGCTTTCGAGCATGAACATTGTGCGTGAAACCATCGCCGCCATCGCCACGGCTCAGGGCCGTGGTGGTGTGGGTATTGTCAGGTTGTCCGGTCCTCTGGCTGCCAAGGCCGGCCAATTGATCACCGGCCGCACCCTGACCCCTCGGCATGCCCATTACGGCCCGTTCCGCGACGATGAGGGGCTGGTGCTGGACGAAGGGATTGCGCTGTTCTTTCCCGGGCCTAATTCATTCACTGGCGAGGACGTGCTGGAACTGCAGGGGCACGGTGGCCCGGTGGTTCTGGACATGCTGCTGCAGCGCTGTGTACAAGTCGGCTGTCGTCTGGCCCGTCCGGGCGAATTCAGCGAGCGCGCCTTCCTCAACGACAAGCTCGACCTGGCTCAGGCCGAAGCCATCGCCGATCTGATCGAGGCCAGTTCCAGCCAGGCAGCGCGAAACGCCTTGCGCTCGCTGCAAGGGGAATTCTCCAAGCGTGTGCACAGCCTTACCGAGGCGTTGATTGCCCTGCGTATTTACGTCGAGGCGGCGATCGATTTTCCTGAGGAAGAGATCGACTTCCTTGCCGATGGCCACGTGCTGTCGATGCTTGATGCTGTGCGCAGCGAGTTATCCACTGTGCAGCGCGAGGCCGGGCAGGGCGCCTTGCTGCGCGACGGCATGACGGTAGTCATTGCCGGTCGGCCGAATGCCGGTAAATCAAGTTTGCTGAACCAGCTGGCCGGACGGGAAGCAGCCATCGTCACGGACATCGCCGGCACCACGCGGGATATCTTGCGCGAACATATCCACATCGACGGCATGCCGCTGCACGTTGTCGATACTGCCGGTTTGCGCGATACCGATGACCATGTGGAAAAGATCGGTGTGGAACGCGCCCTGAAGGCCATTGGCGAGGCAGACCGTGTTCTGCTGGTGGTCGACTCCACTGCGCCCGAGGCCAGCGACCCGTTCGCTTTGTGGCCCGAGTTTCTTGACCAGCGACCCGACCCGGCAAAGGTCACTCTGATACGCAACAAGGCTGACCTGAGTGGGGAGCAGGTGGCGCTGGAGCAGTGCGATGACGGGCACGTGACGATCACCCTAAGCGCCAAGGGCGACGACACAGGGCTGCAACTGCTACGCGACCATCTGAAGGGCTGTATGGGTTACGAACAGACTGCAGAGAGTGGCTTCAGCGCCCGCCGGCGCCATCTGGATGCCTTGCGCCAGGCCAGCGAGCACCTGGAGCACGGCCGTGCCCAATTGACCTTGGCGGGCGCGGGAGAGCTTCTGGCTGAGGACTTACGCCAGGCACAGCATGCGCTGGGGGAAATCACAGGAGCATTCAGCTCGGATGACCTGCTTGGGCGGATTTTCTCCAGCTTCTGCATCGGCAAGTAATCCACAGCCAGGCAAGGCCAAGCGCCGCTCCTTAGGGAGCGGCTTTTTTTTGCCTGAAATTCATTGCAGAAGATGAGTGCAGGCCGATGACCCAAGCACCTGTGGGAACGGGTGGGCCCCCGAACAGGCCCTTGCAAGCACTAATTTTCTGCGGATGTACCGGCCCTTTCACGGGCTCGCTCGCTCCCACATTGACCATGCCTGGTCGCCTGCGCGATGAATTTTCCTTACCCAGCGTGAAAACTGTGCTCAGGAGCCCTGTGGAAAACTCGCCTTCAGCTCAGTTGATAAGCAGGCTTTTTTTCTGAGGAAAAACCCCCTTGTGGGTAAATAGCTATTTAATCCACAGGCTAAAAGACGTTATCCATAGCCCTCATGGCACTCCAGCCACAGGGTTTAATTTCTCTCTACATGACGTAAATCGTGGCGTCCAAGACCTTATCCACAGAAAAGGCTGTGCATAAGAATAAACATAAAAACAAAGCTTTTTTAAATTCTTCATCTTTGATTTCTGTTGTCTGCCACTCATCCACAGACTGGTCAAAATTTGCTCAGACGGTTTCTTTACTGGGGGTGAAGTCCCTATACTTGTCCGCTTACCTTCTCTATTCGCAAAAACAGGCACGAGGTGCGTGGTGGATTTCCCTTCCCGTTTTGACGTGATCGTCATCGGCGGCGGCCATGCCGGTACCGAGGCTGCGCTTGCGTCTGCACGCATGGGTGTAAAAACCCTGCTGCTGACCCATAACGTGGAAACCCTCGGTCACATGAGCTGCAACCCCGCCATCGGCGGTATTGGCAAAAGCCATCTGGTCAAAGAGATCGATGCGCTCGGCGGCGCCATGGCGCTGGCCACCGACAAGAGCGGCATCCAGTTCCGCGTTCTGAACAACCGCAAGGGCCCGGCCGTACGTGCCACCCGTGCACAAGCCGACCGCGCCATCTACAAGGCAGTGGTGCGTGAAATCCTGGAAAACCAGCCAAACCTGTGGATATTCCAACAGTCCTGCGACGACCTGATCGTCGAGCAGGACCAGGTCAAAGGCGTGGTGACCCAGATGGGCCTGCGTTTCTTTGCCGAATCGGTGGTACTGACTACCGGTACCTTCCTCGGCGGCCTTATCCACATTGGTCTGCAAAACCATTCCGGTGGTCGCGCCGGTGATCCACCTTCGATTGCCCTTGCCCACCGCATGCGTGAACTTCCGCTGCGCGTCGGCCGCCTGAAAACCGGTACCCCGCCACGCATCGACGGCCGCTCTGTGGATTTCTCGGTAATGACCGAACAGCCAGGCGATACGCCGATCCCGGTGATGTCGTTCATGGGCAATGCCGAAATGCACCCGCGTCAGGTGAGCTGCTGGATTACCCACACCAATGCGCGCACCCACGAGATCATTGCCTCGAACCTCGACCGCTCACCGATGTACTCGGGCGTGATCGAAGGTGTCGGTCCGCGCTACTGTCCGTCGATCGAAGACAAGATCCACCGCTTCGCCGACAAGGAAAGCCACCAGGTGTTTATTGAGCCGGAAGGCCTGAACACCCATGAGCTGTACCCCAATGGTATTTCCACTTCGCTGCCGTTCGACGTGCAACTGGAGTTGGTCCGTTCGATCCGCGGCATGGAAAACGCCCACATCGTGCGCCCGGGCTATGCCATCGAATACGACTACTTCGATCCCCGTGACCTCAAGTACAGCCTCGAGACCAAAGTCATCGGCGGCCTGTTCTTCGCCGGGCAGATCAACGGCACCACCGGTTACGAAGAAGCCGGTGCCCAAGGTCTGTTGGCCGGGACCAACGCTGCACTGCGTGCGCAAGGTCGCGACAGCTGGTGCCCGCGCCGCGATGAAGCGTACATCGGTGTGCTGGTCGACGACCTGATCACTTTGGGTACTCAGGAGCCGTACCGCATGTTCACTTCGCGCGCCGAGTACCGCCTGATCCTGCGCGAAGACAACGCCGACCTTCGCCTGACCGAAAAGGGCCGTGAACTGGGCCTGATCGATGACCAGCGCTGGGCCGCGTTCTGCGCCAAGCGCGACGGTATCGAGCGTGAGGAACAGCGCCTGAAATCGACCTGGGTTCGGCCGAATACCGAGCAAGGCCAGGCCATTGTGGATAAGTTCGGCACTCCGCTGAGCCACGAGTACAGCTTGCTCAACCTGCTGGCGCGCCCCGAAATCGACTACGCCGGCCTGATCGAAGCGACTGGCGGTGACGTAATCGATTCACAGGTTGCCGAGCAGGTCGAGATCCGCACCAAGTACGCCGGCTACATCGACCGCCAGCAGGATGAAATTGCCCGACTGCGCGCCAGCGAAGACACACGCCTGCCTGTGGATATCGACTACACGACGATTTCCGGCCTGTCCAAGGAGATACAGGGCAAGCTGAGCCAGACCCGTCCGGAGACGCTGGGTCAGGCTTCGCGTATCCCGGGTGTGACCCCGGCGGCGATTTCCCTGTTGCTGATTCACTTGAAAAAACGCGGCGCTGGCCGCGAATTGGAGCAAAGCGCTTGAGTTCCCTGGTCACCCCTCAACACGCTGAAGAGTTGTCCACAGGTGCGCGCCAGCTTGGTGTCGAGCTGACTGCCGAGCAGCACGAGAAGCTGCTTGGCTACCTGGCTCTGTTGATCAAATGGAACAAAGCCTACAACCTGACTGCCGTGCGCGACCCGGACGAGATGGTTTCGCGTCATTTGCTCGACAGCCTTAGCGTCATGTCTTTTATCCACAACGACCGTGAAAACTGGCTGGATGTTGGCAGCGGCGGTGGCATGCCCGGCATTCCGCTGGCTATCCTGCATCCACACAAGCGCGTCACCGTGCTGGACGCCAATGGCAAGAAAACCCGTTTCCTGACACAGGTGAAAATGGAACTCAGGCTGGACAACCTCACGGTTATCCACAGCCGGGTCGAGGCCTTCCAGCCGGCACAACCGTTCGACGGAATCATCTCCCGCGCCTTCAGCAGCATGGAGAACTTCACCAACTGGACCCGCCACTTGGGCGACACCGGGACGCAATGGCTTGCAATGAAGGGGCTGCATCCTGCCGATGAACTGGTAGCATTGCCCGCAGACTTCACAGTGGAAAGCGAACAGGCCCTGACCGTTCCGGGTTGCCAGGGCCAGCGCCATCTGCTGATACTGCGCCGCAAGGCATGACTGGGAACACTCGCAACAATGGCTAAGGTATTCGCAATCGCGAACCAGAAAGGTGGTGTGGGCAAGACAACCACCTGTATCAATCTCGCCGCCTCGCTGGCTGCGACCAAGCGTCGTGTCCTGCTGATCGACCTCGATCCGCAGGGCAACGCCACCATGGGCAGCGGTGTGGACAAGCACGAGCTCGAGCACTCGGTCTACGACCTGCTGATCGGGGAGTGCGACTTGGCCCAGGCTATGCACTACTCCGAGCACGGAGGCTTCCAGTTGCTGCCGGCCAACCGCGACCTGACCGCCGCTGAGGTGGTGCTGCTGGAAATGCAGGTCAAGGAGAGCCGTCTGCGCAACGCGCTGGCGCCTATCCGCGATAACTACGACTACATCCTCATCGACTGCCCGCCGTCGCTGTCGATGCTTACGCTCAATGCGCTGGTCGCTTCCGATGGCGTAATTATCCCCATGCAGTGCGAGTATTACGCACTGGAAGGTCTCAGCGACCTTGTGGATAACATCAAGCGCATCGCCGCCCGGTTGAACCCGGAGTTGAAGATCGAGGGCCTGCTGCGGACCATGTACGATCCGCGCCTGAGCCTGAACAACGATGTTTCGGCGCAGTTGAAGGAGCACTTTGGCCCTCAGCTTTACGACACGGTCATTCCGCGCAACATTCGCTTGGCCGAGGCCCCCAGCTTCGGCATGCCAGCCCTTGCTTACGACAAGCAATCGCGGGGCGCGCTGGCTTACCTGGCCCTGGCTGGGGAACTGGTACGCCGTCAACGCCGTCCATCACGCACTGCACAAACAACTTAAGGAATCCGTATGGCCGTCAAGAAACGGGGTCTCGGACGTGGGTTGGATGCACTGCTCAGTGGTCCTTCCGTCAGCGCGCTCGAAGAGCAGGCTGTGAAGATCGACCAGAAAGAACTGCAACACCTGCCGGTCGAGCTGGTCCAGCGTGGCAAGTATCAACCTCGCCGTGACATGGACCCGGAGGCGCTGGAAGAGCTTGCGCACTCGATTCGCAACCATGGTGTGATGCAACCGATCGTGGTACGCCCGATTGGCGACAACCGATACGAGATCATCGCCGGTGAGCGCCGTTGGCGCGCCACCCAGCAGGCCGGCCTGGACACGATCCCGGCCATGGTCCGCGAAGTGCCCGACGAAGCCGCCATCGCCATGGCATTGATCGAGAACATCCAGCGCGAAGACCTCAACCCACTGGAAGAGGCCATGGCCCTGCAGCGCCTGCAACAGGAATTCGAGCTCACCCAGCAGCAGGTGGCTGACGCTGTGGGCAAGTCGCGGGTGACCGTGGCCAACCTGCTGCGCCTCATTACCTTGCCCGATGCGATCAAGACCATGCTCGCCCACGGTGACCTGGAGATGGGGCACGCCCGTGCATTGCTCGGCCTGGATGAAAATCGTCAGGAGGAGGGGGCGCGTCATGTTGTCGCACGTGGCCTCACCGTGCGCCAAACCGAGGCACTGGTCCGTCAGTGGCTCAGCGACAAGCCTGATCCGGTCGAACCGAGCAAACCTGATCCGGATATCGCACGGCTTGAACAGCGGCTCGCAGAGCGCCTGGGCTCGGCCGTACAGATTCGTCATGGCAACAAGGGCAAAGGCCAGTTGGTTATTCGCTACAACTCGCTTGACGAGTTGCAAGGCGTGCTCGCTCACATCCGCTGAAACAATTCCTGTTGTAGCGCGAAGTCGGAAATCACTACCGAAGAGTTGAATAGGGGTTAATCCACCCCTATACTCTGCGCGCATTTTGTCGGCACAAATTATGCCAAGTCATAGCTGACTTGTTGGTCGACTTCCGAGGAGCAGTTGTGATGGAAATACGCACGCCAAACCGCCTGCCTTTCCATCGCTGGGCGGTTTTTCCGGTACTGCTGGCTCAATTTGTCGTACTGCTGCTGGCAACCTTGGTGTTGTGGCAGTGGAAAGGGGCGGTCAGTGGATATTCAGGCCTTTGCGGAGGTTTGATTGCCTGGCTGCCCAATGTGTATTTCGCCTGGAAGGCTTTTCGCTTCAGCGGGGCTCGGGCGGCACAAGCTATCGTCAAGTCGTTTTACGCGGGCGAGGCAGGCAAGATGATTTTGACGGCAGTGCTTTTTGCACTGACCTTTGCAGGAGTGAAGCCACTGGCGCCGTTAGCAGTATTCGGCGTCTTCGTGTTGACCCTTTTGGTCAGCTGGTTCGCGCCCCTGCTGATGAATAAAAGACTTTCGAGACCTTAGGGCGTTTGAGGCAACCATGGCAGCAGAAACCGCTTCGGGCTATATCCAGCACCACTTGCAGAACCTGACCTACGGTCAACTACCAGACGGCAGCTGGGGCTTCGCCCATTCGGCTGCAGAAGCCAAGGCAATGGGCTTCTGGGCGTTCCACCTGGACACCCTGGGTTGGTCCGTCGCGCTGGGTCTGATCTTCCTGTTGATCTTCCGCATGGCGGCCAAGAAGGCGACTTCCGGCCAACCTGGCGGTCTGCAGAACTTCGTTGAAGTGATGGTCGACTTCGTCAACGGCAGCGTGAAGGACTCCTTCCACGGCCGTAGCCCGGTAATCGCACCGCTGGCGCTGACCATTTTCGTCTGGGTATTCCTGATGAACGCCGTCGACCTGGTACCGGTCGACTGGATTCCTCAGCTGGCCATCCGGATTTCCGGTGACCCGCACATTCCGTTCCGCGCCGTGTCGACCACCGACCCGAACGCGACCCTGGCAATGGCCTTCTGCGTCTTCGCCCTGATCATCTTCTACAGCATCAAGGTCAAGGGACTGGGCGGCTTCATCGGTGAGCTGACCCTGCACCCGTTTGGCAGCAAGAATATCTTCGTGCAGATCCTGCTGATTCCTGTCAACTTCCTGCTGGAATTCGTCACCCTGATCGCTAAGCCGATCTCGTTGGCACTGCGTCTGTTCGGCAACATGTATGCTGGCGAGCTGGTGTTCATCCTGATCGCTGTAATGTTCGGCTCTGGCCTGCTGTGGCTCAGCGGCCTGGGTGTGGTGCTGCAATGGGCGTGGGCTGTGTTCCACATCCTGATCATCACCCTGCAAGCTTTCATCTTCATGATGCTGACCATCGTCTACCTGTCGATGGCTCACGAAGATAACCATTAAGACCGCCTGGCGTGTCTGATAGCCTTCCCTGCCTGTACGGGGGGAGGGCTTAAAAAGTCCGCAAGGGCATGCTGTACCAAACGATTTGTTTTACCGCTTCAAACTAAAAACCTAACCAATACGACGTAAAAGTCGGGAGGAAAGATGGAAACTGTAGTTGGTCTGACCGCTATCGCTGTTGCTCTGCTGATCGGCCTGGGTGCTCTGGGTACCGCCATTGGTTTCGGCCTGCTGGGTGGCAAGTTCCTGGAAGGCGCTGCTCGTCAGCCAGAAATGGTTCCGATGCTGCAGGTCAAAATGTTCATCGTTGCCGGTCTGCTCGACGCCGTAACCATGATCGGTGTTGGTATCGCTCTGTTCTTCACCTTCGCGAATCCGTTCGTTGGTCAGATCGCCGGCTAATCACTCGTCACCACGAGTTGATGGCTGTATGAATTAAGACCGAGCGAGGTGTTGGCGTGAACATTAATGCAACCCTGATTGGCCAATCCGTTGCTTTCCTGATTTTTGTACTCTTCTGCATGAAGTATGTATGGCCTCCGGTCATCACTGCCCTGCAAGAGCGCCAAAAGAAGATTGCCGACGGCTTGGACGCTGCCAACCGCGCAGCTCGCGACCTGGAGCTGGCCCAAGAGAAAGCGGGTCAGCAACTGCGTGAAGCTAAAGCACAGGCAGCCGAAATCATCGAGCAAAGCAAGAAACGCGCTGCTCAGCTTGTCGACGAAGCCCGTGAACAGGCTCGTGTCGAAGCTGACCGTGTGAAGGCTCAGGCTCTGGCCGAGATCGAACAGGAACTGAACAGCGCTAAAGACGCCCTGCGTGCCCAAGTGGGTGCTCTGGCCGTTGGTGGTGCTGAAAAGATCCTTGGCGCCACAATCGATCAAAACGCGCATGCGGAGCTGGTTAACAAACTGGCCGCTGAAATTTAAGCGAGGGCGATCATGGCAGAACTGACCACGTTGGCCCGACCTTACGCTAAGGCTGCCTTTGAGCATGCCCAGGCCCATCAGCAACTGGCCAATTGGTCAGCCATGCTCGGCCTGGCTGCTGCGGTGTCGCAAGACGACACCATGCAGCGCCTGCTCAAGGCCCCGCGACTGACGAGCGCAGAAAAGGCCGCCACGTTCATTGACGTGTGCGGTGACAAGTTCAATGCACAGGCACAGAATTTCATTCATGTTGCCGCGGAAAACGACCGTCTCCTGCTTCTGCCGGAGATTGCCGCCCTGTTCGACCTGTACAAGGCCGAGCAAGAGAAATCCGTGGACGTGGAAGTCACCAGTGCCTTCGCGTTGAACCAAGAACAGCAAGACAAACTCGCCAAGGTTCTCAGTGCACGGTTAGGCCAGGAAGTGCGCCTGCACGCGTCGGAGGATGCCAGCCTGATTGGCGGCGTCGTCATCCGCGCCGGTGACCTGGTAATCGATGGCTCTGTTCGCGGCAAAATCGCGAAACTGGCCGAAGCATTGAAATCTTGAGTTTGAAGGGGCAGCAGAGCAATGCAGCAACTCAATCCTTCCGAAATTAGTGAAATCATCAAGGGCCGCATCGATAACCTCGATGTGAGCTCCCAAGCCCGTAACGAAGGTACCGTTGTTTCGGTATCCGACGGTATCGTGCGGATCCACGGTCTGGCCGACGTCATGTACGGCGAAATGATCGAGTTCCCTGGTGGCGTCTACGGCATGGCCCTGAACCTGGAGCAAGACTCCGTAGGTGCAGTGATCCTGGGTGCATATGACACCCTCGCCGAAGGCATGAGCGCCAAGTGCACCGGCCGCATCCTGGAAGTTCCGGTTGGTAAGGAACTGCTGGGTCGCGTCGTCGACGCACTGGGCAACCCTATCGATGGCAAAGGTCCTCTGGGCAACACCGAGACCGACGCAGTCGAGAAAGTTGCTCCAGGCGTGATCTGGCGTAAGTCGGTAGACCAGCCTGTACAGACTGGTTACAAATCCGTCGACGCCATGATTCCTGTCGGCCGTGGCCAGCGTGAGCTGATCATTGGCGACCGTCAGATCGGCAAGACCGCCATGGCCATCGACGCCATCATCAACCAGAAAGACTCCGGTATTTTCTGTGTTTATGTTGCTGTCGGCCAGAAGCGTTCCACCGTTGCCAACATCGTTCGCAAGCTGGAAGAAAACGGCGCCCTGGCCAACACCATCGTGGTTGTTGCCAGTGCTTCGGAATCCGCCGCACTGCAATTCCTGGCGCCATACGCCGGTTGCACCATGGGCGAGTTCTTCCGCGACCGCGGTGAAGACGCACTGATCGTTTACGATGACCTGTCCAAGCAGGCCGTTGCCTACCGTCAGATCTCCCTGCTGCTGCGCCGTCCACCAGGACGCGAAGCATACCCAGGCGACGTGTTCTATCTCCACTCCCGTCTGCTGGAGCGTGCATCGCGCGTTTCGGAAGAGTACGTCGAGAAGTTCACCAACGGTGCTGTCACTGGCAAAACCGGTTCCCTGACCGCTCTGCCGATCATCGAAACCCAGGCTGGCGACGTTTCTGCGTTCGTTCCGACCAACGTGATTTCCATCACCGACGGTCAGATCTTCCTGGAATCGGCCATGTTCAACTCGGGCATCCGCCCTGCAGTGAACGCCGGTGTTTCGGTATCCCGTGTAGGTGGTGCCGCTCAGACCAAGATCATCAAGAAGCTGTCCGGTGGTATTCGTACCGCTCTGGCTCAGTACCGTGAACTGGCTGCATTCGCCCAGTTCGCGTCCGATCTGGACGAAGCGACCCGCAAGCAGCTGGAGCATGGTCAGCGCGTTACCGAGCTGATGAAGCAGAAGCAGTACGCGCCGATGTCCATTGCGGACATGGCTCTGTCGCTGTACGCCGCTGAGCGTGGCTTCCTGACCGACGTAGAGGTCTCCAAGATCGGCAGCTTCGAGCAAGCACTGATCGCCTTCTTCAACCGTGATCACGCTGAACTGATGGCGAAGATCAACGTGAAGGGTGACTTCAACGACGAAATCGACGCAGGCCTGAAAGCCGGTATCGAGAAGTTCAAGGCCACCCAGACCTGGTAAGCCGCAGCGGGGGCTCAGGCCCCCGCTTGCTAACCTGATAGGTGATACATGGCAGGCGCAAAAGAGATTCGCAGTAAGATTGCGAGCATCAAAAGCACGCAAAAAATTACCAGCGCCATGGAGAAAGTGGCGGTCAGCAAGATGCGCAAGGCACAAATGCGCATGGCTGCTAGCCGTCCTTACGCGGAACGTATCCGCCAGGTGATCGGTCATCTGGCCAACGCCAACCCGGAATACCGCCACCCGTTCATGATCGAGCGCCCTGTAAAGCGCGCCGGTTATATCGTGGTGAGCAGTGACCGTGGTCTGTGCGGTGGCTTGAACACCAACCTGTTCAAGGCCCTGGTCAAGGACATGAGCGCAAACCGCGAACAGGGCGTGGAAATCGACCTGTGCGTGATCGGCAGCAAGGGTGCGACTTTCTTCCGCATCTTTGGCGGCAACGTCGTAGCAGCGATCAGCCATTTGGGCGAAGAGCCATCGATCAACGATCTGATCGGCTCCGTCAAAGTGATGCTGGACGCCTACCTGGACGGCCGTATCGATCGCCTCTCGGTGGTTTCGAACAAGTTCATCAATACCATGACCCAGAAGCCGACGGTCGAGCAATTGGTACCGTTGGTGGCAACCCCGGATCAGGATCTCAAGCATCACTGGGACTACCTGTACGAACCCGACGCAAAAGAGCTGCTGGACGGCTTGATGGTGCGTTACGTGGAGTCGCAGGTATACCAGGCGGTGGTCGAGAACAACGCTGCTGAACAAGCGGCCCGGATGATCGCCATGAAGAACGCCACAGACAACGCCGGTGATTTGATCAAAGAGCTTCAGTTGATCTACAACAAGGCGCGTCAGGCTGCGATCACCCAGGAGATCTCGGAAATCGTCGGCGGCGCTGCCGCGGTTTAACGGTTCACATATTCAGAGGATCCAGCTATGAGTAGCGGACGTATCGTTCAAATCATCGGCGCCGTCATCGACGTGGAATTCCCACGCGACGTCGTGCCGAGTGTATACAACGCGCTTAAAGTACAAGGCGCGGAAACCACCCTGGAAGTTCAGCAGCAGCTGGGCGACGGCGTGGTTCGTACCATTGCGATGGGCTCGACCGAAGGCCTGAAGCGCGGTCTGGATGTCGTCGACACCGGCGCTGCCATTTCCGTTCCAGTTGGTAAGGCCACCCTGGGCCGTATCATGGACGTACTGGGCAACCCGATCGACGAAGCCGGCCCGATCGGCGAAGAAGAGCGTCGCGGTATCCACCAGCCAGCGCCTTCGTTCGCTGACCAGGCAGGCGGCAACGACCTGCTGGAAACCGGCATCAAGGTTATCGACCTGGTTTGCCCGTTCGCCAAGGGTGGTAAGGTTGGTCTGTTCGGTGGTGCCGGTGTCGGCAAGACCGTAAACATGATGGAACTGATCCGTAACATCGCCATGGAACACAGCGGTTACTCCGTGTTCGCTGGTGTGGGTGAGCGTACTCGTGAGGGTAACGACTTCTACCACGAGATGAAGGACTCCAACGTTCTCGACAAGGTAGCGCTGGTCTACGGTCAGATGAACGAGCCACCAGGAAACCGTCTGCGTGTAGCGCTGACCGGCCTGACCATGGCTGAGAAGTTCCGTGACGAAGGTAACGACGTTCTGCTGTTCGTCGACAACATCTATCGTTACACCCTGGCCGGTACCGAAGTATCCGCACTGCTGGGCCGTATGCCTTCGGCAGTAGGTTACCAGCCGACCCTGGCTGAAGAGATGGGCGTTCTGCAAGAGCGCATCACCTCCACCAAGGAAGGTTCGATCACCTCGGTACAGGCCGTATATGTACCTGCGGACGACTTGACCGACCCGTCGCCAGCGACCACCTTCGCCCACTTGGACGCCACCGTCGTTCTGTCCCGTGACATCGCCTCCCTGGGTATCTACCCAGCGGTCGACCCACTGGACTCGACTTCGCGCCAGCTGGACCCGAACGTGATCGGCAACGAGCACTACGAGACCGCTCGTGGCGTTCAGTATGTTCTGCAGCGCTACAAAGAGCTGAAGGACATCATTGCGATCCTGGGTATGGACGAACTGTCCGAAGCCGACAAGCAACTGGTAGCCCGCGCTCGTAAGATCCAGCGCTTCCTGTCGCAGCCGTTCTTCGTGGCAGAAGTCTTCACCGGTTCGCCAGGCAAGTACGTTTCCCTGAAAGACACCATCGCTGGCTTCAGCGGCATCCTCAAAGGTGACTACGACCACCTGCCAGAACAAGCGTTCTACATGGTCGGCAGCATCGACGAAGCGATCGAGAAAGCCAAGAAACTGTAATTCCTGCGCCCCGCAAGGGGCGCTATCAGGTTGAGGCAAGCAGATGGCTATGACAGTCCATTGCGATATCGTCAGCGCGGAAGGAGAGATCTTCTCCGGCCTGGTCGAGATGGTGGTTGCGCACGGTAACCTGGGTGATCTTGGTATCGCTCCAGGCCATGCGCCGCTGATCACCAATCTCAAGCCTGGTCCGATCACGCTGACCAAGCAGGGTGGCGCACAAGAGGTGTTCTACATCTCTGGTGGTTTCCTCGAGGTTCAGCCGAACATGGTCAAGGTGCTTGCCGATACCGTGCAACGTGCTACAGACCTGGATGAAGCTCAGGCTCAGGAGGCCCTCAAGGCCGCCGAGAACGCCCTGAATCTGAAAGGCGCGGACTTCGACTACAGTGCCGCCGCCGCACGTCTGGCCGAGGCCGCAGCTCAGCTGCGTACCGTCCAGCAAATGCGCAGAGGCAAGTAATCGGCCAAGGCTGATAACTGCTGTTGCGATTGAGTAAAAGGGTAGCCTCGGCTACCCTTTTTCTTTTTCTGTTTTCTCCCCACGGTCTTTCACTGACCGCCCAGGATTGGTAGCCAGTAATGTCACTCGATATCGTTATTCTCGCCGCCGGCCAAGGCACCCGCATGCGCTCGGCGCTGCCCAAAGTGTTGCACCCGGTAGCTGGCAATTCCATGCTCGGCCATGTTATCCACAGTGCGCGCCAACTTCAGCCGCAAGGTATTCATGTGGTCATTGGCCATGGTGCCGAACTGGTTCGCGAGCGCCTGGCCGCTGACGACCTGAATTTCGTGATGCAGGATAAACAGCTGGGTACCGGTCATGCTGTTGCCCAGGCACTGCCGGCGCTGACCGCTGACACTGTGCTGGTGTTGTACGGCGACGTGCCGTTGATCGAAGTGGAGACCCTGCAGCGTCTGTTGGCGAAGGCCAACGATCAGCAACTGGGACTGCTTACCGTCACCCTCGATGATCCGACCGGCTATGGCCGGATCGTGCGTGACGAGCAGGGCAAGGTAACTGCCATCGTTGAGCACAAGGACGCCAACGACGCGCAAAAAGCTATCAAGGAAGGCAACACCGGAATTCTGGCACTGCCAGCCGCGCGCCTTGCCGACTGGATGGGCCGCCTGTCGAACAACAACGCTCAGGGCGAGTATTACCTGACCGACGTAATTGCCATGGCAGTGGCTGATGGCTTGGTGGTGGCAACTGAACAGCCGCACGACCCTATGGAAGTGCAGGGCGCCAACGACCGCCGCCAGCTGTCCGAGCTGGAGCGTCACTACCAGTTGCGTGAAGGCCGCCGTCTGATGGCTCAGGGGGTTACCCTGCGTGACCCGGCACGCTTCGATGTTCGTGGTGAAGTAAGCGTTGGTCGTGACGTGCTGATCGACATCAACGTGATTCTCGAAGGCAAGGTGGTCATCGAAGACGATGTGCAGATCGGCCCTAACTGCGTGATCAAGAACACGACCCTGCGCAAAGGCGCGGTGGTCAAGGCCAACAGCCACCTCGAAGGCGCCGTGATGGGAGAAGGCAGCGATGCTGGCCCGTTTGCTCGCCTGCGCCCGGGCAGCGTACTGGACGCCAAGGCCCATGTGGGTAACTTCGTCGAACTGAAAAACGCCCACCTGGGTGAAGGGGCCAAGGCTGGTCACCTGACCTACCTGGGTGATGCCGAAATCGGTGCGCGCACCAATATCGGCGCCGGCACCATCACCTGCAACTACGATGGCGCCAACAAGTTCAAGACCGTGATGGGTGAAGACGTGTTCATCGGTTCGAACAACTCGCTGGTGGCGCCTGTGGAAATCAAGGCCGGCGCGACCACCGCAGCCGGCTCGACCATCACCCAGGCCGTAGAAGCGGGTGACCTGGCTGTAGCTCGTGCACGCCAGCGCAACATTTCGGGCTGGAAGCGCCCTGAGAAGATCAAGAAGAGCTGAGTTATTCACAGCCGTTTCGATCGAAAGCCGACTTATGTGAATAAGTCGGCTTTTTTATTGGCGCTGCCGCGCATAAAGGACCGCGTCAAAGCAGAGGCAAACAATCCACAGGTCAACGACAGCTTGACGGATCGCTCGTCTTAGGTTTTGATTGCAACCATTAACTTTCGAATCGAAACTTAAACGCACATGTCGAAACGAAACACACCACAACGGCGACACAATATTCTGGCTTTGCTCAGCGAGCAGGGCGAGGTAAGTGTGGACGCGTTGGCCAAGCGTTTCGCCACCTCGGAAGTGACCATTCGCAAAGACCTTGCCGCCTTGGAAACCAACGGCTTGTTGTTACGCCGCTACGGTGGTGCGGTGCCGGTGCCGCAAGAGTTGCTCGGTGAACCGGCACAACCCGTCTCTTCTTATAAAAAGGCCATTGCGCGTGCCGCGGTGGGACGTATCCGCGAACATGCGCGCATTATCATCGACAGCGGCAGCACCACGGCGGCAATGATCCCCGAACTGGGGCGCCAGCCAGGCCTGGTGGTGATGACCAATTCGCTCAATGTGGCCCGTGCAATCTGCGACCTCGAACACGAGCCGGTGCTGCTGATGACCGGTGGCACCTGGGACCCGCATTCCGAATCGTTCCAGGGCCAGGTCGCGGAGCAGGTACTGCGCTCCTACGATTTCGACCAATTATTCATCGGTGCCGACGGCATCGACCTCGGCCGGGGTACCACTACCTTCAACGAGCTGCTTGGGCTGAGCCGGGTCATGGCCGAAGTTGCCCGTGAAGTGATCGTGATGGTCGAGTCGGACAAGGTGGGGCGCAAGATCCCTAACCTCGAGCTGCCCTGGGGCAGCGTACACACCCTTATTACAGATGAACGCCTGCCAGCAGCAGCGCGCGAACAAATTCAAGCCCGCGGCATCAACCTGATCTGCGCCGCGATCAGCCAGGAGCAATAAAACATGTGTGGAATCGTTGGTGCTGTCGCCGAGCGTAATATCACAGCCATCCTGATCGAAGGCCTCAAGCGTCTTGAATACCGCGGTTACGACAGTGCCGGTTTGGCTGTACTCACCCAGACCGGTGAACTGCAGCGCCGCCGCCGCATCGGCAAGGTCAGCGAGCTGGAGGTCGCTGTTGCTGATGAGCCGTTGGCAGGCCAGTTGGGTATTGCCCACACCCGTTGGGCTACCCACGGCGCGCCGACTGAAGGCAACGCCCACCCGCACTTCTCGGGCAATGACGTGGCCGTGGTGCACAACGGCATCATCGAAAACCACGAAGAGCTGCGCGAAGAGCTGAAGGAACTGGGCTATCTCTTCACTTCGCAGACCGATACCGAAGTCATCGTCCACCTGATCCACCACACCCTGAAGAGCATTCCAGACATGACCGACGCCCTGAAGGCGGCGGTGAAGCGCCTGCATGGTGCTTACGGCCTGGCGCTGATCAGTGCCAAGCAGCCGGACCGCCTGGTCGCCGCACGCAGTGGCAGCCCGCTGGTAATCGGCCTGGGCCTTGGCGAGAACTTCCTGGCGTCCGACCAATTGGCGCTGCGCCAGGTTACTGACCGCTTCATGTACCTGGAAGAAGGCGACATCGCTGAAATCCGCCGTGATCAGGTCTCTATCTGGGACCAGCAGGGCAATAAGGTCCAGCGCGAAACCGTGCAGTATCACGAAGGTGCCGAGGCTGCTGACAAGGGCGCTTACCGCCACTTCATGCTCAAGGAAATTCACGAGCAGCCAAGCGTTGTTCAGCGCACGCTTGAAGGCCGCCTGGGCAAGGACAACGTGCTGGTCCAGGCCTTTGGCCCGCAAGCTGCCGACCTGTTTGCCAAGGTGCGCAACGTGCAGATCGTTGCCTGTGGCACCAGCTACCACGCCGGTATGGTTGCGCGTTACTGGCTGGAAAGCCTGGCCGGCATCCCTTGCCAGGTAGAAGTGGCCAGCGAGTTCCGTTACCGCAAGGTGGTGGTGCAGCCGGATACTCTGTTCGTCTCCATCTCGCAGTCCGGCGAAACCGCCGATACCTTGGCCGCACTGCGCAACGCCAAGGAGTTGGGTTTCCTTGGCAGCCTGGCGATCTGCAACGTGGGTATCAGCTCGCTGGTACGCGAGTCGGACTTGACCCTGCTGACCTTGGCCGGCCCTGAAATCGGCGTGGCTTCGACCAAAGCGTTCACCACCCAGCTGGTTTCGCTGATGCTGCTGACCCTGGCCCTTGGTCAGGTGCGCGGTACGCTGGAAGCCGGTGTCGAAGCTGAGCTGGTTGAAGAGTTGCGTCGACTGCCTACCCGCCTGGGCGAAGCCCTGGCCATGGATGCCACCGTCGAGAAAATTGCCGAGCTGTTCGCCGACAAGCACCATACCCTGTTCCTCGGCCGCGGCGCGCAGTACCCGGTGGCGATGGAAGGTGCTCTCAAGCTTAAAGAAATCTCCTACATCCACGCCGAAGCTTACCCAGCAGGCGAGTTGAAGCACGGCCCGCTGGCTCTGGTGGACAACGACATGCCGGTGGTTACCGTTGCACCGAACAACGAACTGCTGGAGAAGCTGAAGTCCAACCTGCAGGAAGTGCGTGCCCGTGGTGGCGAGCTGGTCGTGTTCGCCGATGAGCATGCTGGCATGACCAATGGCGAAGGCACCCACGTGATCAAGGTGCCGCACATTGCCGATGCCCTGGCGCCAATCCTGTACACCATTCCGCTGCAATTGCTGTCTTATTACGTGGCCGTGCTCAAGGGGACCGACGTTGACCAGCCTCGTAATCTGGCCAAATCGGTGACTGTCGAGTAACGGGTAGTCAGGTGTTGATGAAATGGTTTCCGACAATAAAAGCGGTACCGCCACAATAAAAGCTGTCATGCGCGACTGCGGCCTCCCATAGGGGCCGCGGTCGCGAGGGTCGGCCCGACACAGTTACGTTATCCAAGCAGTCTCAGCATGCTCTCCATACCGCATTTGCAAATTCAGCCAGAAGAGTCAATTCGTTCGTATCTGGAACGTTCTTTGTTCCTCTGCTGGGACTCTCATGCTGTCGACGACATCCGTAAATTTCAAAATAAGGTTCGATTCTTCAAATCTGACCTGAAAGAAATTTCGGTCTTTCTGGGGTGGGATGGAAGCTATGGTTCGATCGGCTGATTTCCCTTCATACTTCCCTCGCTGTGAATTACGTTGTTAAACATTCTCAGGATATTTCCTACTCGCGGAAGCTCTATCCATTTAAGGGTGAGCCGTACACCGAAAAAAATGTAAGTTACTGTCCTGAGTGCGCTAAGGAGGACTTAGTAAGGCTTGGTTTCTCATATTGGCGTCGGGCATATTCCCGGTTTGAAAACGACACTGTTTGCCACAAGCATAATACGTTATTGCTTACACACTGCCCGTATTGCAAAACTTCATTGGGCGATCCGAAACATCGTCTAGATGTTATGTGGAGAGGCCATGACTGAGCAGGAGCGCAAAGCTTTAAAGCATATCGAATCAGCAAGCCGGAGCCCCCACGCCAAACCCCCGCGGCGTAAGCCTTTACCCAAGGCCACCCCTGGTGAAACTCAGGTGGCATTCGCGAAGTATGTGGAGGAAATGAAGTCGGGTAAGCCTAAAAAACCCAGCTGAAAAATGCTTGCCGGATGGAAACGTGTAAACCACTTTTTTTACCTGTAAACCTAGGTGGTTTACAGGTAAAAAAAGTGGTTTACACGGCCAGCAACTGGCCGTCGTGAATGCATGCTCTGGGTCCAGGCTGTGTGAAAACGCCCGCAGTTGTCTAACCTTCTGACCGTCGTGATCGTGGCGGGGAAAATCATGAAGCGGTTCATCGAAGGTGAGGCTCGGACGCAGGTCACATTGCTGCCAGAGTGCCTGGATGACTACATCACCGATGAAAACCCAGTGCGAGTGGTCGATGTCTTTGTCGATGAACTCGACCTGAGCGCGCTCGGTTTCGCAGGCGTCGATCCGGCAGCAACAGGTCGCCCAG